>JAQGMS010000192.1 GCA_028292245.1 Ramlibacter sp.
CCTCAACCTGGCCTACGGCGAAACCTATGCAATCGCGGGGCTTGCCGTGGCGCTGCTGGTCGGCGCCGGCGCGCCCGGGGGGTTGGCGAGCGCCGCCGCGCTGGCCCTGGCGGTGGTGTATACGATCGCGCTGGACCGCTTCGTGCTGCAGCCGCGCAGCCACTGGCCGGTGCCGATGCTGATCCTCGTCACGCTGGGCGTGGCCTTTGTCAGCCGCGGTGTGCTCTTGGTGCTGGCCGGCATCGACCCGCTCTCGTTTCCGCGGCTGGTCGCGGGCAAGCCGCTGCGCTGGCTCGGCGGCGCGCTGCCGCCGCAAGGACTGCTGCTGATCGTCGTCGGCATCGCGGCTGCGTTTGCGGTGACGGTGTTCCTGGCCAGGACACGCATCGGCAAGCAGTTGCGCGCGTGCGCCGCCAATCCCGACGCGGCCCAGTTGCTGGGTGTCAACGTCGGCTTGGCCCGCTCGGTCGCGTTCGGCATCGCCGGTTTGCTCGGCGGCCTGGCCGCGGTGCTGCTGGTGCCGCTGACCTCGGTCGACTTCCAGGCCGGGCTGGCGATGACGCTGCGCGGCTTCATCGCCGCCGCGCTGGCCGGCATGGTGCCCTCGCGCGGCGTGCCGGCGGGGTTGTGCCTGGGCCTGTTCGAGGCCTTCGTCAGCACCTATGTCGACGCGCTGGCGCAAGACCCGATCGTGTTCCTGGTGCTGATCGGCATCGCGCTGTGGCAAAGCCGCAAGATCCGTCACGGCGGAGGGCTGCGCGCATGAATGCCAGGGTCCTCGCGATCGGCCTCGTCGCCGCGCTGTGTGCGGCCAGCCCTTAATTCGGCTTGCCGGCCTGGACGCCGTCGCTGGCGACCGTGGTGGCCCTGCTGGCGGTATCGCTGATGGGCCTGAACCTGATCTTCGGCAACACCGGCATGCTGGCGTTCGGCCAGGCCGCGTTCGTGGCGCTGCCGGGTTACCTCGCCGGGATGCTGTCGCTGCACCTGCATATGCCGACGCTGGCGGCGATCGCGATCGCGCTGGTCGCCACCGTGGTCATCGCCAACCTCGTGGGCCGGATCTTCATCCGGCTGCCCGGTATCTTCTTCGCCGTCGGCACGCTCGGCTTCGCGTTCGTGGTGGAAGGATTGGCCCGCGCCTTTCCTTCGTTCACCGGCGGCGCGTCGGGCCTGGTGTTCAGCGAAGGCACGGAGCTTTCGGGGAACGCCTGGTACGCGCTGGCGCTGGCGACGCTGCTGCTGGCCCTGGCCTCGTACCTCTACCTGGTGCGGCACCGCTATGCGCGCACCTTGCAGGTGGTGCATCACGACGAACTCGCCGCGGCGGTGGCCGGCATCGACGTGGTGCGCGTCAAGTCGCGCGCGTTCACGCTCGGCTGCGCGTACTCGGCGCTCGGCGGAGTGTTGCTGGCCTATTTCGTCGGCGTGGTAGTGCCGGAGAACTCGGGCGTGAACCGCTCGCTCGAGATGGTCGGCATGGTGATGCTGGGCGGACCGGGACGCGTGCTCGGCCCCCTGCTCGGCGCCGGGCTGGTGCAGTGGCTGTTCACGGTAGCGGGCTTCGCCAAGCAGTACGAGGTGCTGCTGTACGGCGTGGCATTCCTGGGCACCGTGCTGTTCGCTCGCGAAGGACTGGCCGGCCTGTTGCAGGCAGCGTGGCGCCGGCTCGCGCCGTCGGCGCCCCCGCCGGCGTCCACGACCCGCGGCAGCAGCGCGCCCGTCGCGGCAAGCAGCGACGCTGCGTTGCGCGGCGTCTGCCTGAAAGTCGAAGGCGTGTCCAAGCGCTTCGGCGGCGTGCAGGCGATCACCGACGTCAGCTTCGAGGTGCGGCACGGCGAGGTGTTCGCGCTGGTCGGCCCCAACGGCGCCGGCAAGACCACGCTGTTCAACATCATCTCGGGGCTGGAAGCGCCCAGCAGCGGACGCGTCTTCGTCGACGGCCAGGACGTCACCACCACGGCGGTGCACCTGCGCGCCGCCACCATCGGCCGCTCGTTCCAGGTCGCGCGGCTGGTGCCCGAGCTGACCGCGGCCGAAAACGTGATGGTGCGCCTGGACCACATCGCGCCGCGGATGCCGGAGGCGCAGCGGCGCACCGAGGCGATTGCGCTGCTGGCGCGGTTCGGCCTGGGCGACCTGGCCAACTCGCGCGCGGCCTTGCTGTCGGCCGGGCAGCGCAAGCTGGTCGACATCGCGCGCGCCGCGCTGGGCTCGCCGACGCTGTTGCTGCTGGACGAGCCCGCGGTCGGCCTGACCGAGGCCGAGCTCGACCAGCTGGTGGAGCTGCTGAACAAGCTCAAGATGCAGCGCTGCGGCATCGTGCTGGTCGAGCACAACATCGAGTTCGTGAGCCGGGTGGCCGGCAACGGCGTGGTGCTGCACGGCGGCGTGCTGATCGCCACCGGCCCGCTTACCACCATGCTGCAAAACGAGGAAGTGCGCGCGGCCTACCTGGGAGTGATCGAATGACGCCGGTGCTGCAAGCCGACGCGCTGGCCGGCGGCTATGGCGAACTGCAGGTCTTTCGCGACATCACGCTCACGCTCGCCTCGAACGAAGTGCTGGGCATCCTCGGCCCCAACGGCGCCGGCAAGACCACGCTGCTACGCACGCTGGCCGGCCTGCAGCCGCGGCAGGCCGGCACCGTGAACCTGGAGGGCCGCGACATCAGCCGCACCCGCGCCTGGCAGCGCGTGCGCGCCGGGCTGGTGATGGTGCCCGAGGGCCGGCAGATCATCCCCGGCCTGTCGGTGCTGGAGAACCTGGAACTGACCCGCGCCTCCGGCCGCGCCGGCGCCGACGACGCGAGCTTCAACACCCGGGTAGCGCAGGCCTGGGAACTCTTTCCACGATTGGCCGAGCGGAGGCACCAGCCGGGCGACGCACTCTCCGGCGGCGAGCAGCAGATGCTGGCGATTGCCCGCGCGCTGATGATGGAGCCGAAGGCGCTGCTGCTGGACGAGCCGACCCAGGGGCTGGCGCCGATCATCGTGCAGGAGCTGCGCGGCGTGCTGCAGAAACTGGCGGGGCGCTTCGCGATCCTGCTGGTGGAGCAGAACCGCGCATTCATGGACGGCCTGGCCACCCGCAGCGCCGAGATGCGCGGCGGCCGGCTGTACGCAACCTCCCGGTAGGCCCCGCATGCCGAAGAAAGCACCCACCCACAGGCTCATCGTCGGCATCACCGGTGCTTCCGGCGTCATCATGGGCGTGCGCATGCTGCAACTTCTGCGAGAAGCCGGCGTCGAGACCCACCTGGTGATCAGCCGCGGCGCCCAGATCACGCTGGCCTATGAAACCGAGTTGAAGGTGCGCGAAGTGCAGGCGCTGGCCAGCGTCCACTACAAGCAGGACGATATCGGCGCGCCGATCTCGAGCGGCTCGTTCCGCACCGACGGCATGATCGTCGTGCCGTGTTCGATGCGCACGCTGGCCGAGGTGGCGACCGGCACCACCAGCTCGCTGCTCACGCGCGCCGCCGACGTGGTGCTCAAGGAGCGGCGCCGGCTGGTGCTGATGGTGCGCGAAACGCCGCTGCACCTGGGGCACCTGCGCAACATGACCGCCGTCACCGAGATCGGCGCCGTCGTCTACCCACCGGTGCCGGCGTTCTACAGCAAGCCCGAAACGATCGAAGACCTGGTCGACCACAGCCTGGGCCGCGCGCTCGACCTGTTCGGCATCACCTTGCCCGGCGTCAAGCGCTGGGGCGTGGATCGCGGGCCGGTGGCTTGAGGAACGTCTGCAATCGCATCGGTTTTTTGAACGCAGAGGGCGCAGAGGATTCGCAGAGAACGCAGAGGAATACCCAATCTATTTTTGGCTGTTTTCTCTGCGACCTCTGCGTAACCTTTGCGCCCTCTGCGTTCAAAAATACAGCGGCACGCCAGCCCTCAGCCCTCAGCCCTCAGCTCGCCGCGAAGCTCGGCAGGCTCTGCCCGAATGCGCCCAGGCGGGTTCCATCGGGCGCGAACAAGGGCGTGACAGTGCGCCGCTGGCGGCAGCGCTGGCCGTCCTTGGCCAGCAGCGTGACCTCGCCGGTCCAGCTGCCGCGCTCCAGCGCCGAGTCGATGATGCGGTCGGCCAGGCCGCAGTCGCCGTGCAGCGTGGTGGGCGAACGCCCGACCATTTCCTCTTTCGAAAACCCGAGCAGTTGCTGCGACTGCCAGTTCCAGCCGACGATCCGGTTGTTCAAGTCGGTCACCAGCACCGCGTGCGGAATCTGCTCGACGACGAAGACGTAGTCCTCGATGCGGAACACCGGCACGCCGGGCGCCGGGATGTTGCGCAGGATGGACTCGTAGGCCGACAGCAGCCGCGCCGAGGGACGCACATCCAGTTCGCGGTCCAGGTCCGCGGCCAGCCGGTTGAAGTGCGCGACCACCATCTGGCGCTGGCCCTGGCGCGCATAGGCTTCCATGATCCGGCAATGCGCGCGTTCGTCGAACGGGTCGACCCTCAGCAGCGATCGGCTGATGCGCAACAACTCGTCGCCGTCGAGCGCGTCGCCGCCTGCCGACAGCAGCGCGCCGATGCTGCGATGCGCGGCCTGGCGCACACGCTCACGCTCGGTCAGCAGCCATCCGTCGAATTCGCGCTGGCCCAGTTCCATGCCCGGCAGGAAGTCGCCTTGGTACAAGCGGTCCGCCGCCAGCGATGCCTCGCTCGAGCGGTCCTCGGCCAGGCGCAGCACTTCGCCGGCGTCGATGGTGACGGTGCCCTTGGTGATCCAGACCATCTGGCCGCTGCTGCGAACCACTTGCGGCCCCAGGCAGCGCCGCAAGTCGTACAGCGCCTGGCTCAGGCTGTGCCGCGCGCGGGCTTCGTCGTTGTCGCCCCAGAAGGTCGCGGCCAGCACTTCGCGCCGGCAGATCTTGTTGGGCTGCATCGCCAGAAAGGCAAGCAGCGCCGCCTGCTTGCGCGTGGAAAGGTTGAGCGGCGTTCCCTTGTCATCGAGAACGGAAAAACTACCCAAGGTGGCGATCTGGTACAGGCTCATATGAAGTCTCCACGCGACACCGCGTCATTCCACCCACTTCCACAAGCGACTGCATCAGCGTTTACCCGCCGCGAAGTCACGCGTATTTCCATTCAATGGAATCTGGTGCGCAGCCCCGGACGGCGACTCCAGAATCATCGGGTTGGAACAAGACTCTCCAGGAGACAGCATGCGTTCGTTCAGCACACTCGCCGGTGCGGCCGTCCTGCTCGCCACGGCAGCAGCGGCTCCCACGGCCCGGGCGCAGGATTGGAAGATCGGCTTCATCACGCCCACCACCGGCCCCGCCACAACGGTGGGCACCCGGCAACTGGCCACCGTGCGCTGGTGGGAACAGGAGGTGAATGCTGCCAAGGGGATCAAGGGCCGCAAGATCCAGGTGGTTCACTGCAACGACGAGGGCAACCCCTCCAAGGCCGTCACCTGCGCGCGCGACTTGCTGGCGCAAGGCGTCGTGCTGCTGATCAACGGGTCGGTCAGCGGCGCGATCCGCGCGACGATGCCGCTGGTGAAGAACGGCCCGGTGATGATCACGCCGGCGCCGGGCATCCTGCCCGAGGCATCGAGCTATGTTTTCCAGACCAGCCCGGCCGACACCGGTCTCACCGCGGCAGTCGCCGAATACGCCAAGGCCAACCACGTGCCGCAACTGGGCGTCATCGCGGCCACCGATGCCAGCGGTGAGCTGGGCGCGGCCAGTGCCGCCGCGGTGTTTCCGCAGCACGGCGTCAAGTACGCGCTGGCGCGCATCGACCTGCGCGCGACCGACGCCACCACCCAGCTCACGCGCGTGGCCGGCCCGGAAACGACGCTGCTCTATTCCACCTACACCGGCGCCGGCGCGGCGACGGTCGTCAAGAGCTACGCCAACCTGGGGCTGACGCAGCCCCTGATCGTCAGCTACGCCAACATCTCCGACCCCTTCGTCGCGCTGATCAAGGACGACATGCCCAAGCGCCTGCTCGGCGTGGCCTTGAAAGGCGTGGTGCCGGAGCTGCTCGCCGACCCGGCCGAGCGCCAGCGCGCCAGCTACTTCATCAAGAGCTACGAACAGATCCACGGCGGCGAGCGCGCCGACATGATCAACATGATCGCGCTGGGCATGGTCGACGTGGCGGAGTCGGTGCTGCGCAACGTTGCCGATCCGACCAACGCCGACGACGTCAAGCGCTACCTGGAATCGACCGCGGTGAAGAGTTTCCAGACCATCCGCTTTTCGCCGCAGAGCCACATCGGCATGGGCCCGGGCGACGTGGTCGTGGTCGAGCTCAAGGGTAATCGCTGGGTCAAGGCCGACCCGCTGAAGTAGACATCGCATGGCTGCGTCTCCTTGTGCAGGTGGCCGCGGCTAGCGCGAGCGGATGAACTTCAGCAAGGCGTCGCTCACGACGCGGTCGTCGGTGTGGAGCGAATACGGCTGCGCCATGTGGTTGTGCCCGGCGAAGACAGCCGACGCCGGGCAGCGTGACGCCTTGCACAGCACATCCACCAAGAGCACGGCTTGCTCCGCGAACGCCGGGGGGTCGAATTCCGCCGAACCGACGAACAGCGGCACCTTGGTCGCGAGGATGCCGGGCAGGGAGGATTGCTCTGCGAAGCGCGACGGATCGGTGCCGTAGTAGGCGGGCACGGCCAGTGGCGGCCCCACCTGGTAGGCGCCCGACAGCAAAGCCGCGCCGGCAAGTCCCGATCCAGGCACGCGCTGGAAGCGCTCGTGGGCCAGGTAGTCGGCGGCATGCGCCGCGCCGGCCGAGTGCCCGACGACGAAGACGCGCTTCGGGTCGCCGCCGTGCGCCGCGATGTGCTCGTTCACCCATTGCACGGCCAGCCCCACGTCCTCGGCGCCGGCGGGCCACGGAGACTGCGGCGCGAGCCGGTACGTCATCGTTACGCCGACCATGCCATTGCGAACCGCCCACAGCATCACGTTGTCGTAGAAAGGGCTGCCCGGGGTCCGCCGCGCGCCCTGCACGAAGCCGCCGCCGTGGATGAAGAGGACCACCGTGCGCGGCGACGCCGCTGCTTGCGTCGGCTCGAATATGTCGAGCAGGTTGCGATCCGAGGGCCCGTAACGCACGTCGCTCTCGATCTTCACGTTCGCATAGGGTGCGCGCTCCAGCACGCGCGGCGCGAATATGTCGGACGTGGCCGCCGGATTGACGGCCCGGCCCAGCGCCCTCACCTTCCCGGCTGCATCAGGCGGCATCTGCACGTTGGCGCAAGAGCCGGCCATCAGCGCCGCGACAGCCATCGCCGCAAGGGTGGTCCCGTTCATAAGGCTCGTCTCCGGTGTTGAGCGACGATTCTCGACGGGCCACTGGGGCCCGCACTGGCGATTCCGTTGATCGGAACCTACAGATGGGTCGAAGGCGGTTGCCCGTACCAGAAGCTGCACTTGTGCGAGCCATAGGCGTCGAAATTCGGCGTCGACGCTGCATGGGTGTAGTTGAGGACACCGCGCTGGGACGCCGAGTACGGCTGCCACGCTGTGGCGCCGGCGTCATTCGGGTTGCCGGTCTTCGCGAAATTGGCGAAAGACTTCGACATGGTCTGCGCCAACTGCAGTTGCGGTGCCGTCGTCGGGCTGGTCATCTGGTCGAACCAGTAGTTCACGTCCGCGCCGTGGAAGGCGCCGTACGTGATGTTGTTGTTGGGCGGCAGGCGATTCGCGAGCGACAGGGCGTTCGTATAAGGCGTCTTCTCCGAGAACTGGTAGACCCAGGCCTTGGCGCTGGCGGGCAGCGCGGCCGCGATGTTGTCGGTGTCCTGCAGGATGCCGCAGATCACGCGGTAGTCGCCGTAGGCGCGTGCCAGCGCCTGGTTCGGCGTTGCATACGAAGCCAACGGATAGAGTGCCGACACCGCCGTGGGATTGGCCAGGCCCAGGAAGCCGCCGATGCCGACCGGCTCATAGGTGGTGGGCGTGATCGGGTTCTGGCCGAAGGCCGCGCTGACGAAGAACGTGCCCTCGTCATCGACCACGCCGGTCATGACCGGAACCTTGGCGAAGTTGCCGCTGGCAAATGCCGTCGACGTCGATGTGGTGAGGAATTTTCCATCGACGGTCGGGTTCCACGCATTCAGGTTCCCCGTTCCCGTGAAGGGCGGCGGCAGTGCGCCGACCAGCGTCGTGCTCGCCGGCAGGTTGCGCAGGCACGCGGCGATCTGTGCATTGGTCCCGGCGCTGCTGCAGTTCCACGGCGCCGCGAACGCGACCCCCGCCGCTTCCGACTGCGCCAGCGTCGCCTGCAGCCGGACGAAGCCGCCGCTTTGCGGCGCGGCCTTGGCGAACAGGCCGGCTGACATCGGCGAGGCCATGTGCGTGAACACGGAGATACCGCCGGCCGAGCCGCCGGTGATCGTCACGTTGGCCGGGTCGCCGCCGAATGCGGAAATGTTCTGCTTGACCCAGGCCAGCGCGGCGGTCTGGTCCATCAGGCCGTAGTTGCCGGAGGCGTGCGTGGCAGTGTCCT
>JAQGMS010000206.1 GCA_028292245.1 Ramlibacter sp.
GAGCCCGCGGGGGCCTGGGCGCTCGTCATGTATTGGGTATCCTCGGGCACTTTTGTTCTGAACGCACGATTTTGCCCTCAAACGGAAACCCCCTCGGCGCACTGCCCGCCCGATTTCGGCGCGAGCGCGTGCTGATCGTCGGTTGCGGCGACGTGGGGTTGCGCCTGGCAGGCTTGCTGAACGGCCGGGTGGGCCTGATGGCGCTGACCTCATCTGCCGCCCGCGTCGAGCTGCTGCGTTCACGTGGCATCACGCCGTTGGCGGGTGACCTCGACCGGCCGCGGACCCTGTCGCGGCTGGCAGGCCTCGCGACCCGGGTGGTGCACCTGGCACCACCACCCGGGGACGGCAACGCGCAATGGTGGCGCGATCCGCGAACGGAGGCGCTGCTGCGGGCCCTGCTGCGCCGGGGCAAACCGGTGTCGATGGCCTACGGATCGACCAGCGGGGTCTACGGGGATTGCGCCGGCGAGCGAGTCACCGAAGCGCGGCCAACGCAACCGCGAACGCCGCGCGCGCAGCGCCGTGCCGACGCGGAAAGGGCGGTGCGCCACTACGGCCGTGCTGCTCACGTTCGCACCGCGATCTTGCGCATCCCGGGCATCTATGCGCCCAACCGTGAGCGCGGCACGCCGCGTGAGCGCCTGCTCAAAGGCACGCCGGCGCTGGTGCACGAGGATGACGTCTACACCAGCCACATCCATGCCGACGACCTGGCGCGGGCCTTCGCTGCCGCGCTGTGGCGAGGCAGGCCGCAACGCGTCTACAACGTTTGCGACGACAGCGAACTCAAGATGGGCGAGTACTTCGACCTGGCGGCCGACCTTTACGGGTTGCCGCGGCCACCGCGCGTTGCGCGTGACACGGTTGCGGACGAGCTGCCGCTGGTGCTGCTGAGTTTCATGAGCGAGTCGCGCCGCCTTGACAATGGCAGACTCAGGCGCGAACTGCGCCTCGCGCTGCGCTATCCGACAGTGGCTACGGGACTGTAGGGCCTGCAGCCCTGCTAGATGCCGGCTGGCTTCGTCATGGTCGACATCCGGTCGACGGCTTTGATGGTCAAGGTCTTGATATCCGCGCCCTGAAGCACCGTCAGCTTGATCTCGTCGTCGGGCGTGGCATGTGCCCAGATGCGTTTGTAGAATTCTTCCAAAGTGGCAACGCGGCTGCCGTCCACCGCCAGCACCAGGTCACCAGGCTGGATGCCACCAACCTCCGCGGGGCTGCCCGCGGTCACGCGCAGCACCTGCACCCGCCCGGCCTGCTCGCTCGACGTTACGCCCAGCCAGGGCCGCCGGCTCTGCGTGCTGCTGCCGGTGCGCTGCATCTCGCTCAATATCGGCTTGAGCAGATCCACCGGCACGAACATGTTGCCCGGCACGCGTGGCGCTTCGCCCAGCGCATCGCCGACAAACAGGCTGCCGATGCCCAGCAATTCGCCACGCTGGTTGAACAGCGGCGCGCCGCTGTGGTTGCCGATGGGCGGGCTGGTGAAAAGAGCCGCCTCGATGTGATATTCCCAATATCCGGAGAAGGCCCGCTTGCTCACCAGCTGGGTCATCGCCACATCGCCGTCCGCGCCCCCGATGGCTGCCATCAATGCATCGCCGGGCCTCAGGTCCTTGTGGCTGCCGAGCGCAACCGGGTTCACGCCCCGCAGCGGCAGCAAGGGCTTGATCAATCCAAACCCCGTGGCCAGGTCGTAACCCACCGCCCTCGCCGGCACGGTCCGTTTGTCTTGTGTCACGACCTGGATGCTGTCCGCTTCGAGCATCAGGTAGCCGATGGTGAGGATCAGCCCGTCTGGCCCGATCACGACGCCGGAGCCGGTGCGTTGGCGCCCCAGTGTTTCGGCGGAACGCGCGCCGTCCGCCACTGTCACCTGCACACCGACGACGGCGGCATGGGCACGCGTGAGCGCATCGATCACCACTTGCGCGGCGGGCTGCGGCGCGGTTGCGGCGGCAACCGCACCGCAGGCCATCAGCATCGCCGCAAGAAAAACTCTGGCACGCATGCGGCAAGCATGCACCCGAATCCATCCGGTTTCAAGTGGCTAGGTCAGACTTCCGCGCCGGCGCAGCAGCGCAATGATTTGGTCCACCGCTTCGTCCGGGCTGAGCGTGTCGTTCGCCAGGCGCAGCTCGGGTGCTTCCGGCACCTCGTACCGTGAATCGATGCCGGTGAAATTCTTCAGCTCGCCGCGCCGCGCCTTCTTGTACAAGCCCTTGACGTCCCGCTGCTCGGCCAGGGCCAAGGGCACGTCGACGTGGATCTCGAGGAACTCGCCCTCTTCCACCAAAGAGCGGGCCATCCGGCGCTCGGCCTGGAAAGGGGAGATGAACGCGGTGAGCACGATCAGCCCGGCGTCCACCATCAGCTTGGCGACTTCGGCCACGCGGCGGATGTTCTCCACGCGGTCGGTGTCGGTGAAGCCCAGGTCCTTGTTCAGGCCGTGCCGTACGTTGTCGCCATCGAGCAGGTAGGTGCGATGGCCCATCGCGTGCAATTTCTTTTCCAGAAGGTTGGCGATGGTGGACTTGCCCGAGCCCGACAGGCCCGTGAACCACACGATGCAGGATTTCTGCAAGTTGAGCGCGCTGCGCGCTGCCTTGCTCACGTCCACATGCTGCACGTGGATGTTCTGGCTGCGGCGCAACGCGAAGTTAATGAGTCCGGCGGCAACTGTGGCGTTGCTCAGCTTGTCGATCAGGATGTAGCCGCCGGTGTCGCGGTTCTCCGCATAAGGATCGAAGCCGATCGGCCGGTCCAGGTTCAAGGTGCAGACGCCGATCGCGTTCAATCCGAGCGTCGTCGCGGCCACGTGCTCCAGTGTGTTCACGTTGACCTGGTACTTGATTTGCATGACCGAGGCGGTCACCGTTTGGGCGCCCGTCTTGAGCAGGAAGAGGCGGCCGGGCAGCAGCGGCTCGTCCTGCATCCACACCAGGGTGGTCTCGAATTGGTCGGCCACGCCCGCCGGCGCATCGGCCTGCGACACCAGGTCGCCGCGCGAGAGGTC
The DNA here is from genome assembly GCA_028292245.1 of Ramlibacter sp. GTDB lineage: Bacteria > Pseudomonadota > Gammaproteobacteria > Burkholderiales > Burkholderiaceae_C > Ramlibacter. Next base: position 3,023 of record JAQGMS010000206.1, read on the forward strand.
TATTTCATCGGCCAGTGCCAGCGTGACCGACTGCCCCGCCAGCGCTTCCGGCAGGTCCCCGTCGAAAGTGACGATGCGCGAGACGGTGCTTTCCTTGCCGGAGGGTTGCACGCGAATCCTGTCGCCCGGGCGGACCTTGCCGCCGGCGATCGTGCCGGAGAAGCCGCGGAAATCGAGGTCGGGCCGGTTGACCCATTGCACCGGCATGCGGAAGGGGCCGCGCAGGGCGCGCTCCGCGTCCACTTCCACCGTTTCCAGGTAGCCCATCAGCGTGGGACCGTGGTACCAGGGCGTCTTCTCGCTCGGCGCGGTGATGTTGTCGCCCTTGAATGCCGAAACCGGAATGAAAGTGACACTCTCCAGACCGATCTGCCTGGCGAACGCGCTGAACTCGTCCTCGATTCGCCGGAACGTCTTCTCGCTGTAGTCGACCAGGTCCATCTTGTTGACGGCCACCGCCACATGCCGGATGCCCAGCATCGCCACCAGGTAGCTGTGGCGCCGCGTCTGCGTCAGCACGCCCTTGCGCGCGTCCACCATCAGCACCGCGGCATCGGCAGTCGATGCGCCGGTGACCATGTTCCGCGTGTACTGTTCATGGCCGGGCGTGTCGGCCACGATGAACTTGCGCCGCTCCGTCGAGAAGAACCGGTAGGCGACGTCGATGGTGATGCCCTGCTCACGCTCGGCGGCCAGGCCGTCGACCAGCAGCGCGAAATCGAGGTGGTCGCCCTGCGTGCCCCACTTGCGCGAGTCGGCCTCGATCGCGGCGACGAGCACACCAACTTGGCGCTGCTCACCGACGGTCTGCGCGCGGAGCGTGAGCAGGGCATCACGATCGACGTGGCCTACCGCTACTTCGCGACCCCGAAGCGCAAGTTCATCCTC
>JAQGMS010000353.1 GCA_028292245.1 Ramlibacter sp.
CGGCATCGTCTCGGACAAGTCCGCCAGCCTGATGGTAAACGCGCAGCCCAGACACCATAAAGCACTGCGCAAAAGGTCGTTAGTGGTGGCATTCCGCGCGCGCCTCGCCCCTTGACATCGATTCGCCGGTCAGTGCATCGTTTGGGCGCCACCATCGAAGTCCATGGAAGTCCGTCCGCCCGGAGGCACCGCCCATGTCTCTTCCCCGTCGTGTCCCGATGATCCTGCGGAGCGCTGGGCTCGATCTTGTGTCACCCGCTCGGAGACGGGCGCCCAGGCAGCGGAAACGCATCGTGGGCGCCGTCATCGCCGCGTTCGCCGTGACCTTCGCCTTTGTGGGAGCCGCGGTGCCGAGCGCACAGGCCGCCAGCGCGGCCGAGCTCACGCCGGGCGCCGACACGGTCGCGCCGACGGTCCCGGGCGGGTTCGGCTACTCGATCAACTGCGCCTTGGTGGTGACGCTGCACTGGACCGCCTCCACCGACGACGTGGGGGTCACCGGCTATGACGTCTACCGGTCGATCAACAACGGTCCGTCCACCTTGGTCAGGACCACCCCGACGACCTCGTTCACGGAATCGCTCCTCGGCCTCGTGGTGTACCAGGTCCGTGCTCGGGACGCGGCTGGCAACGTGTCCGGCTTCACTGCCGTGGTCAACGTCGTGCCGCCGCCCTGCCCCTTCCCGCAGGACACGCAACCGCCGACGACACCGGGCGCGATCAGCGTCTCGATCACCTGCGCCCTGGTGGTGACGCTGAATTGGGGCGCCTCCACCGACAACGTGGCGGTCATCGGCTATGACGTCTACCGGTCAGCCGGCAACGGTCCGTTCACCTCGGTCGCGACGACCCCGACGACCTCCTTCACTGAAACGTTTGTCGGTGTCGTGAAGTACCAGGTCCGAGCCCGGGATACGTCCGGCAACGTCTCCGCCTTCACCGCTGCGGCGATTGCCGTGCCGCCGCCCTGCCCGCCGCCGCTGGACACGCAGCCACCCACGACGCCGGGCACGCCGACCTCATCGGGGACCACCGGCTCAGCCACGACGCTGACCTGGACCGCCTCCACCGACAACGTGCACGTCACCGGGTACGACATCTACCGGGCGCCAGGCGCCAGTGGCACCTTCACCTCGATTGGCACGTCGCCCACCAACACCTTCACCGATACCGGCCTGACCGCGGGCGCCACCTACAGCTACCAGGTCCGTGCGCGCGACGCCGCCGGCAACGTCTCCGCGTTCTCCGCGACGGTCACCGTCACGACGCCGGCGGGCGGCTGCTCAGCGACCCTGGTCCGTCAGGCCGGCTGGTACAACGGCTACACCATGCAACCCAACGCGGTTACCAACACCGGCACTTCCGCCCTCAACGGCTGGACCGTCACCTTCACCCTCCCCGCGGGGCACACCATCACCGCATCCTGGAACGCCGTCGTCACCGTCACCGGCCAGACCGTGACGGCCCGCGGCATCGCCGGGCAGAACGCTATCGTCGGCCCGGGCGCCACAACGACCTGGGGCTTCCAGGCCAGACGACCCGACGGGAATACGGCGGTACCCACCGGCGCCGCCTGCACCAGCCCGTAGCCTGCAGTTCTCGCAGGGACTGTGCCACGAACGGTGTTTCTGGCCCGATTCGCCGGATTTGAGCCCGGCGGGATGGGCACTGTGAGTAATGACTTCAGGGATTGTGAGTCCACGTAAGAAGCCCGGCGCCGAGAGCCGGAGGTTGTCGCCGGAGCAGGCCGCGGCGGCCGCGATGGTGGCCGAGGCCCGGCAGCGTGGCTTGGAGCTGACCGGCCCGGACGGGTTGTTGAAGCTGTTCACGAAGAATGTTCTCGAGACGGCGCTGAACGAGGAGTTGACCGAGCACCTCGGTCACGAGAAGAACCAGGCCGATCAGGGCCGCGAGTCGACGAATGTGCGCAACGGTGCCCGGCCGAAAACGGTGGTGTCGGACGCGGCCGGTGAAGTGTCTATTGAAGTGCCCCGCGATCGTGAGGGGACGTTCGAGCCGCAGATCGTGAAGAAACGGCAACGCCGGTTCACCGAGGTCGACACAATCGTGTTGTCGTTGTATTCGAAAGGATTGACGACCGGGGAGATCTCGGCGCATTTCGCGGAGATTTACGGTGCTTCGATCTCGAAGGAAACCGTATCGCGGATCACCGACAAAGTTGTCGCGGAGATGACGGAATGGTCGTCGCGTCCCCTCGACGCCGTGTACGTCGCGGTGTTCATCGACGCCATCGTCGTGAAGGTCCGCGACGGACAGGTCGCGAACCGGCCTGTCTACGCGGCCATCGGGGTCACCGTGGACGGCCGTAAGGACGTCCTGGGGCTGTGGGCCGGCACCGGCGGTGAGGGCGCCAAGTTCTGGATGAGCGTGCTGGTCGATCTGAAGAACCGGGGCGTGACCGATGTGTTCTTCCTCGTCTGTGACGGGTTGAAAGGACTCCCTGCCGTGGTCGAAGGCGTGTGGCCACTGACGACCGTTCAAACCTGCATCATCCACCTGATCCGCAATACCTTCAGGCTGACCTCCCGCGCGAATTCCGACGCGATCAAACGGGATATCAAACAAATCTACACCGCACCTAACGCCGACGCTGCGCTCGCCGCGCTGGAGGAACTAGAAGAGAAATGGGGAACGAAATACCCGGCGATGATCCGGCTGTGGCGTAACGCGTGGAACGAATTCATCCCATTCCTCGACTACGACGTCGAGATTAGGACTGTAATTTGTTCGACTAATGCCATCGAATCGTTGAACGCCCGCTACCGCCGCGCAGTCCAGGCACGCGGTCACTTCCCGACCGAGCAAGCCGCGATGAAGTGCCTGTACCTTGTGACCCGCAGCCTGGACCCGACCGGTGCAGGCCGTACACGATGGACGATGCGTTGGAAGCCCGTGCTGAACGCATTCGCCGTCACGTTCGGTGACCG
>JAQGMS010000515.1 GCA_028292245.1 Ramlibacter sp.
GACGTCAAGGACAAGTGGGACTATTACAATGTGAAGGAGACCGTGCCCGGCGACGAAGCCTTCCAGCCGCTGGCGACCTCGAAATGCCGGCTGGTGACGCCCTGATTCACCTGAAACGATCCATTACTTCTCGAGCCTGCCGGCTTCGATGGCGTCGATCTGCAGCGCGATGTAGCGGCTGTAGATGCGGCATTGCGAAAAAGCTCCGCCGGTGAACCACAGGCCCGGCTGGCGGGTGCGGGTCCACATGTTGCGGAGCTCCTGGGTATCGCCGTCAAAGCCCCAGATCGGCCCGACCTGCTCGGCGACCGCTTTGCCGAACAGCGAACTCACGACGTGCTCGAGGCCCTTGTAGCCGGTCGCCAGCACGACAAGGTCGGCCTTCAGCGTCGAGCCGTCGCCAAGCGCAAGTCCGTCAGCCGTAAAACGTTCAATGTCGCAGGCCTGGATCAGGCGGATTTTTCGGTCCGCGATCAGTTCGGAACATCCGACATTGAAATAATAGCCGCCGCCGCGGGTGCGGAATTTTAGGGGCCAACCGGTGCCGTCTTCGCCGAATTCAAGCCGGAAGCCGGCCTGCTCCAGCCGCTGCAACAAGGAGGCGTCCAGTCTCTTCACCTCGTTGGTGATCAGCTTGTGGGCGGCTTTGATCACCGGCAACGGCAGCCCCGAGTTCAAGGTATCGCGGATCTCCACCGGCGGGCCGTCGCCGAGATAGGACTGGTCGTAAAGCTGCGCGGGCTCGACATTGACCACCATGGTCGGGCTGCGCTGCACCATCGTGACTTCAGCGCCATGGGCGTGCAGCTCCTGGCAGATGTCGTGGGCGCTGGTGCCGGTGCCCAGCACCAAAGCCGAACGGCCGGCCCATTGTTGTCCGCCCTTGAACTGGCTGGAGTGCAGAACCTTTCCGGCAAAATTCTCCAGCGTCTCTATCTCAGGAATATTCGGCGTGCCGCTGACGCTGGTCGCGATCACGATGTGTTTTGGGCGAAGCGTGCGCGCCCCGCCGTCAGCCTTTCGCACCCGCGCCGCCCATCGCTGTGACAACTCATCGTACTCCGCACCGTCGAACGTTGTTCCGGTCCAGAAATTGACCTCCATGATGTCGACATAGCTTTCGAGCCAGTTCGCGATCTTGTCCTTCGGAATGTACTCCGGAAAGGTCGGCGGAAACGGCAGATAGCGCAGATGATTGACGGGCGTCTTGTTGTGCAGTTTCAGGCCGCGGTAGCGCAGCCGCCAGTTGTCGCCGACGCGCAAACCCTTGTCGATCACCAGCGCGTCGAGCCCGATGCGCTTCAATTCGACCGCGGCGGAAATACCGGCATGGCCGCCGCCGACGATGAGGACATCAGGCTCGCGGCCCTCGAACGCGATCTCGGCCTGCCGCGCCTCGGACCAGTCGGGACCAGCGAAATCGCGCGCCTGCGATTCCGGGGCACGGCCTTTCAGTCGCGCCTCGCAAATCCGGTTGAAGTCGAGCGAGGTCGATAGGGTCCACGCGACGGGGACGGGTGACTGGGGGATCAGCCTGACGGCGCCGATGCCGGGACCGTTCGATGTGTCGAAGGAAATGACCGCCTCGATGACCTCGCGACCCGCGAGCGCGGCTTTGCGGGGAGCGAGTGCGCCGGTGTCGATCCGGAAATCGCGAGCGCGAACTTCCGCAGCGCGTCGGCGCAATTCGCCACAGAGCTTTTCCCCGCCGGTAAACGTCGCAAACTGCCAGGAAATGCCGAACAGATTGCGCCAGTGGCTGTCGGGCAGGAAGAGCTTCACGAGTTCGCCTTGATCGGCGCTTGCCAGCGCGCGGTCAAAGGCCCGCACCCACTGCGTCGCAGTCTCCTCGGCCGAAGGCGTCAGTTTTTCAAGCATCGATCTCGTCCGCCGATCTGGTCACACTACCGGCGCGCGGCCGCCATCGACATTGATGGCGGTGCCGGTGATGTAGGAGCCCTGCTCGGAGGCGAGGAAGCAGGCGAGATTGGCGAACTCTTCCGCGGTTCCCATGCGTCCGAGCGGCACGTCCTTGGCGAGGTTTTTGGTGAACGTATCGAAATCGGTATCCGGCGCGGTGGCGGCGTGGCGCTTGACCCATTGATCGCTGACGATCAGGCCGACCAGCATGGCATTGACCAGAATATTGTGCTCACCGCCTTCGCCGGCCATGACTTTTGTCAGCGCCATGCCGGCCGCGCGCGACACTGAGGTGGGCGCCGACCCCGCGGCGGGCGCCTTGGCATAGGTGTTGAGCACGTTGATGATGCGGCCCCATTTGCGCTCCTTCATGCCGGCCCAGGCCAGGCGGCTGAAACGGATCGCCGCGAACAGCTTTAGGTCGAGATCCTGCTGCCAGACGTCGTCGGTGATACTCTCGAACGCCATCGCGCGCGAGGTGCCGGCATTGTTGACGAGAATGTCGATCTTGCCGAAATCCTTGATGATCTTGTCATGGGCGCCGGAAATATCCGCGGCTTTGGACACGTCGCAGACATAGTCCCGCACCTCCAGCCCATCCTTCGCGAGGACCGCCCGCGCCGCCGTAAGAGCCTCCGCGCCACGCGCCACGATCGCGACCCTGGCGCCGGATTCCGCGAACCGCCGCGCGCAGGCGATACCGATCCCCTTGCTGCCGCCGGTGATGACGGCGACACGGTCTTTCATCGTGAGATTCATGTAGTTCTCCTTGGCCGCACCTTGTTCTCCGGCGCATTGTTCGTCTCAGCCCAGCTTCAATTTGTAAAAATCGGTCGCCGTCTTCGAGAATAGCGCGGTCTTCTCGGCCTCGGTATAGGGCGCGGCGATGCGCTTGAAGGCATTATAGATGACCTGATAGCTGCACTGGCCCTTGTCCGGCGGAAAGTTGCTTTCGAACGTAGCGCGGGTGGGACCGAAGGCCTCGATGCAGGTCTCGATATAGGGCCGCCAGGCGGCCGCGGCCTGTTCCGAGGTCGGAGGCTTCGGGCGCAGGTGGAAGTCGTAGCCGAGCAGGCACATCGCCAGACCGCCGAGTTTGACGGAGACGTTGGGGCGTTTCGCGATTTCAGCGATCGAGGCCTTCCACTCCTTGAAGGTGTCGTCGCGTCGGTTGGCAAATCGGCCGCGGCCGATCGGGCCACCGCAATGGTCGAGCATGATCCTGGTGTCGGGAAAGGCGCGGGCGAGATCGGCCAACTCGCCGATCTGCGGATGGAACAGCCATGAATCGAAACTCAGGCCGAGTGGCGCGAGACAGGCAAAACCCTTGCGAAAGGTCGAGTCGAGCAGCAGGCCTTTCGGGCGGCCCGCATACATGCCGGCGACTTCGGCCTCGGCGTCCCACGCCGAGGAATGCCGGATGCCGCGAAAGCGGCCTTGGCCGGCGGCGATTTCGGCTTCCAGCACCGATTTGGCCCCGTCGCCGAGCAGCAGATTGGCGTGGCCGACGATGCCGGCGCAGATCGCGGCAGGCCCGTAGCTGCCGCTAGCGCTCATCGCCGCAGCACCATTGGCGAATTCAACCTCGCCGACCGGACGCAACGCCTCAGGCCCGCCGGCGCGATACATCGAGCGGGCCTCGACATAGACGGTCGCGACGACGTTGTGGCCCGAGGCGATGTCGGCGGCGATGTCCTCGATCATGTAGC
>JAQGMS010000486.1 GCA_028292245.1 Ramlibacter sp.
ATTTCTGGCGGATTGCCTTCGCGCTCGTGTATTCCGGACTGTGGTAGCAGGCGTCGGCGGTGGCGCGATCCCTGAATTCGACCACGACGTTTCGCTCCCTTGCCTGACCTTCCATCGCCTCGAACGCGCCGCCGCGCACGATGAAATTGGCGCCGAATTGCTTGAACGCCGGGCCGGCCGCGGCGAGATATTCCGGATATCGCTGCTCGTCGCGGACCGAGACCCGCACGATCCAATAGGCTTTTGTCATTTTGTTCTCCTGCCATGTCGTGCAGCGATGTGTCTTTACCTGAGTCACGTAATCACATAAAATGAATAATTCAGATGCACTTGATCTCAGAGAGAGATGATGGACCTGTCGGATCTGCAGATCTTCAGCGCCGTGGTGCGCGAAGGCAGCGTGACGCGCGCGGCCGAGAGCCTGCATCGCGTGCAGTCCAATGTCACGACCCGGATCCGCCAGCTCGAGGAAGACCTGTCGGTCGTGCTGTTCATCCGCAAGGGCAAACGGCTTCACCTCGCGCCGGCCGGCCGGGTCCTGTTGGATTACGCCGAACGGCTGCTGGCGCTGGCCGACGAAGCGCGCGGCGCCGTGCAGGACGCCAAACCCCGCGGCACGTTCCGGCTCGGCGCGATGGAAAGTACCGCGGCGGTCAGGCTGCCGGGGCTGCTCAGCGAATACCTCCGCCGGCATCCCGGGGTGGTGCTGGAACTGCGCACCGGCAACCCGCTGGTGCTCGGCAGCGCCATCATCGCCGGCGAACTCGACGCCGCGCTGGTCGCCGAGCCGATCGCGGACGCGCCGTTTGAGAAGACTTTCGCCTTTGACGAGGAACTGGTGATCGTGGCGCCCGCCAATCATCCGCCGATCGGCCGGAAGGGCCCGCTGCCGCGCAGCGTGCTGGTCTTCGAACATGGTTGCAAGCACCGCAAGCGCCTCGAGGACTGGTATGCAAGCCGTCACGGCATGCCTGAGCGCACCATCGAGCTTGCGTCGTACCACGCGATTTTGGGATGTGTCGTCGCAGGGATGGGGATATCGCTGATCCCGAAAAGCGTGCTGACGACATTCCCGGAGCGCAAGCGCCTGAGCGTTCATCCGCTGGGGCGAACCGAAAACCGTGCGCAGACCGTTCTGATCTGGCGCAAGGGCGCAGGCTCGGCCAACGTCACGGCGCTGCAGGAGATCGTGCAGGGCGCGCGTGCTCGTCAAAACTAGAGATAACCGGGATGGAAGTGTAATAGCTTCCGGATTGGCGCTCGATTCTTCAAAGCCGCCGGCTCGTCGCGTCGCTCCCGGAAGCCATATGCCGAAAATCTTCATCGACCCGAATGATCTCGCCGAGCACATCATCGGCGACGTCGGAACCAATCTGGTGGTCGGATTGCCGCTCGGGCTCGGCAAGGCCAACCACATCATCAACGCGCTCTATGCACGCGCCGCCGCCGACCGCGCCATCAGCCTGACGTTCTTCACCGCGCTCACCCTGGAAAAGCCGAAACCGTCCGGCCTGCTGGAGCGGCGCTTTATCGCCCCTGTGATCGAGCGGCTGTTCGGCGGCTACCCCGATCTCACTTACGCCGAGGCGCTGCATGGCGGCGCGTTGCCGCCGAATATCAAGGTGATCGAGTTTTTCTTTCTGGCCGGAAAATGGCTGCACTCGCCGTTCGCGCAGCAGCATTACATTTCCGCCAACTATACCCACGCAGCGTCCTACCTGCTGACGCGCGGGCTCAATGTCATCACCCAGTTGGTGGCGAAGCGCGTGGTCGATGGCGTGCCGCGCTACAGCCTGAGCTGCAACACGGACACCACGCTGGACCTGCTGCGCGCCCGCGCCGAAGGGCGCGCTTCGTTCAAGCTGATCGGGCAGGTCAATTCCGAGTTGCCGTTCATGCCGGGCCCCGGCGACCTCTCGGCGGACGAATTCAGCGCGATACTCGATAGTCCCGAAACCGATTTCCCGCTGTTCGCGCCGCCGGCCGAGCCGATCAGCGACGCCAAATATGCCATTGGGCTTCATGCCGCGGGTCTGGTCCGCGACGGCGGCACGCTGCAGATCGGCATCGGTCAGATCGGCGATGCGCTGGCGCAGGGATTGATCGTTCGCCATCGCCACAATTCGCAGTTTCACGCGATCATGCAGCGTCTGGCGCCGGGGCCGCAACAGCTCCCCGATTTGCAAACCGGGCCGTTCGAAAAAGGCCTTTACGGTGTCAGCGAGATGCTGTCCGCCGCGTTCCTCGGCCTGCTCGGCGCCGGCATTCTCCGGCGCGAGGTCGATGGCGTGATCCTGCACGGCGCGTTTTTTCTGGGGCCGAAATCCTTCTATCGCGAGCTTCGCGAGATGACGCCGGATCAGATTGCGCGGATCCGGATGATGCCGGTGTCCTTCACCAACCAGCTCTATGGCGACGAGGAAGCCAAGCGTCGCGCCCGCGTCGATGCGCGTTTCGTCAACAATGCGATGATGGCGACGTTGATGGGCGCTGCGGTTTCCGACGGTCTCGAAGACGGCCAGGTGGTGAGCGGCGTCGGCGGCCAGTACAATTTCGTAGCGCAGGCTTTCGCGCTTGAAGGGGCGCGCTCGCTGCTGACGCTGGAGGCGACGCGGCCGGCCGGCCGCACAACGCAGTCGAATATCCGCTGGAATTACGGCCACGAGACCATTCCGCGGCATCTGCGCGATGTCTTCGTCACCGAATACGGCGTCGCCGACGTCAGGGGTAAATCCGATGCCGATGTCATCGCCGCGATGCTGGCGATTGCGGACTCCCGCTTCCAGTCCGAACTGGCGCGGCAGGCCAAGGATGCCGGCAAGCTGCCGAAAAGTTTCGAGATTGCGGCCGCGCATCGCGAGAATTTTCCGGAGCGGATCGCGGCGGCGCTAAAACCCGCGCGCCAGGCCGGGCTGCTGCCGTCGTTTCCGTTCGGCTCCGATTTCACCGATGTCGAGCAGCGGCTGATTCCGGCGCTGCTGGTGCTGCAGGAGGCGCAGCGTTCGCCGCTGCGATTGCCCGGATTGCTGTGGGAAGGCTCGACGCGCACTCCGGCCGCTGCCGACAAAGAATGTCTGGCGCGGCTTGGCCTCGATGCGCCCGCGACGTTGGCCGAGCGCGCCTATCGCGCGCTGGTCAGTGCTGCGCTGGCAAGGAGCAGGACACTGTAGGACGGGCAAAGCCTACCTGTTCTTGTTCGCCGGCTTGCGCTTCTCGATGAACGCCGCCATGCCTTCGGCGCGGTCTTCCAGCGCGAAGGTCGAATGAAACAAGTTGCGCTCGACATTCATCCCTTCCGACAGCGGCGTCTCGAAGGCGCGGTTGATGGCTTCCTTGGCCATGGCGGCGGCGGGGCGCGACATCGAGGCGATCTTTTCGGCCATCGCCAGCGCTTCTTCCATCAATTTGTCGGCCGGCACCACGCGGCTGACCAGCCCCGAGCGCTCCGCCTCCGCGGCATCCATCATCCGCCCGGTGAGACAGAGATCCATCGCCTTGGATTTGCCGACCGCGCGCGTCAGCCGCTGCGTGCCGCCGATGCCGGGAATGGTGCCGAGCGTGATCTCCGGCTGGCCGAATTTGGCGGTGTCGGCGGCAATGATGATGTCGCACATCATGGCGAGTTCGCAGCCGCCGCCGAGCGCATAGCCGCTGACGGCGGCGATGGTCGGCTTGCGGCAGTTGGCGACGCGGTCGGCTCCGACAGCGGTGAAATCGCTGG
>JAQGMS010000306.1 GCA_028292245.1 Ramlibacter sp.
CAAAATGGAAGCAGCTGCTCGCCATCCATCTGGACGGCGCCTTCCTGACCACCCGCGCCGCGCTTCGCCAGATGTACAGCCAAGGCACCGGCGGCAGCATCATCTATATGGGCTCTGTGCATTCCAAGGAGGCGTCGGTCCTGAAGGCCCCCTACGTCACCGCCAAGCACGGGCTGATCGGGCTGGCCAAGGTGGTCGCCAAGGAGGGCGCCAAGCACGGCGTGCGCGCCAATGTGATCTGCCCGGGCTTCGTGCGAACCCCGCTGGTCGACAAGCAGATTCCTGAACAGGCCAAGGAGCTTGGCATCACCGAGGAGCAGGTGATCAAGAACGTCATGCTGAAGGAAACCGTCGATGGCGAATTCACCACCACCGACGACGTGGCGCGTGTTGCGCTCATGTTCGCGGCCTTCCCGACCAACGCGCTGACCGGCCAGTCGCTGGTGGTGAGCCACGGCTGGTTCATGCAATAGGGAAAACTTTACAAGGCCGGCGGCGCCCTGCTGTCGAAATTCGTCAACTCCAGCCGTCATTGTCTGATCGGTCGCAAATCCGCGGCTGCTTGTAGTGCAACCTCAACCTGGAGAGATTCAAATGGGCAACCCCTTTGTACACGTCGAACTGAGCAGCAACGACCTCGGCGCCGCCAAGACGTTCTACGGAAAACTGTTCGACTGGAAGCTGGAAGACATGCCGATGGGCCCGGACATGAGCTACACCATGATCAACGTCGGTGACGGCACCGGCGGCGGCATGATGAAGAACATGATCCCCGGCTCGCCCTCGTTCTGGCTGGCCTATGTGCTGGTGGACGACATCGAGAAGGCCACGCGCAAGGCCGAATCGCTGGGCGCCAAGGTCATGAAGGAAGTGACCGAGGTGATGGGCGCCGGCTGGCTGAGCATCATCGTCGACCCGACAGGCGCGGCCCTGGGCCTGTGGAAGCCGAAGGCGGCCTGACGCAACAGGCGCGGCCGGCCATCAAGGCTTGGCCGCTTCCAGCAGGTCCCGCGTCCTGCGCGCCTCGCGCCGCGCCGCCTCGGCGAAGCCCGCGCCGTCCGAGGCGTAGAGGATCTGCCTGGATGAACTGACGACGATGGGCGCGTCGGGGCGCCAGCCGGCCCTGACGGTGGCGGTCGCGTCGCCGCCCTGGGCGCCGATGCCGGGGATCAACAGCGGCACCTTCGGCGCCACCTTGCGCACGCCCTCGATCTCGGCCGGGTAGGTAGCGCCCACCACCAGTCCGAGCTGGCCGTTGGCGTTCCATGGCCCTTGCGCCAGCCGCGCCACATGCTCGTACAGCAGCGGCTGGCCCTCGACCGACGACAAGCGCTGGTTCTGCAAGTCGTCGCCGCCGGGGTTGGAGGTGCGGCACAACAGGAACGCGCCCTTGCCCCCGTATTTCAAATAGGGCTGGATCGAATCGAAGCCCATGAACGGCGACAGCGTCACCGCGTCGGCGCCATAGCGTTCGAACGCCTCCTTGGCGTATTGCTCGGCGGTGGAGCCGATGTCGCCGCGCTTGGCATCCAGGATGACCGGGACCTGCGGCGCGGCGCGGCGCATGTGTTCCATCAGCTGCTCGAGCTGGGCTTCCGCGCGATGCGACGCGAAGTAGGCGATCTGCGGCTTGAAGGCGATCACCAGGTCGGCCGTGGCATCGACGATGCGGGCACAGAAGTCGTAGATCTTGCCGGCATCGCCCTTCAAGCCGGCCGGAAAGCGCGCGGGCTCCGGGTCCAGCCCCACGCACAACATGGAACCGTTGCGCCGCTGCGCGCCCTGCAGCATCTCGATGAAGGTCATGGTCTCCATTGTAGTGAGCGGCCTTTTCGCGAGCGCCGCCGCCGCGGCACGCGGCAATCTGCCTAAGTAGAAATCTCCCTCCCCCTTACGCATTCCCCCTAACCCCAGGGTGAAACGGCTTACGGCCACGCACGCCTTTCCCCTAAGGCCGAAACCCCCCAAACGCTTCTCATCAACCCATGCCTTCACGGCGGGTTTCTTGGACGGTTTGGCAAGGGGATTTCAGATGATCGATGCAAGCGAAAAGAGTGGTTTGTTCAGCAGCCTGCTGGACCAGGCACCCGAGGCCAACATGGCCGCATGGTCCTGCGCCTGCCCCGTTTGCGCCGCGCTCGCCGCGCAGGCCCAGGGCGGCGCCACCCCCGGCAGCTACGCCACCCAGCCGACCGACAACGCCTACGGCTTCGTCGCCTCGGCACAGGCATCCGCGCACTCGGGCGGCGACGTTGCCGCCCTGATGGCCGGCAGCAAGTGGTCCAGCCTGGACACCGCGACCAGCAAGACCATCGTCACCTACTCTTTTGCAGATCCTCAGCAGTCGACCTTCGCATACACGACCAACACCGAGTTCCAGGCCACGTTGACCAGCTTCTCGGCCGCCGACCGGCAGCTCACGCGCGACGTGCTGGCGCGCATCGAGGCCGTATGCAACGTGCAGTTCGTGGAAGTGGTGGACAACGCCACCGAGTGCGGCGTGCTGCGCTACGGGTATTCGCAGGAACCCAATGCGATGAACTTCACCGGCTACGCGTTCTTCCCCTCCGCCGCGGCGATGGGCGGCGACGTCTGGATCGGCGCGGCGCAAGCGGGCTCGCAGTGGAATTTCTACCGGCCCGACCTGATCCTGCACGAAACGCTGCACGCCATGGGCCTGAAGCACCCGTTCGATTCGGGCGCGGTGCTGGCGTCCAGCGAGAACATCATCCCCAACACAGTGATGAGCTACTCCACGCTGCCGGGCAGCACGGCCGGCTACCTGTCGCAATACCCCAATTCGCCGATGGCGATGGACGTTGCCGCGCTGCAGTACTTGTACGGCAGCAACGCCGCGACCAACGGCGGCAACACGGTCTATGACCTGGCCGGCTCCGACTTCCAGACCGGCTTCCGTTGCGTGTGGGACGGCGGCGGCAGCGACGTGTTCGACGCGAGCCGCATCGGCCATTCCGTGGCGCTGGACCTGGCCGAGGGCGCCCTCAGCAACGTGGGCGCGGTGGTTTCGGCCTGGGGCACCGTGAACGGCGCCGCCACCACCGCCAGCTACAGCTCCACGGTGTCCCTGGCTGCCGGCACGGTCATCGAAAACGCAGTGGGCTCGGCCTATGCAGACACGCTGGCCGGCAACGCCACGGCCAACTGGCTGGTCGGCGGGGCCGGCAACGACCGGCTGGAAGGCCGCGGCGGCAACGACGCGATCGACGGCGGCGACGGCCGCGACACAGCCGTCTATGCCGCGGCGCGCGCCGGCTACAGCATCGCCAAGACCGGCGGCAGCTTCACCGTCTCGGGCGGGGCCACCGGCGACGACTCGCTGGTGAGCGTTGAGCGGCTGTCCTTCAGCGACGTTCAAGTCGCACTGGACCTGGATGGCAACGCCGGCACCGTAGCCAAGCTGCTGGGCGCCGTGTTCGGCGCCGCGGCCGTGCACAACGCGCAGTACGCCGGCATCGGCCTCGGGCTGGTGGACGGCGGCACGAGCGGGCAGGCCCTGGCGCAACTGGCGCTCGACACCGCCCTGGGCGGCCACGCCAGCAACCAGGCGGTGGTGGACCTGCTCTACACCAACGTCACCGGCGCAGCGCCTTCCGCTGCGATCGAGGCGCAGTACGTGGCGCTGCTGAACAACGGCACCTACAGCCAGGCGGCACTGGCCCAGTTGGCGGCCGACAGCACGGTGAACCAGGACCACATCGGCCTGGTGGGCCTGGCAGCGGGCGGCCTCGACTACGTCGCCTGAACCGGCCGGCCGCGCTCAGCGGCCCTCTTCGAGCATCGCAACCTGCGCCGGCAGGCAGTGCGCGACCAGGTCGTAGCGGCTCACGATCGTCTCGCGAGCGGCTGCGCGCAGGGCCGCCAGCTTGTTGCGGCGCGCCAGCGCGTCGGCGATGCCGTGCGCAAGTGCCTCGGTGTCGAAGAAGTCGGTCAGCAGGCCGTTGCGCCCATGTTCGATCACCTCGCGCACCGGTGCAGTGTCCGAACCGATCACCAGGCAGCCGATGCTCATCGCCTCCAGCATCGACCAGGACAGCACGAACGGATAGGTGAGGTACACATGCGCCGCCGAGACCTGCATCAACTGCGTCAGCACCGGATGCGGCACTCGGCCCACGAAATGCACGCGGCTCATGTCGAGCCGCTGGATCACTTCGGCCAGGAAGATGTCGCGCCAGCTCTTGCCGCCCGCCGGCTTGGGGCCGTAGCTCGAGCCGTCGCTGCCGACCAGCACCACCCGCGCTTTCGGCCGCAGCTTCTGCAGCAACGGCAGCGCGCGCATGAAGATGTGGTAGCCGCGGTAGGGCTCCAGCTGCCGCGCCACGAAGGTCACGACTTCATCGCCGTGCCGCAGGGCCAGCCCCGCCGCCTGCAGCTGCACGATCGCCTTCTTGTCCGGCCGGAAGCGCTGGGTCTCGATGCCTTCATGGATGACGCGGATGCGATCGTGCGCCCAGCCGGGGTGCCGGCTCTTCTGGAATTCGGTCGGGGTCAGCGCGACGTCGCAGGCGCTCAGCGCGTGCAGCAGGTGCGTATTCCTGATCCGTATGCGTTCGTCGGCCGCGACCGAAGGGCGTGAAAACTCCGGATCGAAGCCTGTGTCGCCACCCTCGCCGCCGTAGAAGTATTCGGCATACACCACCTGGCGCGCCTGCGGAAACACGTCCTTGGTGAAGAGGGCCTCGCCCCAGCCGGAATGGACCACGACCACGTCCGGCGTGAAGCCTTCTTTCTTCAAGACCTGCATCGCTTGCGCCGCCGTCTCGCCGCGGGCCGCCTTTTCCTGCAGCTCCGACAACGGAAGGGCCAGCGGGTGCTTGCCGTCGACCACCGGAAAATCGCCCTCGGGATACAGCAGGTGGCGCACCCCGGGCACGGGCTCGCCGGGCTTGTTCACGCCCAGTGCGACGACTTCGTGTCCGCGGGCTGCGAGAGCGCCCGAAACATGCTTGAACTGGCCTGGAAAATTCTGGTGGACGAAGAGGAAGCGCATGAGCGCCAAATCTTAACCGCCGGCTTCCGGCCCGCCGGCGGCGCCGCTACTTGCGGGCGAGCGTGCGCTCGTACAGCGGCAGGACTTTCGGCAAGTTGCGTTCCAGTTCGGCGACGCGGCTGGCGCCCGACGGGTGGGTGGACAGCCACTGCGGCGGGGCGCCGTTGCTGGCCTGCTCCATCTTTTTCCACAAGGTCACGGCCGCGCGCGGGTTGTAGCCGGCGCGCGCCGCGACTTCCATGCCGACCAGGTCGGCCTCGGACTCGTCGTTGCGGCTGAACTTCAAGGTCAGCAAGCTCGCGCTGCCGCGCGCCACCATGTCGGTGATGTTCGGGTCGATGCCGAAGATGCCGGCGATCACGGCGCCGCCCAGCCGCGCGGCGCCCTGCGTCACTGCGCTCTTGCCCATCCGCTCGCGCGCATGTTCGCGCAACGCGTGCGCCATCTCGTGGCCCACAACCATCGCCAGTTCATCGTCGCTCAGCTGCAATTTGTCCATGATGCCGGTGAAGACCGCGATCTTGCCGCCGGGCATGCAAAAGGCGTTGATCTGGGCCGAGCCGATGAGGTTGACCTCCCACTGCCAATTGCGGGCGCGCTCGTTCCACGCGGCGGCTTGTGGAATCAGCCGCTTGCTGATGGCCTGCAGTCGCTGCAGTTGCGGATGTCCGGGAGGTGCCAGCGCGTTCTTGGCCTGGGCCTGCTGCAGCAACTGGCTGTATTGCTGCCTGGCGGCGTTCTCGACATCGGCGGCCGGCACCAGGCCGGAGAGCCTGGAGGTCTTGCCGACTTCCACGCCCTCATGCGGCGGCGCCTTTTCCGCATGGACGGCAATTGGGGGCGCCAGCGCGAGCGCGATGCCCACCAGCGCCGCGCGCAAGGAAGCACGGAGCGAATCAATGCATCGGGGTGTCGGCAACGGGCGCGGATTCATCGTCTTCCTCGTGGCGGGCTGGGCGTGCGCTTATTATTCCCGCATGCGCGAGACCCACCCTGTCAGCCGGGAACCCAAGCCCTCGTGGGGCTCAGCCCCAGCGGTCTGCCGATGACCGAGGTAGCGTCCGCCGCGCGCCGCAAGCGCACCGCGCTGGAGGTGCTGCGCGAGCTTCGGCAGCCGAAGGTCGCCATCATGCTGGCACTGGGCTTTTCCTCCGGCCTGCCCTTCCTGCTGACCGCCAACACCTTCGGCTACTGGCTGCGCGACGACGGCACCAGCCTGGTGGCCATCGGCTTCATCTCCTGGGTCGGCTTCGCCTACGCCTTCAAGGTGTACTGGTCGCCGCTGGTGGACCGCATCGACTTGCCGCTGCTGGGGCGCCTGGGCCGCCGCCGCGGCTGGATGCTGTTTTGCCAGATCCTGGTCGCCATCGGGCTGCTCGGCATGGCCGCGGTCGGTACCGCCGGCGGGCTCGCGGCCATCGGCGCCTTTGCCTTGTTGACCGCGTTCGCCTCGGCCACGCAGGACATCGCGATCGACGCCTGGCGCATCGAGGCGGCGTCCGACGCCGACGAAGTGGGGCTGATGACCTCAGCCGCGCAAGTCGGCTACCGAAGCGCGCTGCTCGTCACCGACGCCTTGATCATCGCCGCGGCCGCGCGCGTCGGCTGGGAGATCTCCTACGTCGGCATGGCGGTGCTGATGGCGCTGTGCACGATCGCGACCTTGTTCGCCTTCGAGCCGGCCCGCGCCGACGCTGTGCTGCACACGAAACCGCCGCTGTGGACCTTGCGCGGGCTCGCCGATGCGATCGTCGGGCCTTTCGTCGATTTCTTCGCCAAGCACAAGACCGCGGGGCTGGTCATGCTGCTCATGGTGGCGCTCTATCGCCTGCCCGACTTCGTGATGGGGCCGATGTACAACCCGTTCTATCACGACCTCGGAATCTCCAAGGACACCGTCGCCTGGGTGCGCGGCTCGTTCGGCCTGGTGGCCACCTTTGCCGGCATCGCCGCGGCAGGCATCAGCGCGGTGCGCCTGGGCATGCTGCCCACGCTGGTCGCGGGGCTGGTGCTCGAAGGCTTCGGCACGGCGGCGTTCGCCCTGCTCAGCGTCCACGCCGGCACGCCGATTTTCGCCGCGGTGATGACGCTCGACGCCTTTGCGCAAGCCTTCGCCGGCGTCGCCCTGGTGACCTACATGTCGAGCCTGACCAGCCTCGGCTACACCGCCACCCAGTACGCGATGCTGTCCTCGACGTACGCCGTGCTCGGCAAGTTCACCAAGGGCTTCTCCGGGGTCGCGGTCGACGCGCTCACGCCGGCCTACGGACTGCTCGGCGCCTACGCCACCGCGTTCGTGGCCACCGGCCTCACCGCCATCCCGCCAATGCTGCTGCTCCTGCTGCTTTGGCGGATGCAGCGGGCCGGGCAAAGCTCCTAGCCGTGCTGGCCGTCACGGGCCAGTTGCACCAGTGACTGGCGCTGGACCTTGCCGAGCGCGGTCTTGGGCAGCGCGGCCAGCCAGAGCCAGCGGCGCGGCAATTTGTAGCGCGCCAGTTGCCCCGACAAGTGCGCCTGCAACGCCTGCTCGGAAACCGACTCGCCGGGCTTGAGCACGATCGCAACCGCCACCGCCTCGCCCCATTCGTCGTCGGGCACACCGAAGGCGGCGCACTCAGCGACGGCGGGATGTTGCCCCAGCAGCGTCTCGATTTCCGCCGGGTGGATGTTCTCTCCGCCGGAGATGATCAGGTCCTTGGCACGGCCGGCGATGGTGTAGCTGCCGTCCGCCGCCAGCGACGCCAGGTCGCCGGTGTGGAACCAGCCTTGTGCATCGCAAGCCGGCTGGTCCGGCCAATAGCGGCTCACCACGTTGGGCCCGCGCACGAGCAGTTCGCCGACGGCGTCGACCGGATCGGCGAGCCGCACTTCGATGCCGGGCGCCGGCCAGCCGCAGGAGCCGACGTGACTCATCGCCGAGCTTGGTGGCAATGCAATCGAGAACGGGCCCGTTTCGGTGGCGCCATAGACGTTGCACACCGGCACGCCGCGCGCATGAAAGGCCTCGATCAACGCGGGTGGAAGCAGGCTCGAGCCGGCCCACACCGCCCGCAGGCTGGACAGGTCGGCCTGGCGCCAGCGCGGATGCTCGACCAGCGCCTTCAGCGTCGCCGGCACCTGCAGGGTGAGCGTCGGGCGCTGGCGCTCGAAGCAATCCAGCCCCGCGTCGGCGGAAAAGCGCGGATGCAGGATCACCCGGGCGCCGGCGTGCAGCGCAGGCAGCGTCTGGATGCACAGGCCGCCGACGTGGAACAGCGGCAGCATGGTGGCGATCGAATCGCCGGGCGTCATCTCCTGCACGCCGGCGGCGATGGCCATGTTGGCCAGCAGGTTGGCCTGCGTGTGCACCGCCGCCTTGGGGCGGCCGGTGGTGCCCGAGGTGCAGACCAGCAGCACAGGCGCCGAACCCTCGGCGCTCCAGGGCGCGCCGGCGCCATCGCCTTCCTGCGCCAGCGCCTGCACCGGATGCACGGCCAGCCGGTTGCGCGCGCCCAATTGCTGCGCGGCTTCGGCCCAGCTCGCGTCGTGGACAAGGTGGCCGGGCTTGCAGTCGCCCACCAGCGCGTCCCACTCCGCGGCGGCCAGCCTGAAATTCAAGGGCAGCAGGATGGCGCCGATGCGCGCCAGCGCGAACAGCAGCACCAGTTGCGCCGGATGGTTGGCGCCCAGCCACGCCACGCGGTCGCCGCTGCGCACCCCCCAGCTGTGCCAGAGCTGCGCCGCCACCCGCTCGCACTGCTGCGCAAGCTCGCCATAGCCGAGGTCGGTGCCCTCGAAACACAGCGCCATGCGTTCGGGGTTCCTCGCCGCGTGCGCGGCAGGCACGCCCGCGAGGCCAGGGGAGGGTGAAGGCACAGCCATTTACCTAACTTTACCGCCGCTTCAAGCATGCGTGATGCCAGCCGCCCAAGATGCGGAAGCCGCTCCTGCCCTTGCCGCAGGACGTATTGATGCGCGCCGCACCGGCGCCCACAGGAGATCTGCATGACGACCCCGATCGATGACACCCCCCAGCCCGGCAAGAATCGCCGCCGCTGGTTCGCCGGCCTGGCCGCCTTGAGCGGCCTGGGCTTGCTCGGCGCGGGAGCGCACGCCCAAGGGTGGGGCCGCCACCGCGGCGGCGTGGACCCCGAGGAAATGGCTCGCCGCATGGATTGGCGCATCGGCCGGCTGGTCAAGGACGTGGGCGGCACGCCGCAGCAGAAGGACCGGCTGGTCGCGATCGCCACAGCGGCCCTGGCCGACCTGCGGCCGCTGCGTGAGCAGAGGCGCGCCGCGCGCCAGCGTGGCATGGCGCTGCTGGCCGCGCCGGCCATCGACCGCGCTGCGTTGGAGCAGTTGCGGGCCGCGCAGATGCAGGCCGCGGACGCCAGCAGCCGCCGGATGGTGCAGGCCATGGCCGACGCGGCCGAGGTGCTGACGCCCGAACAGCGCGTGAAAGCCGGGGAGCGCCTGAAGCAGCGCATGGAACGGCGGTGGCGCGGTTGAACCTCGCACAACTCCCCACCCTGCCGCGAACTCATTACCATCTGGCCATGCAGCAACTCTTGATGATCGAAGACGACGCCCGGCTGGCGCAGATGGTCGGCGAGTACCTGGAGCGCTCGGGCTTCGGCGTCACCCACGCCATCGACGCCAAGGCGGGTCTGGCCCTGCTGCAGGACCCGCCGGCCGGCGCCGCGCCCGAACTGGTGATCCTGGACCTGATGCTGCCCGACCTGGATGGGCTGGAAGTGTGCCGGCGCGTGCGCGCCCTGCCCGGCGAAATGGGCCAGGTGCCGGTGCTGATGCTGACGGCCAAGGGCGACCCGATGGATCGCATCGTCGGCCTCGAACTGGGCGCCGACGACTACCTGCCCAAGCCCTTCGAGCCGCGCGAACTGCTGGCGCGCATCCGCGCGATCCTGAGGCGGCGCAGCGAAGGCGGCGCACAGCCGGCGGCCAAGGTGCTGCGGTTCGGCACGCTGGAGATCGATCGCGACGCGCGCACCGTCACGGTGGGCGGCAAGCCCAGCGAGCTCACTTCCTACCAGTTCGACCTGCTGATCACGCTGGCCGAGCGGGCCGGCCGCGTGCTCACGCGCGACCAGATCATGGAAGCCGTGCGCGGCCGCGAACTGGAAGCCTTCGACCGCTCGATCGACGTGCACATGGGCCGCATCCGCGCGGCGATCGAGGCCGATGCGAAGAATCCCAAGCGCATCCTCACAGTGCGCGGCGTGGGCTACGTGTTCGCCAAGCAGCAGGACTGAGGCTTCCTTTCACATGACTCCCTGGCGCGCGCACTTTCGCGTTCCCCTGTACCTGCGCCTCTGGCTGGCCGTGTTGCTGGCGGTGGCCGTGTTGACGATTGCCTTCGGCTTCCTGTGGCGCGCCAACACCGAGCAGACGCCCGAGCGCGAGGTGATCATCCGCAATGAAGCCGGCGACGTGCTCGGGCAGGTCAAGACGCGGCCGACCCGGGAGCCGGGCCAGGGCGCCGAATTCCAGGTCGCCATGAACGACGGCAGCACGCTGTTCGTGCAGTTCCCGCCGCGTCCCCGCCGGGCCGGTGAAGGTCCGCCCCCGGGCCGCACCTGGTGGGCCCGCGGCCCGGGCGGCCTGCTGTGGATCCTGGCCATCGTGGCGCTGGCGGTGGCGATCGGCACTTATCCCATCATTCGCCGGCTGACGCTGCGGCTGGACGACCTGCGCGCCGGCGTGGAGCGCTGGGGCGAGGGCGACCTGTCGGTGCGGATCAAGGAGTCGGGCACCGACGAACTGGCGTTCCTGGCGCAGCGTTTCAACCACGCGGCCGAGCGGGTGGAGACGCTGCTCAAGTCGCACAAGTCGCTGCTGGCCAATGCCTCGCATGAGTTCCGCTCGCCGCTGGCGCGCATCCGCATGGGGCTGGAGCTGATGGAGCCGCAGACTTCACCGGCGTTCCAGGACGAGATCCGGCGCAACATCGCCGAGCTGGACCAGCTGGTCGACGAGATCCTGCTGGCGAGCCGGCTCGACGCGAAGGAAAGCGACATCGGCACGGTGGAAGCGGTCGACCTCACCGGGCTGGCTGCCGAGGAATGTGCGCGCGCCGGCGCTGAACTGGTCCCCAGCGACGACGACCGCCCGCTGGTGGTGCAAGGGGTGGTGAAGCTATTGCGCCGCGCGATGCGCAACCTGCTGGAGAACGCCAGGCGCTACAGCGACGGGCCGGTGACAGTGGAGCTGACGCGCGAGGGCGGCAACGCGGTGGTCCGCGTGCGCGATCGCGGGCCCGGTGTCCCGCCGTCAGAACGCGAGCGGATCTTCGAGCCCTTCTATCGCCTGGCCGGCGCCAGCGAGCGCTTCGGCGGTGTCGGCCTGGGCCTGGCGCTGGTGCGCTCGATCACGCAGCGCCATCGCGGCTCGGTGCAATGCGAAGACCAGCAGGGCGGTGGCGCTTGCTTCGTGCTGCGCATCCCCTGTCACTAGATGTACTGCGGTGTAAAAAAGTCTGGAAAGGCTCGCCAGCCGTGAGAAAAGTCACCAAGATCAGAAGCTGAAACGGTGCTTCTCCTCAGTTTTGGGGATGCGCAAAATGATGGCGGCATTTAAAGTGATTCCAACGCTGTCACGCAAGGCCAACACAAAGCGCGCAACCAATTTTTCAGTCTCCCAACGACGTCCTTCCAAGGACTTTATACAGCCACCGCAAGGTGGCTGTTTTTTTGGTCCCGCCTCAAAGGGGGAAGGCCTGCAGCGCCGCGCCCTGGGTATTGGCCGGGGTGTGCGCCACGTTCATCAGCCACGACACCATCACGAAATACCCCACCAGCGCTGCCAGTTCCACCACGCCCGGCTCGCCGAACTGCGCCAGCGCGGCCAGGTACGTGGGCTCGCTGGTGCCGTGCGTGTTCAGCAATTCGGCGGCGAAATCCAGCGCCGTCTCTTCGTCCGCCGGCAGTCCCTTGGGGCGGGCGCCGGCGCGCAACGCCTCGATCGTGGTTTCGGCGACGCCGGCGTTCAGCGCGAGCGGCGCGTGCATCAACCACTCGAACTGGTTGGTCACGTGCCGTGCCGCGGCGCAGATCGCCAGCTCGCGGATGCGCGCGTCGAGCACGCCGTCGAAGCGCAGGTGCGCCCCGAGTTGCGCCACCCGGTCCAGCAGTTGCGGGCTGCGCAACAGCGGCAGGAAGGGTCCGAAGACGCCTTTGCGCGGGCCGGCGATGAGCGCATCGGCGGCCTCGCGCTGCTGCGCGTTCATGGTTTCGGCCGCCGGCATCGGCAGGCGCTCGCGCCAGGGCTGCGTGAAGCCCTGGGGCGCGAAGGAACTGGGGGTGTTATCGGGCATGCGAGAGCTCCTTTGCGGTTGCGGGAGAACGGGCCTGTCGCCAGAGCCACGCGGCGCTGACCAGCAGCGTCGCGGCGCCGGCTTGCAGCGCGAGGTGCAGGCCATCGATGCCCGCCCACGGCAAGTGCAGCAGCAGCGATGAAACGATGGGGCCGGCAATCTGGCCTAGCGCAAACGCCGCGGTCATGCGGCCCAGCAGCGCCGTCGGGTCGGCGCCGGCCCGCGCGCGAATCTCCTGCACGCCGGCCAGGGTGATGACCATGAAAGTGCCGCCGACCAGCAGCGCCGACAAGGCGATGGTCAAGCCGTTGGGCCACAGGCTGGGCAACAGCACGCCGATGCCCATCAACAGGTGCGCCACGGCCCACACCTGCAGCCGCGATGCGCGGCGCATGCACCAGCCGGCCATGAAGGTCGACGCGGCAGCGGTCACGCCGAACACCGGCCAGGCCAGGCCGAACAGCCTCGGGTCTTCGACCACCGAACGCGCCAGCACCGGCAGGAAAGTGGCCGGCAGGATGTAGCCGAATCCCAGCACGCCGTAGCAGATCACGAGGCCGCGCGTGCCGGCCGGCACGATTGACTGCGCCGTTGCGTTCGCCGCCTTCGTGACAGGCTCTGCGTCCATCCGATGCAGCACCACCGCAACCGGAATCATCAGAACCAGCGCCAACAATCCCAATTGCAGCCACAGGGCCGGCGCCGGCACAGCGCTGGCGCCGCCTGCCAGGCAATACAGGCCGGCGATTGCGATGCCCGTCCCGACGCCCGAGTACACCGCACTGCTCCACGAGGGACGCTGCAGCCGGGCCAGCGCGCCCAGGCACCAGACGGCGGTGCTGACGAAAGCCCAGGCGCTGCAGATGCCGGCCAGCAGGCGCAGCACGATCCAGAGAATGGGCGGCCCCGGCAGCGCCATCGCAGCGGTCAACGCGGCAGTCAGCAGCAAGGCCGCCAAGCTCATGCGGCTCGCGCTCCAGGGAATTCGAGAAGCCGTCATGGCGCCGATCAGGTAGCCGGCATAGTTGGCGGCGGCCAGCCAGCCGCCCGTGGCGATATCGATCTGGCCCGCGCCGATCATCAGCGGCAGCATCGGCGTGAAGGCGAAGCGGCCGATGCCCATCGCCGCCGCCAGCGACAACGCGCCGGCGACGCATACCGCGACGGCGGACACCGGCCGATCGTTCTTCTTCTGGTTTGCCATGGACTGCGATTAGACCGAGAATCGTCATCTCGAACAAATGAATTATTCAGATACTTCATTCTCTCCATGAGAACCATCGACCTGGAGTCCCTGGAGATCTTCCGCGCCGTGGTGCAGGAAGGCGGGATCGTGCGCGCCGCGAACAAGCTCAACCGTGTGCAGTCGAACGTGACCACCCGCATCAAGCAGCTGGAGGAGCGGCTGGGCCTGCAACTGTTCCGCCGCCAGGGCCGCTCGCTGGTGCTGTCGCCGGAAGGCGAATTGCTGCTCTCCTATGCGCAGCGGCTGTTCCGCCTGGCCGATGAAGCGGAGAGTGAACTGCGCACCGGCAAGCCGATGGGCGTGTTCCGCGTCGGCTCGCTGGAGAGCACGGCTGGCAGCCGGCTGGCGCCGATCCTGTCGCGCTTTCACCGGCTCTACCCCGCCGTGGTGGTGGAACTGGTGACGGGAACCACCGGTGCGCTGGTCCAGCGCGTCGCGAATTTCGAGATCGAAGCGGCTTTTGTCTCCGAGCCTTTCACCGCGCCGGGCCTGGACACGTTGAAGGTGTTCGAAGAGGAGCTGGTGCTGATCACCGCCAGGGACGCTGCCGCGGTCGCCCGCGCCGCCGACTTGTCCGGTTCCACATTGATTGCATTCGCCAATGGTTGCTCGTACCGCAAGCGCCTGGAAGGGTGGCTCGGCGCGGCGGGTGTGATGCCGGCGCGCACGCTGGAGTTCGGCTCCTACCAGGCGATGATCGCCTGTGTCGCGGCCGGAACCGGCTTTGCCCTGGTGCCACGGTCGCTGCTGATCGCACTGAAAGCCGCCAGCGACGTGAAGCAGCATGAAATGCCGGCCCGCGTGCGGCGCAACCACACGCACTTGGTGTGGAACGGCGCGCCTTCGACGGCGCTGGTGCGGCTGCGCAGCCTGGTCGCGCCCTAAGGCGCGGGACTGCGGCCCAAGGCCGCAATGACGGTCTCCGGTGTGATGTCGTACAGGCAGCGCGTGTGCCCCAGCGGGCACTCGCGCTGGAAACAGGGCGCGCAATCCAGCGGCGGCTGGTAGTTGGGGTCCTCCTTCAGCCAGAGCACCTGGGCCTTGCCGTTCAGCGGCGGCGTGTGCAGCGGGCTCGACGAACCGAAGACGGCCACTTGCGGCACGCCGAAGGCGGCGGCGACGTGCATCAGCCCCGAGTCGTTGCTGATCATTGCTTTAGCGGCGGCGATGAGCGCGAAGGCTTGCAGCAGCGGCGTCTTGCCTGCCAGGTTCAGGCACTTGCCCTCGCCCGCCGCGCCGGCGATCTCGGCGCACAGGTCAGCCTCCTTGGCCGAGCCGAGCAGCACGGCAGGCCGATCCAGCGCACGCGCGAGCTCGGCAAAATGGATCGCGGGCCAGCGCTTGGCCGGACCGTACTCCGCACCGGGCGCGAAGACGTAGTAGCCGCCGCGCTCGAGGCCGAGCGTTGCCAGGGCAGCGACAACCTGCGCCGGGTCGAGCTGCAGTTGCGGCCGGTCCTGCTCCAAGCCCCCCTTGTCGCCGCTGAGCGCCGAGTAGAACGCCACCATCGGCGGCTTGTCCTTCGGATTCTTCAGGCGGTGCGTGAGCAGGCCCACGCGCGCCTCACCCAGATAGCCCACGCGCTTGGGAATGCTCGCCAGGAAAGGCAGCAGCGCGCTCTTGAGGGAATTGGGCAGCACATAGGCCGTGTCGAAGCGGCCCTGCACCTGCCTGGCGATGGAGCGCCGCGCCTTGAACTGCAGGCCGCCGTGCTGGAACGGGAACTCGATGACCTCGTCGACTTGCGGCATCGCGCGGTACACCGGCGCCACCCAGGGCAACGCCCCCACCACCAGCCGCTCGCCGCGTGCCCGCAACCGGCGCAGCAGCGGCTCGGTCATCACCGCATCGCCGATCCATTGCGGGGCAATGACGAAGGAGCGGCTCTCAGTGCCCCCCACCGAAGTGCTCGCCCTCTTTGAGCTTGTAGACCGTGCCGCAGTAAGCGCACCTGGCCTCGCCGGTGCCGGCCACATCCAGGTAGATGCGCGGATGGGTATTCCACAACTTCATGCCGGCGACCGGGCTGGGGCAGAACACGCCGCCGTTGGCATTCAGGTCCTTGGCCAGCAACTCGACGACGGCCTGCTTCTTCACATCGGTGTTCATGGTCAGACTTTGGTGAGCCAATGCGCGTATTTGGGATTTCGGCCGTTGACAATGTCGAAGAAGGCGCTCTGGATCTTCTCGGTAATCGGCCCGCGCGAGCCGGCGCCGATCTCGATGCGGTCCAGTTCGCGGATCGGCGTCACTTCGGCGGCGGTGCCGGTGAAGAACGCCTCGTCGGCGATGTAGACCTCGTCGCGCGTGATGCGCTTTTGCACGATCTCGACGCCGAGGTCCTTGCAGATATGGAACACCGTGTTGCGGGTGATGCCGTTGAGCGCGCCGGCCGACAGGTCAGGCGTGTAGATCACGCCGCCCTTGATGACGAAGATGTTCTCGCCCGCGCCTTCGCTCACAAAGCCCGAGCTGTCCAGCAGCAGCGCCTCATCGTAGCCGTCGTCCAGCGCTTCCATGTTGGCCAGGATCGAGTTGCTGTAGTTGCTCACCGACTTGGCCTGCGTCATGGTGATGTTGACGTGGTGGCGGGTGTAGCTGCTGGTCTTCACGCGGATGCCG
>JAQGMS010000475.1 GCA_028292245.1 Ramlibacter sp.
CTCGACGCCCGGCATCGGCACGCACGCGCAGACGATGGCGGATCCCTTCACCGGGTGCGGGATGCCGAACACGGCTGCTTCCGCCAGCTTGCCGGTCGCAATCAGGATGCCTTCGAGTTCGGCCGGCCCGGTGCGCTTGCCGGATATCTTGATGGTGTCGTCGGAGCGGCCAAGGATGTAGTAGAGCCCGTCCGTGCCACGCATCGCGAAGTCGCCATGTACCCACAGGCCGGGAATCGTGT
This sequence comes from Ramlibacter sp., assembly GCA_028292245.1. GTDB lineage: Bacteria > Pseudomonadota > Gammaproteobacteria > Burkholderiales > Burkholderiaceae_C > Ramlibacter. Next base: position 243 of record JAQGMS010000475.1, read on the forward strand.
TCCAGTAGCTCTCGATGTAGCGGGCGTCGGCCTTCCACAGGCTCTTGGTCAGGCCGATCGAGGAATGCCGCAGCACCAGTTCTCCGAACGTGCCGTCCGGCACGCGCGCTCCGCCAAGGTCGACGATGTCGGCGCCGACGCCGAGCGCGGGCCGCGAGAACGAGCCTGGATTCATCGGGTGGTTGGGCGTGCCGGTGAAGATGCAGCCGCCGACTTCGGTGCCGCCCGATATATTGATGATCGGAATCTTCTTCTTGCAGACGTGCTCGAAGAACCACATCCAGGGCGCCGTGGTCCAGGCTTCGCCGCCGGAAGCGGTCATCCGCAGGCTGGACAGATCGTAGCTGTCGACTTCTTCGCCATAGCGCATCAGGCTGCGCACGATCGTCGGCGAAACGCCGAGGTAGGTCACCTTGTGGTCGGCGATCAGGCGCCAGAATCGCCCGGTGTCGGGATAATCGGGCGTGCCTTCCGCGATCAGCAGGCTGCCGCCGGCAAAGCTCGGAATGCACGCGCACATCGCGCCGACCATCCAGCCCATGTCGCTGAAAAAGAAGAAGCGGTCCGACGGCTTGAAATCTCCGCAGATGATCATGTCGCGGGTGACCATCGAGCCGATAAAGCCGATATGAGTCCATACGCATCCCTTCGGCTCGCCGGTCGTGCCCGACGTATAGAGAAGAATCGCAGGGTCTTCGGCCTGCATCTCTGCCGTCGCAACGTGCGAGTCCGCGGCGCGCGCGGCATCGTCCCACCACCGGTCGCGACCCTTGCGCAGCGGCGTGTCGATCTCGAGGCCCTCACGGCGGGCGACAATCACATGCTTGACCGATGGTGCCCCTTCGAGCGCGGTGTCCAGCACGGACTTGAGCGCTCCCGAAGCACCGCGCCGCCAGGTGCCGTTGGCGGTAATGACCGCCTTGGCTTCGCCATGGTTCAGCCGCGACTGGATCGGTGCGGGGCCGAACCCGGAGAATAGCGGCATCACGATCGCGCCAAGTTTCAGAATCGCGAAGAACGCCACGAAGGTCTGGGGCAGATTCGGCATGTAGATGGCCACGACGTCGCCGCGCCCGATGCCGATGTCGCGCAGGCCCCGCGCCAGCCGCGTGACGCCGGCATCGAACTCGCGGTAGCTGAGTGAGCGCCGTTCGTTCTTGTCTTCGCCTTCCCACACCAGGAAGATCTGGTCCCACAACGCGGTGTTGCGGTGCTTGTCGAGGCAGTTCAAAACGATATTGGTGGTTCCGCCGACGCACCAGCGTGCCCATGCCTCTCCCTTCGAAACGTCGAGCATCTGATCGTAGGGGCGATAGAACCTGACGTCGCAGAACTTGAAGATTTCTTGCATCAACCAAGCCGGATCGGCTTCGGCCCGCGCCGCGAGGCTGTCGAAATCCCGGTCGCCGGTGGCACGCAGGAAGGCAGTGAGGTTGCTCTGCGCCACGAGTTCTGCTGGCGGCGTCCAGATATAGGGCGTGGTGTCGCTCATGACGTTCTTGTTTTCGTGTTGTCGCGCCGGCGGGTTGGCGCGGAAGCTAGCGCTTCTGCCGAGATTGCGTCAATGGTCCGATTTCTTTTGATTCGAACGTTTGTTAGAAATTGCGGGAAGACGGGGGAACGAGATGGATTCGAGCGCATCCGCGATGTTGGCGCCGGCGCGCTATGTCGACAGCGACTCGGCCGAGATTCGCGCGTTCGTCGCGCGCTATTTGCCGGATGCGGGCAGCCTGTCGCAAACCGAACGGGCGATTCGTCTGTTCGACGCCGTTCGCGACCAGGTCAGGTACAATCCCTTCAACATCGGCACCACGGCTGATGAATACCGCGCCAGTTACATTGCGACGCAACCGTCGAACTATTGCGTGCCGAAGGCGATCCTGCTGACGGCAGCGTTGCGCGCCGCCGGCGTTCCCGCCGCGGTCGGTTTCGCCGACGTCCGCAATCACCTGAATTCGCCGAAGCTCGCGGAACTGATGGAGACCGACCTGTTCGTCTATCACGGCTACGTCGCGCTCTGGCTTGATGGACGGCAGTTCAAGGTGACGCCGGCCTTCAACACCGAGATGTGCGAGCGCTTCGGCGTCAAGCAACTCGTGTTCGACGGCAAGAGCGATGCATTGTTCCACGAATTCGACATCAACAGCCAGCGCCACATGGAGTATGTCAACGACCGCGGTTGGTTCGTGGACCCGCCGATCGAGCAGCTATTACGGGATTTCCATTCCACCTATCCGAAGCTGTGGCAGTCCAGCATCGACCAGGTCCAGATCCGCGACGCGAATTTCCACGGCGAACGTTAATTCGTCGCGCGCTGCTATTTTGGTCCAGTTTGCTTCGCATATTGGACCGCGACGCGACCGACTTTCTCTCGCGCAATGACCAGCTTCTGAATCTGCGCCGTGCCGTCGCCGATCTGAAGGCCCATGACGTCGACGTAGCGCTGATGGAACGGCAGATCCGTGGTGTAGCCGTAATGGCCATGGGTGAGAAGGCACTGGTGGATTATCTCGCAGGCCACTTTCGGGACGTACCATTTGCACATCGCGGCCTCCGCGGTGTGGGGAAGTCCCCGGTCGCGCAGCGATAGGGTGTAGAAGCAGAGCTGTCGCATCATCGTGAGTTGCGTCTCGGCCTCGGCCAGCGGAAAACTCACGCCCTGATACTGGGCAATCGGCCGGTCGAAGGCAATGCGGCCCGTGCTGTACTGCCAGGCTTCATCGACGGATGCCTGCGCGGGCCCGATGCATTCGAGGCCGATCAGGGCACGGCTGTAATCGAAGCCGGCCATGATCTTGGAAAATCCCTTGTTCTCCTCGGCCATCAGGCATTCGGCGGGCACGAACACGTCGTCAAAGAACACTGAACCGCGGCCGATCGGCCTCGTGCCGATATCGTCGAAATGGGTGCGGGTGATGCCGGGCTGGTTGAGGTCGACGAAGAAGGCGCTGACACCGCGCGCGCCGTCGGCGACGTTGCCGGTACGGGCGAAGATGACAGCCGCGTCGCACTGGTCCGAGAAACTCATCGAGGTCTTTTCGCCGTTGAGTCGGTAGCCGTTGCCGGATTTTTCGGCGCGCAGGATGAGATTAGCCGCGTCCGATCCGCCGCGCGGTTCGGTGAGGCCGAGGCCGATGACGGCTTTGCCCTTGACCACGCGCGGTAGCCACTCCTGGGAAATGTCTGGAGAGGCATGCTGAGCGATCATTCCGCCCATCAGCGACGCCAGCAATTGGACATAACTGGCGTTGAAGTCGCCATAGGCGATCTGTTCGATGATGACGCCCGCGGTGGCGCTGCTTTCGCCCAGGCCGCCATACTTCTCCGGAAGATCGACGCCGATCAGGCCGAGATCGCCCATTTCCTTGAGCATCGCGCGGTCGATACGGTCCTGCCTGGCCCGCTTCTGGTAGTGCGGCGCCAGCTTTTGCTTCGCAAACCGTTCGGCGGCCTCACGAAATGCCCGCTGCTCCCCGCTGAGCGTGTAGTCCATGACGATTCCTTCGCCGGCCAAGCCAGCAGCTTGCATTCAGCCCGATTTTTATTCAGTCTAACAATCGTTAGAAATTGCGCAATCGTGGACCGGAGCCGCTCGATGACCGGAATGTCGCATTATCCGAATCTCTTGTCGCCGCTCAAGGCGGGCCGGACGACGTTGCGCAACCGGATGATCATGGGCTCGATGCACACCCGCCTCGACATGGAGGAGAACGGGCTGCACAAGATGGCGGTGTTTCTCGCCGAACGCGCAAAGGGAGAGATTGGCCTCATCATCACCGGAGGTTACGCGCCGAATACCGCGGGCCTTATCGAGCCCGGTGGCCCGATCCTGACCGAGCGTTCGCAGGCGCTGGAACTGCGTCGCGTGACGGATGCGGTTCATCAGCATGACGGCAAGGTGTGCATGCAAATCCTGCATTCCGGCCGTTATGCCAAGCAACCCGAATGTCTCGGTCCGTCCGACATTCGCTCACGGATCAACAAGTTTCCACCGCGCGCCATGACTGGTGCCGAGATCGAGCAGACGATCGCGGACTACGTCCGCTGCGCGATGCTGGCCAGGGAGGCAGGCTTCGATGGCGTCGAGATCATGGGATCGGAAGGCTATCTGATCAACGAGTTCACTGTGCTGCGCACCAATGATCGCACGGACGAGTGGGGCGGGGCGGAGGAGAACCGGCACCGGCTCCCCGTCGAACTGGTCACGCGTGTGCGTGCGGCCTTGGGTCCGGATTTCCTGATTATCTACCGCATCTCCGCGGTCGACCTGGTCGAAGGTGGTGCGACCGGCGATGAAATCGACCGGCTGGCGAAACGGGTCGAGATCGCCGGCGCCGATATCCTCAACACCGGCATCGGCTGGCACGAGGCACGGGTTCCAACCATCGCCTATCCGATTCCGCGCGCCGCTTGGCGTTTCGCGGCTGCCCGGCTGAAGAAGGTCGTTGGCATTCCCGTGGTGGCTTCGAACCGCGTGAACACGCCCGATGTCGCCGAGGAGATTCTCGCGGCTGGCGACAGCGATCTGGTCTCGATGGCCCGCCCGATGCTGGCCGACCCGCACTTCGCCCGCAAGGTGCGGGAGGGGGACGCCGACAAGATCAATATCTGCATCGCCTGCAACCAGGCTTGCCTCGACCTGATCTTCTCGGATCGCAGCGCCACCTGCCTCGTCAACCCGCGCGCCTGTCGTGAGACCGAATTCGACGACGCACCGGCGGCGAAAGCGCGCAAGGTTGCGGTGATTGGCGCCGGTGCGGCAGGCCTAGCCACCGCGGCAGAGGCCAGCCGTCGAGGCCACAAGGTCACGTTGTTCGAGGCCAGCGATCGCATCGGCGGCCAGATCAATCTGGCGCGCGCTGTTCCCGGCAAGGTCGAGTTTGACGAGATGCTGCGTTACTATGGTGGCCGGATTTCCGAAGGTGGTGTCGACGTTCGGCTCAACACCGCACCGAGCGCTGACGATCTCAAGCGGGAATCGTTCGAGGCCGTCGTGGTCGCTTCAGGCGTTCATCCGCGCACGCCCGAAATTGCGGGCATCGACCATCCGAAGGTGGTGTCCTACACGGACCTGCTCAGCGGCAGAAAGAAGGCCGGCCGCAGGGTCGTCATCATCGGGGCCGGCGGCATCGGGTTCGACGTCGCGGAATATCTCTGCCATTCGCAGCCGGGCGAAGCGCCGAACGCCCGCAGGCTCGATCTGGCCGAGTTTCAGGCCGAATGGAATATCGACGCCAGCCTTGTCGCGGCCGGTGGCCTGAAAGGCGACCCGCTGGCGCCGCGGCAGAGCCCGCGCGAGATCACCATGCTGCAACGAAAGGCAACACGTCCGGGCATCAATCTCGGGGTTTCGACGGGCTGGATCCTTCGCAGCAGCCTCGCCAAGCGCGACGTCAAGATCATGGCCAGCGTCACCTATGAACGGATCGACGACCGCGGATTGCATGTCCTCGTTGACGGCGTGCCGCAACTGATCGAGGCCGACACCATCGTGCTCTGCGCCGGGCAGGAAGCCGACCGCGGCCCGTTCGATGCGCTGAAATCGGCGGGCGTCGAAGTCCATATCATAGGCGGCGCCAAGGAAGCCGCCGAACTGGACGCCATGCGCGCTGTCGACGAAGGCGTGCGGGTCGGCTACGCGCTCTAGCTCACTTCGCCTTCGGAACCGCGGGTTCGCGCTTCGAAAACTTGACCATGTCGATCATCTGTCGCGCGTCGTGGGCGAGATGCAGCGTTTCGCCCCCATCGATATACCATTCCTCGCCTGTGACGAATTTCCCAAGGGACGAGCCTAGGAAGATGATCGCAGCGGAGACGTCGCTGACGTCGCCCATGTGACCCATCACGTTGCGGTTCAGCTTCAGCCACTGCTCGGGTTGTATCGGGTAGTGGTCCATGCCTTCGGTCTTGACGGTACCCGGTGCCACGCAATTGAGGCGAATGCCGAACTCGGCCCACTCGAACGCCAGCGTCTTCATCATCGCGAGCACGCCGCCGCGAGCGGCTGCCGTATGCACGAAGCCACTCAGGCCGGAACGGACGCAAGCGGTGACGAAGACGATAGAGCCGCCATGCTCGAACATGAAATGATCGGCGACGGCCTTGGTCATCTGCCACGACCCGACCAGATTGTTGCGGATGACGGTCTCGAAGCCCTTGTTGTTGAGCTCGCGCGCCGGGGTGACGAACTGACCGCCGGCGTTGTTGACGAGAATGTCGAGGCGGTCGAACCCCTCCTTGATGCGCCGCATCGCATCCTCGATCTGCTCGGGCACGCGGATGTCGGCCGAGATCGCCACCGCCTTGCGGCCGAGCCCGCGGATCACTTCGGCGCAGTCCTCGATCGGTCCGGTACGGCGACCGAGCAGCGCGATGTCCGCACCGCATCGCGCCATTTCGATCGCGGTGGCGCGCCCCATGCCGGTGCCGCCTCCGGTTACCAGCGCAACCCGGCCACTCAGAAGATTCGACGCAAAACGCATGGCGGGCATTGGCTGCATCACGACCCCGATGGCTGAATATCTGTTGTGTTCGAACGGATGGTGGGTATTCTAACAGATGTTAGAAAGTAACGGAAGCGAAACACAATGCCCAGGGAGCCGGTTCTCTACACGCA
>JAQGMS010000345.1 GCA_028292245.1 Ramlibacter sp.
CGGCATCCAGAGTTCAAGCAGGTTGAAGGTGACGTTCTGGACACCGCGGCCATGGCAGGCGCCATGGCCGGCTGCGATATCGTGTTCCAATTGGCCGCCAATGCCGACGTGCGGTTCGGCTTGCAACATCCAGAGAAGGATCTTCAGCAGAACACGATCGCGACTTTCAAGGTGCTCGAGGCGATGCGTGCGAGCGGGATCAGGGACATCGTGTTTTCGTCGACCGGATCGGTTTACGGCGAGGCGGATGTTATCCCGACGCCCGAAACGGCGCCGTTTCCAATCCAGACCTCGTTGTACGCTGCCTCGAAGCTTGCCGGCGAAGGTCTACTCATGGCCTATAGCGAAGGCTTCAACTTCCGGTCCTGGATATTCCGTTTCACCTCCATCCTGGGCGAACGCTACACCCACGGCCACGTTTTCGATTTCTACAAGCAACTGTTGGCTGATCCGACCCGGCTCGCGGTGCTGGGCGACGGCACGCCGAGACAATCCTATCTCTATGTGCACGACTGCATTGATGCGATCTTGCACGCCTTGAAGCAGGCTCAGGGCAAGGTCAATGTGTTCAATCTCGGCACTCCCGAATATTGCCAGGTCACCGATTCGATCGGCTGGATCACCGAACATCTTGGACTGAAGCCGCAGGTGAGCTACTCGGGTGGATCGCAGGGATGGATCGGTGACAACCGCTTCATATTCCTGGACACGGCCCGTATCGGCGCGCTCGGCTGGCGGCCGAAGCTGACGATCCGAGAGGGCATCGTGCGCACGGTGCAATGGCTTTCGCAAAACCGCTGGGTGATGGAGCGGCCATGAAAGTCGCCGTTCTTGGCCTCTGGCATCTTGGCACGGTCACTGCCGCCTGCCTGGCGGAGATCGGCGCCTTGACGGTTGGCGTTGACGACGATCCCCAGGTCGTTGCCAAACTAAACGTCGGCGAACCGCCGCTTTACGAGCCGGGACTTGCAGAATTGGTCCAGCAGGGATTGGCGTCCGGCAAGCTGTCATTCGCGGCAGACGCGGCAACGACGGCTACCGCCGACATCGTATGGATATGCCATGATACGCCGGTCGACGACGACGATCAGGCCGATGTCGACGCGGTTTTCAGCCGGGTCGTCGCGATATTTCCTTACCTGAAGAACGGTGCGGTCGTGCTGGTATCGGCTCAACTGCCTGTGGGAACAGTGGCGCGGCTTGAGAAATCGTTCGCGGCTCAGGCGAACGCGCGCCAGGTGGATTTCGCCTGTTCGCCGGAAAATCTGAGATTGGGCCGTGCTCTTGAAATTTTCCGCAATCCCGGCCGGATTGTGATCGGAATTCGCCGGGAGCACACCCGCGACAAGCTTTCGCCGCTGCTTTCGAAGCTTTGCTCGAACCTGATCTGGATGAGCGTCGAATCCGCCGAGATGGTGAAGCACTCGCTTAACGCCTTTCTCGCCCTCTCGGTCACGTTCACCAACGAGCTTGCGACCATTGCAGAACAGGTCGGCGCCAGCGCCGCGGATATAGAGAAGGGGCTACGCAGCGATCCGAGAGTCGGATCCCATGCCTATGTGAAGGCGGGCTCGGCGTTTTCCGGCGGTACGCTGGCGCGCGACGTCCAGTTTCTTTCGGCGATTGCCGAACGGGAGAAGCTGCAAACGCCACTGATCGCAAATATCGTCGCGAGCAATCGAGCGCATGGGCAGTGGTCGATCAATCAGCTGCGCCGACGCCTCGCGCCGTTGGCGGGCAGGACGATAGCGGTGCTTGGCCTGAGCTATAAGCCCGGCACCGATGCCATCCGCCGATCGCCGTCGATCGAGCTCGTGCGCGCGCTGCGGGCGGACGGTGCGAAGATCAGGGTGTACGATCCGGCCGTGCGCAAGCTGCCCGATGAGTTTCACTCCGGCGTTGTCATGGCCGATGACGCCAAAGGCGCAATCGCAGGCGCTGCCGCCGCCGTGGTGGCTACCGAGTGGCCGCAGTTCCGCGAATTGGTCGCTGAAGACTTCACCTGCGGGATGCAGGGTCATCTGGTGCTTGATCCCGCGGCATTCCTTTCGCCCGATATCGCCAAGGATCCCGCTTTGACCGTCGTTTCGATCGGACGTGCCGCATGAAGCTTGACGGCCGCACAGCTATCATCACCGGCGCAAGCCAGGGACTCGGCGCCGTCATCGCGGACCACTTTCTCGCGGAGGGCGCCAACGTCATGTTGTGCGGGCGCGATGCGGAGGCCCTCGCAGCGCAGCAGGGGCGGCTCGCGGCGGCTTACGGCACCGACCGCGTTGGGGCCAAGCCAGCAGACGTATCCAGCAAGGCTGACGTCGATGCCTTGTTCGACGAAGCGCTCTGCCGTTTCGGCCGTTTGGATATTCTGGTGAACAATGCCGGCGTCTATGGCCCGATGGGCCCGATCGAAGATGTCGATTGGGACGAATGGGTGCAGGCGATCGCGATCAATCTGACTGGCACCGTCTATTGCGCCCGCAGGGCGGTGACGGTCTTCAAGGCGCAGCGCTACGGCAAGATCGTGATGCTTTCCGGCGGCGGCGCGACTAATCCGTTGCCGGGGATCAGCGCCTACGCGGCTTCCAAGGCAGCCATTGTGCGCTTCACCGAGACGCTTGCGCTGGAAACCCGGGAATGGAATATCGACGTCAACGCGATTGCACCGGGCGCGCTTATGACGAGATTGACAGATCAGTTGATTGAGGCCGGCCCCGACCGCGTCGGCGCTTCGTTACATGCGCGCATGGTCAAGCTCAAGCAGGAGGGCGGCACGCCACTTTCGCTTGGTGCTGCCCTGTGCGGCTATCTGGCCAGTGCGGAAAGCGATGGTTTGACGGGGCGGCTTATCGCGGCACCCTGGGACCCCTGGCCATTTTCCGAGCAGCATCGCCTCGATGTCGCGGATTCCGACATCTACACCCTGCGCCGGATTGTGCCAAAGGATCGCGGAAGGACTTGGGGAGACCGCTGAATGCGATTGACGATTATCGGCTGCGGTCTGATTGGCTCCAAGCGCGCCGTGGCTGCGGCCGCCCACGAGATCGTCGCGGTCTGCGATCCCGATCCTGAGCGCCGGGAACGGCTTGCGCATCAAGCCTCAAGCCGCGCCATCGCCGATTGGCGCGAGGCTGTCAGCCTCGATACCGACGCGGTCGTGATCGCGACGCCTCACGATCAACTGGCACAGATCGCGCTCGCCGCGGTTGAAGCCGGCCGTCACGTTCTGGTCGAGAAGCCGGCGGGCCGGCGGCCGGAAGAAGTGGCTCCGCTGGTTGCCGCAGCCGCAAAGCGCGGCCGGATCGTCAAGGTCGGCTTTAACCACCGCTTTCACCCTGCGATTGCGCGCGCCA
>JAQGMS010000546.1 GCA_028292245.1 Ramlibacter sp.
GATAACCGTGATGCCGTGCTCGTTGTTGAGGCGGATGATCACATCCTCGATTTGTTCGACGATGTTGGGCTGAATGCCCTCGGTCGGTTCATCGAGCAGGACAATTTTTGGATCGGTCAGCATCGCGCGCGCGATGGCGAGCTGTTGCTGTTGGCCTCCGGACAGATTGCCGCCGCGGCGATTGAGAAGTTCCTTCAGCACCGGGAACAGCTCGAACACCTTGTCCTCGAGCGCGCCGGCGTGGCCGGGGTTGCGGCGGGCGAATGTGCCGAGTTTCAGATTCTCGCGAACGGTGAATTGCGGCAGAATGCCCCTGCCCTGCGGCACATAGCCAATGCCGTGCCTGACCCGATCATGGGTCGGGGTCATGGCAATTTCCTCACCGTCGAGCCGGATGCTGCCTTCCGTCTTGTCCATCAGCCCGACGATCGCGCGCAGCAGCGCGGTCTTGCCGACGCCGTTGCGTCCGAGCACGCTGAGGAAACCGACATCGCCGACCTGCAGCGTAACATTCTGCAAGGCACGGCTATTGCCGTAGAACGCGCTGAGATTGCCGATCTCAAGCATGACCGACCCCCCCCGAACCAAGATAGGCTTCGCGAACCAGGGGGTTGGACTCGACTTCGCTGACGCTGCCCTCCGCGAGCAACTTGCCCTGGTGCATGACCGAAATCGAATCGCCGATTTCCTTGACGAAGCCCATGTCGTGCTCGACCACGATCAGCGTGTGCCGACCCTTCAGCCGGTTGAAGATTTCGGCGGTCTTGCGGGTTTCCTGGACGGTCATGCCGGCGGTCGGCTCGTCCATCAGAATCAGCTCGGCGTTCTGCGCCATCAGCAGCGCGATCTCCAGCCACTGGGTTTGACCATGGGATAGATGTGCGGCAGGCGCCTCCATTCGGTCGATCAGACCGACGAAACCGCAGAGGTCTTCGAGGCCGGCCGTGTCGTCGTTCTGTGGCGCGCGCATGAGGTTGGCCCATACGCCCGGACTTTTGCAGTAGGCCACTTCCAGGTTCTGACGCACGGTCAATTCCCGGAACACACTCGGCACCTGAAACTTTCGGCCGACGCCGGAGCGCGCGATCGTGTACTCCTCGAGCGTCTCAAGATGTTTGCCATTGAACAGGATCGAACCGGCGGTCGGCTTGACCTTGCCGCAGATGAGATCGAGACAGGTGGTCTTGCCGGCGCCATTGGGGCCGATCAAGCAGCGCAGTTCGCCCTTGTTAATGGTCAGATCAAGCCCGCTGACGGCCATGAAGCCGTTGAAGTTGACCGCCAGATCGCGCACGACCAGATGGGTGCTCATGCGACCTTCTCCGGACGGCTGGATTTCACATTGACGGCTTCGCTGCGATGATGACCGTTGGCGGGCCAGATCTTCGCCAATAGCTGGCTGATCAGGCCCGCGAGGCCGGAGGGCAGGAAAAGAACCACCAGCACGAACAGGACGCCCATCACCAGGGTCCAGGTATCAAGAAAGGTTTTCGATTCCGACAGCGCACCTTGCACGCCGGTGACCAGCAACGCGCCGAAAAAGGCTCCGGGCAGACTGCCGCGACCGCCGACCGCACACCAGATCACCACCGACAGGCTGAGCGGCACGTTGAGGAACGTCGGCGACGCGAACTCCATCACGATCGTGTAGAGCATGCCGGCCAGGCCCGCGATTGCGGCCGAGATCGTCATCACGGTAATCTTGTAGGCAGCGACGTCATAACCGAAATACTGCACGCGACCTTCCTGGTCGCGAATGGCCTGCAGGATCAGGCCGAACTTGGTGCGCGAGAGCACGTAACCGAACAACAGCGCGACACTGCAGACGGTCGCGATCAGATAGAAGGTGGTGCGGTTATACGCGTCGAACACGATGCCACCGATGGTCAGCTGCGCCAGATCGGTGATGCCGTTGAAGCCGCCGGTATATTGCTGCTGATCGATGATCAGGAGGTTGACGACCACCAGCATGGCCAGCGTCGTAATCGCCACGAACACGCCGGTGACCCTGCCGCGGAACATGAACCAGCCGACCGCGGCCATCAGCGCCGCTGGCACGACGATGCCCGCGATGATCGCGAACGTCATCGAATAGAAAGGCGCCCAGAACCAGGGCAACTGCTGGACATTGTTCCAGACCATGAAGTCCGGAAGACCGTCGGCGCCGGTCTGGACCGGAATAGTCCGCAACTTGAGCGCCATGGCCATGCAGTAGGACCCGAGCCCAAACGGAAGAGCCTGTCCGAGGTTCAGGATGCCACCGTAACCCCACGACAAAGACAGCGCCATCGCCAGCAAGCCAAACACCAGATAGCGGCTGTATTTGCTGATCAGAAAGTCGTCGACCAACACATAGGGCATTACATACATCGCGACGATCAGCACGACGATGCCGATCAGTTCGGGTTGCCAGAAACCAGCTGCGCGCTGGCGGGAAGCAGACTGGCGCGGCGTGCTCATGCGCGCACCTTTGCGACGAACAAACCCTGGGGCCGGAAGCGAATGACAATGATGATCAGCATCAGCACAATCGCCTTGGCGATGGTGTCATTCTGGAGGAACGCAATCCCGCCAGTAACCTCGCCGAGTGAGAAGGCGCTGATGACCGTGCCGAACAGGCTCTGCACGCCGCCGA
>JAQGMS010000018.1 GCA_028292245.1 Ramlibacter sp.
CCCTCGACGCGCGTCATCGGCGTGGGCACCTGGCCGTCGATGGCGTGCAGCCGCTCCTGCTGCTGGTGCAGGCTCGGAATCGAGCCGAGCAGGCCGATCGTGTACGGATGCTGTGGATGATCGAACAGCCGCTGCACCGGCGCGCGCTCGACGATGCGGCCCGAATACATCACCACCACTTCGTCCGCCAGCTCGGCGACCACGCCCAGGTCGTGCGTGATGAGGATGATGGCGGTGCCGGTTTCCTCGCGCAGCGTGCGCATGAGGTCGAGCACCTGGGCCTGGATGGTGACGTCCAGCGCCGTGGTCGGCTCGTCGGCGATCAGCAGTTTCGGCTCGCACGACAGCGCCATCGCGATCATCACCCGCTGGCGCATGCCGCCGGAGAGCTTGTGCGGATACTCGTCGATGCGCCGCTCGGGCGAAGGAATGCGCACCCGCCGCAGCATCTCGATGGCGTGTTCGCGCGCTTGCTCCGCGGTGACATCGCGGTGAACCCGGATGCCCTCGATCAACTGGTCGCCAATCGTGAAGGCGGGGTTCAGCGACGTCATCGGCTCCTGGAAGATCATGGCCATGCGATTGCCGCGCAGGTTGCGCATCTCGCCGGGCGAAAGTGTCGCGAGGTCCCTGCCTTCGAAGCGCACCGCGCCGGCGCTGATGCGCCCCTGGCCCTTGGGCAGCAAGCCCATGATCGACAGCGAAGTGACGCTCTTGCCGCAGCCCGACTCGCCCACGATACCCAGCGTGCGGCCGGGCTCGATGGCAAAGCTGATCCCATCCACCGCGTGAAATTCCCCGCCGTCCTCCAGCCTGAAGCTGGTGCGCAGGCGGTCGACTTCCAGCAAGGCCGTCATTGGATCGCGCCGTGGCGGCGGGCGTGGAAGCGCTCGATCTCGGCCTCGATCACCGCCCGGTCCGTGATGCCCGCCGGCCGCGCGCGCGAAGGCAGGCAGGTGGTGAATGGCTGGAAGCGCTCCAGGCTCTTGTCGCAGAGCCGCCGCAGTTCCTCGATCGGCTCCGCATGGTCATCGACCCGGATGTCGAGCGCGCAGTACTCTTCGGTCGTATAGATGAGGAGGGCGGCGCCCTGCTTGCCGCGCTTGTCACCGCCGGCCGCATCGCCCGCCGCCAGCGCGGCGATCAGGCGCTCGGCAAAGTTCATCGCAGCGTTGGTTCGATAGGCCTTGGCTGTCGCCTCGATCACCTGTGGCCCGGCCAGCATGTTGCCGGCGACCGAGAAGCCATCACCGGCCGTATGGCCGCACCAGTCTATGCAGGACGCACCGGTGTGGGCCGCGGTCTGGCCCTTGGCATCGATGACGTGCACTTGGCGGTGCGCGCGGCCTTCGTCGGCCGCGGTGATCTGCTCGATGACCTGCACCGGCGATGCGCCGGCGGCCAATGCATCCAGCGCTGCCCGCGCGTACAGCGGGTTGACCAAGGCTTGGGTAGAGACCGCGCCGACGCCGCTGCGCGCATGCGGGCACAAGGCGCCCACCGCGAAGAACTTGCTGGCGATGGCGATGCCGAAAGCGCCGGAGGCGTCGCGCGCGATGATCGACCAGGTCATGAGAATGCTTTCGTGTGCAGCCGTGCCCGAGGAAGGGCGCGGTTGGTTTTAGCACGAAACGCGCCAGATCGACATTGGGGAAACGACCCTCGTCGCGTTAGCCTGCTAACAAAGAAGTTTGCCAACACGGCCGCCTCGATCCAGTCCATAATTATGTGTAATTACCGGAAATTACCCGATGCGCCTGGTCCACAACTCCCTGCACGACGAAGTCGCCGCCCAGTTGCGCGACCGCATCTTCGCCGGGGAGTTATTGCCCGGCACCTTCCTGGACGAGGCGCGGCTGGCCGAGCAGCTGCAGATTTCGCGCACGCCGCTGCGGGAGGCGCTGAAGGTGCTGACGGCCGAGGGGCTGGTGCGCCACGAGCCGCGCCGCGGCTGCTTCGTCAACGAGGTGACCGAGCAGGACCTGGACGAAATCTTCCCGGTGATCGCGCTGCTCGAGGGGCGCTGCGCGCGGGAAGCCGCGCTGCACGCCAGCGACGCCGACCTGCAAGAACTGGAAGCGTTGCATGACAAGCTCAGCCGCCACGCCAAGGCCAAGCGCATCACCGAGTACTACGCCGTCAACTTCGCCATCCACGAGGCCATCATCACGCTGGCCGACAACCGCTGGCTGGCTCAGGTGATCGGCGACCTGCGCAAGATCGTCAAGCTCTCGCGGCTGCAGCAACTGCACGCGCCGGGACGGCTGGAACAAAGCTGGTCGGAACACCTGGCCGTGTTCGCTGCGTTGAAGGCGCGCGACCCCGAAGGCGCCGAGGCCGCGATGCGCACGCACCTGACACGCCAGCGCGAAGCCCTGCGCGCGCTGGCGCGCAGCCAGCGTTCGAGGCTTGCGCCATGAAAGATGTTGTCATGCCGCATCCGATCAATCCCTCCCCGGAAAGAGTGTCCCGTGCCGCCGTATTTTTGAACGCAGAGGACGCAAAGGTTACGCAGAGGCCGCAGAGGAAACAGCCAAAGGATTTTTGGTATTTTTGGTATTCCTCTGCGGTCTCTGCGAATTCTCTGCGCCCTCTGCGTTCACAGAACCGATGCAATTGCGTGTTGCGGATTCCGGGTCAAGCCCGGATTGAGAGATCCTCATGAGCCTCCTGGACAACGCGGCCCCGCGCTCCACCCGGGAGCGGCTGCAGGCGACCTTGCGGCGAAGCCACGAGGCCTTGTCGCCCCGCGTGCTGCGCCGTACCTTGACCGAACTGCAAGCCGTGATCGACCCGGGCGTCAGCGAAGTGGAGGGCGGCCGGCGGGCCGAAGGCGTGATGCTGTGGTACGCGCGCGCCACGCCCGAGCAGCGGCAGGATATGTGGCTGCTGATGAGCGAACAGTTCGTGGCCGATCCCAAGCGCATCCAGGCGGCGCAGGCCCAGTACACCGCGGCGGTGGGCACTCCCGACGAAGCCGCCGCCGAAGTGATCTACCGGCGCGCCACCGTGTCGCCGCGCAGGCGCCTGTTGCAGCGGTTCAGCGCCAGCCCCGGCGGCATCCGCTTCCTGGTGGACCTGCGAGCCGAGCTGCAGGCGCAATTGAAGTCGGACCGGCGGCTGCGGGCGCTGGACGTGGAGATGGAATACATGTTTTCCACCTGGTTCGACGTGGCCTTCCTGGATCTGCGCCGCATCAGCTGGGACTCGCCCGCGTCGCTGGTGGAAAAGCTCATCAAGTACGAGGCGGTGCACGACATCCGCAGCTGGGCCGACGTGAAGAACCGGCTGGACAGCGACCGCCGCTGCTACGGCTTCTTCCACCCCAGCTTGCCCGACGAACCCTTGATCTTCGTCGAGGTGGCGTTGATGGACGAGATTGCAGACTGCATCACGCCGCTGCTCGACGAAGCGGCCGCGCCCAGCGACCTTGGCAAGGCGACCACCGCGATCTTCTATTCCATCAGCAACACACAAGCCGGGCTGCGCGGCGTGAGCTTCGGCGATTCGCTGATCAAGCGGGTGGTCGAAACGCTCAAGGGCGAATTTCCCAAGCTCAAGTGTTTCGCCACGCTGTCGCCGATCCCCGGCCTGCGCGCGTGGATGCAAAAGGCGGCGCCGCCCGAGCTGCTCGCGGCGCTGGACAACCCGCTGGCGCTGCCGCCCAAGTCGCCGCACCGCAAGGCCTTGCTGGGCTGGGCCGCACAGTACCTTGGCCGCGAACTGCAGGACGGCAAGCCGCTCGACCCCGTAGCCCGCTTTCACCTGGGCAATGGCGCGCGCGTCGAGCGGCTCAATTGGGCGGGCGACCCGTCCGCCAAGGGGCTGAAGCAGTCTTATGGGCTAATGGTCAACTACCTGTACGACCTCAAGCGCCTGGACAAGCACCGCAGCCTGTTCGCACAAGGACAAATACCGATTTCTGGAGCCATCGAAGACCTGTACGTTTAGCCGTTTTGCTGTTCACCGAAAACAAAGGAGACAAACCATGGACCACAGCCTCACCCGGCGGGACATCCTGCGTGCGGCCGCGGCCGGCGCCGCATCGATGACCTCTCTCTCGCACGCGCAATCCGCCTGGCCGTCCAAGCCGGTGGTCATGGTGGTGCCGTTCCCCGCGGGCGGCGGCACCGATGCCTTCGCGCGTCCGCTGGCCGCGCAATTCGCCAAGCAGACCGGCAAGCAACTGATCATCGACAACCGGGGCGGCGCCGGCGGCACGGTGGGCGCGAGCATCGCCTCGCGCTTCGCGCCCGATGGCTACGGGCTCTTCATGGGCGCCGTGCACCACACAATCGCGCCGTCGATGTATCCCAAGCTCGACTACGACCTGGAGAAGGATTTCGTTCCGCTGACGCTGGTGGCCAGCGTGCCGCAAGTGGTGGTGGTCAACCCCAAGCGGATCGAGGCGACCAACTTCAAGGCCTTCCTGGAACTGATGCGCAAGAACCCGGGGCGCTACAACTACGGCTCGGCCGGCAGCGGCACTTCGCACCACCTGGCGGGCGAGCTGTTCAAGCAGCAGACCGGCACCTTCATCACGCACATCCCGTATCGCGGCGCCGGCCCGGCGATGCAGGACCTGGTCTCCGGCAACGTCGACATGGTGTTCGACGGCCTGGGCTCTTCGGCGCCGCAGATCAAGGCCGGCCGCATCCGGGCGCTGATGGTGTCGGGCGCCAAGCGCAATCCCGCATTCCCCGACGTACCGTGCGCGGCCGAGGTCGGCCTGCCCGACTACACGGTCACCACCTGGTACGGCCTGTGGGCACCCAAGGGCACGCCGGCCGACATCCAGGCGCACATCCTCGACGAAGTGCGCAAGGCCGTGCTGTCGGAGGAGCTCAAGGTGATCTGGGCCAGTAACGGCGCGGAATTCCCCAACATGAACCAGCAGCAGTTCGGCGCTTTCGTCAGCGGCGAGGTCAAGCGCTGGTCCGCCGTGGTGAAGGCCTCGGGCGCGAAACTCGATTGAAGGGCGCGATGCCGGTATCCGAAAGCCAGAACCTGTTTGCCGCGTTGCGCGCGGCGTTTCCGCAAGACCTGGACACCGCCGCGGTGGAGACCGACGGCGCCCTGGTCTATTCATGGCGCGACCTGGAACGCGCGACGGCGATGCTGGCCAACCTGCTGGCATCGCTGGGGATTCCCGAGGGCTCGCGCATCGCGGTGCAGGTGGAAAAGTCGGTCGAAGCGATGATGCTGTACCTGGCCACGCTGCGCGCCGGCTATGTATTCCTGCCCCTCAACACCGCCTACCAGAGCGCCGAGATCGAATACTTCGTCGGCAACGCGGAACCGGCCGTCGTGGTGTGCAGCGCGAAGAATTTCGGCTGGATCAGCAAGATCGCCTTCAAGGCCGGCACGCGCCATGTGTTCACGCTCAACGACGACCGCACCGGCTCGCTGCTCGATCGCGCGGCGCACTTCAGCGACCAGCACAAGGCCGTGACCAGAAGCGCCGACGACCTGGCGGCCATCCTCTACACCAGCGGCACCACCGGCCGCAGCAAGGGCGCGATGCTGACGCACGGCAACCTGCTGTCCAACGCGCGGGTGCTCAAGGACTGTTGGGGCTGGAAGCGCGGCGACGTGCTGATCCACGCCCTGCCGATCTTCCACGTGCACGGGCTGTTCGTCGCGCTGCACGGCGCGCTGCTGAACGGCAGCAAGATGATCTGGCTGGGCCGCTTCGACCCGCAATTGGCGATTACCAAGATGGCCGAGGCCACGGTGTTCATGGGCGTGCCCACGCTGTATGTGCGGATGCTGGCGGAACAATCGCTCAGGCTGGAAGCGGTGCGCCACATGCGCCTGTTCATCTCCGGATCGGCGCCGCTACTGCTGGAGACTTTCAACGAATGGAAGGACCGCACCGGCCACACCATCCTGGAGCGCTACGGCATGAGCGAGACCATCATGCTCACCTCCAACCCGTATCGCGCGGAAGACGGCGAGCGGCGCGGCGGCACGGTGGGCTTTCCGTTGCCGGGCGTGGGCGTCCGGGTGCGTGGCGACGACGGCGTCGAGGCCAAGCCGGGTGAGATCGGCAACATCGAGGTCCGGGGCCCCAACGTGTTCAAGGGCTATTGGCGCATGCCGGAGAAGACCCGGGAGGAGTTCACCGGCGACGGCTGGTTCAAGACCGGCGACGTCGGCAAGATCGACGCGGGCGGCTACGTGACCATTGTCGGGCGCAGCAAGGACCTGATCATCAGCGGCGGCTACAACGTGTACCCGGCCGAGATCGAGGGCTACATCAACGACATGCCGGGTGTCGCCGAAAGCGCGCTGGTAGGCGTGCCGCATCCGGACTTCGGCGAAGTGGGTATCGCGGTGGTGATCGCCAAGCCGGGCGCCAAGCTCGACGGTGAGCAGATCGTGGCTCAGCTGAAATCCCAGCTGGCTAACTTCAAGATTCCCAAGCGCTGCTTCGTGGTCTCGGAACTACCGCGCAACACCATGGGTAAGGTGCAGAAGAACCTCCTGCGCGAAGAGCACAAACAGCTTTTCAGCTGATGTCCTACAACCCCGGCGCCGCTGGGGATTTATCGTGGATGCAATTGGTGCTGCGCAGCATTTTTCCGGCCTCCTTGGCCTGAAGGCGCGGCTCCTTCCGCCACAAGGAGAGGACACCGTGAAAATTGCCCAGGTAGCGCCCCTGTACGAGAGCGTGCCGCCGCGCGCCTATGGAGGAACCGAACGCGTGGTTTCCTACCTCACCGAAGCCCTGGTCGAGATGGGCCACGATGTCACCCTGTATGCCACCGGCGACTCGTTCACCATGGCCAACCTGGTAGCCGTCGTGCCGGGCGGGTTGCGGCTGGACGCGGACAAGCCCGATCCGCTGGTGTGGCACACCATCATGATGGACATGGTGCTCAAGTCGGCGCACGAGTACGACATCATCCACTTCCATACCGATGTGCTTCAGCTTGCCCTGGCCGGCCAGTGCCGCACGCCCTGCATGTCGACGCCGCATGGAAGGCTGGACCTGCCGGACCTCAAGCCCCTGTTCCGCCGCTTCGGAAACCATCCGATGACGTCGATCTCGAACAGCCAGCGCTCGCCCGTGCCGTGGGCCAACTGGCGCGCCACTGTGCACCATGGCCTGCCGCTCGGCCTGTACTCGATGCACCTGCAGCCGCAGGACTACTTCGCCTTTGTCGGGCGCATTTCACCTGAAAAGCGCTGCGACCGCGCGATCGAGATCGCCAAGGCCTGCGGCATGCCCTTGCGCATCGCGGCCAAGGTGGACCCGGCCGACCGCGCGTATTTCGAGTCCACGATCGAGCCGCTGCTGGACGACTCGCTCATCACTTTCGTCGGCGAGATCGGCGAAGACGCGAAGGACGACTTCATCGGCAACGCGCGGGCGCTGCTGATGCCCATCGACTGGCCCGAGCCCTTCGGCCTGGTGATGATCGAGGCGATGGCCTGCGGCACGCCGGTGATCGCCTACTCACACGGTTCGGTGCCCGAAGTGATCGACGAGGGCGTGACGGGCTTCATCGTGGAGAACCAGGAACAGGCCATCGCAGCGGCAAGAAACATCGGACGCATCGACCGCCGCCGGTGCCGCGAGGTGTTCGAGCAGCGCTTTGCCGCGCCGGTGATGGCCAAGCGCTACGTGGAGGTCTACCGCGAACTGGTGGAAGAACGGGAACGCATTCCCGCGTAGGCCCCAAGCGCCCGGCGCAAGCCCGGCAGAAAGGCAGCAGATGCCAAAGAAGATCCAGATCGGCGAGAAGTGGTATGTGGCCGCGACCGCGGCCACGGCCGAGGAGCAGCCGCAGGTCCTGAAGAACGACCAGACCTTCGCGATGTTCGACCGCTTCGGCGACATCCAGGTGCTGGCGCCCGGCAAGGAGGGCGTCTATCACAACGACACGCGCTTCCTGTCGCACCAGGAACTCACGATCGACGGCGTGCGGCCCCTGCACCTCGGCTCTTCCGTGGAGGAATCCAACAGCCTGCTGGTGATCGATCTGATGAACCCCGACCTGCCGGCGCGCGACGGCCGCCCCGCGCTGGCCAAGGGGACGCTGCATATCTTCCGCGCGAAACTGCTGTGGCAGGGCACTTGCCACGAGCACATCCGCGTCACGCACCACGGCAGCGAGCCCACCACGGTGCGGCTGGAGTTCACCTTCGACGGCGACTTCGTCGACCTGTTCGAGGTGCGCGGCATGAAGCGCGACAAGCGCGGCGAGCGCCTGCCGCCCGAAGTGAAGCCCACCGAAGTGGTCCTGCCCTACGGCGGGCTCGATCACCGCCTGCGCCGCACGCGGGTGCATTTCGACCCACAGCCGACGGTCATCGACGTCGGCCGCGCCTCGTTCGATTTGCAGCTGGATCCGGGCACCGAGCATCACCTGTATTGCACCGTCATGTGCCTGGTGGACGACGAGCCCGAGCCGCCGCTCATCACCTACGAGACCGCGCTGCGCGACAACAACGCCGCGCGCCGCGCCTCGATGGGCAACCACTGCACCGTCGTCACGTCCAACCCGCTGGTCAACCTGTGGCTGGACCGGTCGGTGTCGGACCTGTCGATGCTGACCACCGAGTTGCCCACCGGGCCGTATCCGTTCGCGGGCGTCCCGTGGTACTCCACCACGTTCGGCCGCGACGGCATCATCACCGCGCTGGAATACCTGTGGGTCGACCCGTCGCTGGCGCGCGGCGTGCTCGCGTTCCTCGCCGCGACCCAGGCCAAGGACGTCGATCCGGAAAGCGACGCCGAGCCCGGCAAGATCCTGCACGAAGCGCGGCAAAGCGAAATGGCGGCCACCGGCGAAATCCCGTTCGGCCGCTATTACGGCTCGGTCGATTCGACGCCGCTGTTCTTGGTGCTGGCCGCCGCCTATGTGCGGCGCACCGGCGACATCGCGTTCCTGAAAACCATCTGGCCCAACGTCAAGATGGCGCGGGAGTGGATCGACAAATGGGGCGACGCCGACGGCGACGGCTTTGTCGAATATGCCCGGCGCAGCGAGGAAGGCCTGGTGCAGCAGGGCTGGAAGGATTCGCACGACTCGGTGTTCCACCAGGACGGCCAGATGGCGCAGGCGCCGATCGCGCTGTGCGAAGTGCAGGGCTATGTGTACGAGGGCAAGTTGGCGGTGGCGGACCTGGCCAGTCTGATGGGCGAGCCCGACCTCGCGAAGGTGCTGGTCCAGCAGGCCGGGCTATTGCGCGAGCGCTTCCAGGCGGCCTTCTGGTGCGAGGAGATCGGCACCTACGCCATCGCGCTGGATGGCAACAAGCAGCAGTGCAAGGTGCCATCGTCCAATGCCGGCCACACGCTGTGGAGCGGCATCGCCTCGCCCGAGCACGCGCAGCGCATCGTCGACGGCCTGATGGGCCATGCATTTTTCAGTGGCTGGGGGATCCGCACCATCGCCACCGGCGTGGCGCGCTACAACCCCATGTCGTACCACAACGGGTCGATCTGGCCGCACGACAACGCGCTGATCGCGTCGGGCATGGCGCGGTATGGCCGCACCGAAAGCGCGATGGACCTGCTATCCGCCACCTTCGACGCCAGCCTGTTCTTCGACTCGCATCGCCTGCCTGAACTGTTCTGCGGCTTCGTGCGAAGGGCCGGCGCAGGCCCGACCCTGTATCCGGTGGCGTGTTCGCCGCAAGCATGGGCCGCCGCCGCCGCCTTCGGCATGCTGGAGGCCTGCCTGGGGCTGGACATCCACGCGCAGCAAAACGAGATCATCCTGCGCACTCCGCGCCTGCCGCCGTTCATCGACTGGATCCGCATCACCCGCCTGGGAGCGCCCGGGCCGAGCGCTGATCTGCTGCTGCAGCGGTATGAGCGGAATGTAGGGATCGAGGTGGTGCGCAAGGATGCGGATGTCAGGGTGACGGTCGTCGCCTAGGTTTCTCAAACTCCAAGCCGCCGCGTTTCGCCGCCTGTAAGATGCGGCTCGATGAAAAAATCAACACCGGCGGAGAGTCCCGAAGCGTACATGGCCTCGTTGAGCGGCTGGCAGCGTCGCTATGCCGAGGCCTTGCGCTCGGCGGTCATGAACGCAGCACCGGTTCAAGAGACCGTCAAGTGGGGGCACCTCGTGTACTTCTCGAATGGGCCTGTACTCCTCATCCGGGCCGAGGAGCAGCGCGTCCTCTTCGGATTTTGGCGAGGCAAGCGTCTGAGGATGATCGAACCTCGCCTCAAGCCTGGTGGCAAGTACGAAATGGCAACGCTCGAACTCGTCGAGGGAACGCCGCTGGAGCGCCCTACGGTGGTTGCCCTGGTGAAAGAGGCGGTCGCGCTCAACAGCTCTGTGGGTGACCCAACGCGCCTCACATCCTGAAGTGAGGCAAGCGGATGATGAGTTCAAACTCCTGGGCCGAAGGTGAAGACTTCGACCATCCGGCCGTCCCGGACGGCAATCCGCTGCGCCGGCATTGCTTGTATCGGCTCGCTCGTGCAAACTGGCGCCCCGACAACGCCTAGCAGGAGCCCACCCATGTCCAAAGTCCGCGTCCTGAGTTTCGCGATTTCCCTGGACGGCTATTCGGCCGGGCCTGACCAGAGCCTGCAGAACCCGCTCGGCGTGGGTGGCCCCGAGATGATGGAATGGTTCTTCCATACGCGCATATGGCGCGAAATGCACGGCCAGGGCAACGGCGAGACCGGCATCGACAACGACATTGCCGGGCTGGGCTTCATCAACGTCGGCGCCTGGATTCTCGGGCGCAACATGTTCGGCCCGGTGCGCGGCCCCTGGCCCGACGACAGCTGGAAGGGCTGGTGGGGCGACGAGCCCCCGTATCACGTGCCGACCTTCGTGTTGACGCATCACGCGCGGGCGACCCTGCCGATGAAGGGCAACACCGAATTCCGCTTTGTCACCGAAGGCATCCATTCCGCACTGGAGCAAGCGAAAGCCGCGGCCGGTGACAAGGATGTACGCATCGGCGGTGGCGCCGCCACCATCCGGCAATACCTGCAAGCCGGCCTGATCGACGAGCTGCATCTCGCGGTGCGGCCGGTCTTGCTCGGCGCGGGCGAGAAACTGTTCGACGGCCTCGACATGCGGGCCCTGGGCTATGAAGTCGAGAAGCACATCGCCGGTGAGCGCGCGATGCATGTCTTTCTGCGCAAGAGCGCGTGACCATCGCACGGTAGGTTCATGTTCAAGCCTGTCCTGCCAGTCATCGTTGCGTGTTTGTCGAGCCTGGCCTCGGCGCAACTGCCGAGCCCTATCGCCGGGAAATGGGCGGCCGTCTATCCGGATTCGCACGGCAGGGACAGGGATGCCGAAGTCCTGATCACAGGAGGAGCCGGCACCTGGCACGACATCGCCAGGAACAAGCAGGCCAAGCACAACCCCTGCCTGGGCCGGTCGTTTCCACTCGCCGCGACCACTGAGCCTTCCGGCGAAGTCAAGATCCGCGTCGATGTGGCGGGCACAGTTCCAGGTTGTGGCAATCACTCGATGACGCTGAAGGCCGCAGGAGCCGACGTTCTCGAAGGCAAGCTCAAGGACGGGCGGCCGGTCAAACTCACGCGCAAGTAGGAATTGAAAGGACGACGCCATGACCACTCCCGACATCGACAAAGTCTTCGCCGGTTCCATCCCCAAGCTCTACGAGGAATATCTCGTCCCGCTGATCTTCGAACCCTATGCCGTGGACCTGGTGAACCGGCTGGCTTCGCGCTCGCCCAAGCGGGTGCTCGAGATCGCCGCCGGCACCGGCGTCGTCACGCGCAAACTGGCATCCGCGCTGCCGGCCAGCGTCGAGGTCGTCGCGACCGACCTGAACCAGGCAATGCTGGACGAGGCCGCCAAGGTGGGCACGGCGCGTCCCGTCGAGTGGCGGCAGGCGGACGCGATGCAATTGCCGTTCGAGGACGCATCGTTCGACGCGGTGGTGTGCCAGTTCGGCGTGATGTTTTTTCCGGACAAGGCCAAGGCGTTCGCCGAGACGCGCCGCGTGCTCAAGCCGGGCGGCGTCTTCATCTTCAACGCCTGGGACCGGATCGAGGAGAACGAGATCGTCAGTGTGGTGGCGCAGGCGCTGGCGACGGTGTTTCCGGCCGATCCGCCGCGCTTCATGGAGCGTTCACCGCACGGCTACAACGACGTCGCGGTGATCGCGCGTGACGTGAAGGCAGGCGGGTTCACCGCCGCGCCGCGGATCGAGACCGTGACGTATCGCAGCCGCGCTGCGTCGGCGCAGTCCGCGACCATCGGGTATTGCCAGGGGTCGCCGTGGCGTACCGAGATCGAGGCGCGCGGCCAGCCGGGGCTCGCCGCGGCCACCGATGCGGCCGTGCAGGCAGTCGCCAAGCGCTTTGGGTCAGGCCCGGTCGAGGGCAAGATCCAGGCGCATGTGGTGACTGTGGAGCGCTGACAGTCAGAACTCCAGGTCGTCCTTGATCTCGGCGATGCCGGCCCTGGCGCAGGCCTCGTCCGCCTCGCCGTTCGGCGCACCCGACACACCGATCGCGCCGGCCAGCGAGCCGGCGGATTCGATCATCAACCCACCACCGAGCGCGACCACCCCCGGCAGCTCGCGGATGCCGGACATCGGCTGGCCCGCCTGTATGAGGCGCGCGAGCGACAGCGTGTCGATCTTGAAGGTCAGCGCGGTGTAGGCCTTGCCGGTTGCGGTGGCTGGTGTGTGCGGGCCGGCAAGCCGGTCCCGCAGCATCACCAGCGGATTGCCGGCGCGGTCGGTGACGGCCACCGCGACCTGATAGCCGCTCTTCGCGCAGCTCGCCAGCGCGGCCCGCGCAGCGCGCAATGCCGCCTCGGGCGTGATCGTGCGCACCTGGAACGTCGCCGCCTGCTGCGCGCCGGCCGCGGCGCAGGCCAGTGCGAGTATCGACGCGAGTTTGCGCATGGTCATACCGCCTTCGGCTCGTAGCCCGGATTCGGCACCGCGCCCGTGAGCTGCGGCATGTTGATCTTGCGCGGCGTGACAACCCCGCCTTTGGCCTTGAGCCATTGCTCCACCAACTCCCACACCGGCTTGTTGCCGGCGTTGCGAGCTTCCTCGGCCACCGGCGCCCAGCCCGCCACCTTGTACTGGCGCGTGGCTTCCAGCGGCTTGCCGTTCAGGCGCAGGTTGTCGATGCGCTTGCCCATGGCGCCAAGCGGGTTGCAGCTGTACTCCAGCCCGCCGGTGCGCACCATGTCGCCGCCCTGCTGGTAGTACGGGTCGGGGTTGAAGAGGTTGTCGCAGACGTCTTCCAGCACGGTCTTGATGGTGTCGCCGCTCATCGTGCTGACAGTGGCGTAGGAGTAGGTGGTCGCGGTCGTGTCCATCAGCCACTCACGCGTGATGGGCTGGCCCGCCAGCAGCGAGGTGCCCCAGCGGAACCCCGGGGAGAACGCGATCTCGGCGTCCTGCACGTCCATCAGCGCGTCCAGCAGCAACTGGTCGCCGCTGCCGTTGAAATTGCCGCGCCGGTAGAGCGTGCCTTCGGTGACGGCGAGCTTCTCGCCGAGCCTGGTTTCGTAGGGCGCCCGAACGCGGGTGATGAGCGAGTCCATCTCCTTGTCGGCCGGCAGCATGTTGGCGAAGACCGGCAACAGGCGGTAGCGGAAGTCGCGCACCTTCCTGTCCTTGACGTCGAAGTCGATCACGCCGAGGAACTTGCCGTTAGATCCCGCGTTGGTGACGATGGTCTTGCCGCCCTTGTTGCCGACGATGCTGGCCACCGGCACGCCGTCGTGCGTGTGGCCGCCCAGGATGGCGTCGATGCCGCTGACGCGCGTGGCCATCTTCAGGTCCACGTCCATGCCGTTGTGCGACAGCAGAACGACCACCTGGGCGCCCTTGGCGCGTGCCTCGTCCACCATCTTCTGCATGTTCTCGTCCTGGATGCCGAAGCTCCAGTCGGCCATCAGGTAGCGCGGGTTGGCGATGGGCGTGTAGGGAAAGGCCTGGCCGATGATGGCGCAGGGCACGCCGTTGATTTCGCGCATCGCATAAGGCTTGAACACCGGGTCGCCGAAGTCGGCTGTCTTGATGTTCTGCGCCAGGAAGTCGATCCTGCCCGAGAAATCCTTGTCCACGATCTCCTTCACGCGGTCCATGCCGAGCGTGAATTCCCAGTGGCCGGTCATGATGTCCACGCCGAGCAGCTTGGCGGCATCGACCATGTCCTGGCCGTTCGTCCACAGCGCCGTGGCCGAGCCTTGCCAGGTGTCGCCGCCGTCCAGCAACAGCGCGCCGGGGCGGCTCGCCTTCAGGCGCTTGACCAGCGTAGCCAGGTGCGCGAAGCCGCCGACCTTGCCGTAGCGCCGCGCGGCCTGCTCGAAGTCCAGGCAGGTGAGGGCGTAGGCGTCCGCCGAGCCGCGCGGAATGTGGGTCGCCTTGAGCAGGTGCTCGCCGACCAGGTGCGGCAGCCTGCCCTCCATGCCGGCGATGCCGAAGTTGACGCTGGGCTCGCGAAAGTAGATGGGCTTGAGCTGCGCGTGGCAGTCGGTCATGTGCAGGAACGACACGTTGCCGAACTTCGGCATGTCGTAGAGCTTGTCCGCGGCAGTCGCCGCATCGGCCTGCGACCAGCGCCCCAGCCCCATGCCGCAGACCGACGCGGCGCCGAGTACCTGCAGGAACTCGCGCTTGGTCAGGTTCACGGGGTTACTTGTTCACCGGCGATTGCGGATCGAGCAACAGGGCGACGATGTGCCGGACCTGCTGTTCGTTCAGGATGCCGGCATGCCCGGCGCGGGGCATGTTGGAGCAGGCGTTGTAGGCCTTGGAGTTCCACACCTTGCCCCAGGTGTATTCGACGATGGGTCTGGCGGCGGCGCTGTCGGGGTCGGTCACGCCGCGGATCTTGCCGTACTGGTACAGGCTCGGGCCGATGGTGCCGAAGGAGATTTCTTCCTTGGTGATCTGGTGGCAGTTGTAGCAATTGCCGCCGACGGTGACCTTCGCGTCGTCGGTCCAGGTCAGGCCGCGGCCGTTCTGCGCGATCTGTTCGCCGGCCTTCCAGTCGCCGAGGAACTTGCCGTCGCTCGGCCACTTCACGGTCTGCAGGTTGGCGGCTTCGATCGCCTTGGCGCGCGCCGGGTCGAGCTCGCGGCCGGCCGCCTGCGCGGCGCTGCATTCGCGGTTGGAATCGTCCTGGACCAGCCGGTCGATCTTCACCGGGCCTTCATCGCGGAACGAGGCCTTCACGGTTTGCGCGGCGATCTGGTCGAGCTCGGCGGAACCCGGAAGCGCGGCGCAACCAGCGACCGCGGCCGCGACGGCCAGCGCGGTGACGATGTGACGTGTGTTGATTTTCTTCATCGCGGATCCTTGGCCTTAGCGCTTGATCGCAGGCGCGGTGGAAGTGCCGCCCTGGCCATTGACGCCGAGGTACACGCCCAGCGCGATGGTGGCGTCGCTGCCGAAGCCGGGGTAGGGGAAGCGCTGCTGGCGATAGCAGTCGTTCAGGCGCAATTGCATGCCCCACATCTGCCCGTTGGAGACGCGGTACGCGGGCCAGGCGCCGAAGCCGTTGCCGGCACCGGGGCTCTTGGTGAGGTTGGGCAGGTCTTGCAGGCGGATCCGCTTGCCGTCTTCACCGTGGCACGAAGCGCAGGCAAAATCGTGCGTGCCGCCGCGCATGAAGAACAGCCGCTTGCCCACCTCGTACATCACCTTTTCCTGGCTGTGCGATTGCGGCAGGTTGAACTTCATGCCCTTGGATTCGGCGGCCACATAGGTCGCCAGCGCCGTCACGTTGTTCTGCTCGCCGCGCCCGAATGGCGTGTCGGCGATTTCCTTTCCGTTGAAGCCCTGCAGCGTTTCCATGCAGGTCACCAGGCGCGACTCCAGGTCTTGCACCCGCTGCGTGTCCGCGAAGTAGCGCGGCAGCTCGACGAAGGCACCTTTCACGATGCCGGCGCCCTTGCCCAGGTCGCAGGCCTGCAGCGATGCGTTCTTCGGGCCGCGTTTCTGCTTCCACAGTGCCTCGCCCTTGGCCTCGAACAGGTCGGCCGGATTGCCGTCGGCCAGCATGGCGCGGTATTCCTCGATCGACTCGACGGCCGACTTTTGCGCAAGGGCCGCAGCCGCCGCGATGGCCAGCGCCAGGACCAGCAATGCCTTGATCGTTCGCATGGCTCAGGTCACCGTGGTTTCATCGGTGCGCGTGTCGCCTTTGTTGTCCTTCCAGGTGATCGCGATCTTGTCGCCCACCTTGGCGCCCTTCACGTTGAACTGCAGGAACGGGTTCTTGGCCACGGCCGGTCCCCATTCGGCGCTGAGCACCGGCTTGCCGTTGAGGGTGGCGGTGACGTCGGTGATGTGCCAAGCCGGAACGGTGTTGCCGGCAGCGTCCTTGCGCAAACCGGTTTCCATCTCGTGGCTCATGAGCACGCGAACGGTGGCGACACCGTTTGCGGACTGGGCGCGAATGCGCATTGGATCGGACATGGTGTGCTCCTCAGAATCTAGACAGTTCGGGGGCCACCGTGGAACCGGCTCTGCCGGGCCACTGGTGGCGCCCCCTTGAGGGGGAGGCGCCGAAGGCGCTTCGGGGGTGAGTCAATTCATCCGCCGCAGCCGCCGAGGGTGACTTTGACTTCCTTCTTGGCGTACAGCGCCTTGCCGTCGGCGGTGATCGCGACGGCATAGACGTCGGATGACTGGCCCATCTTGGCGCGCGTGAGGAAGTTGGCATCGACCGAATCGCTGACGTCGAACTTGGCGACCAGCGTGTTCGGGTTCTTCTCGACCATCACCAGCATGTACTTGACGCCGGGCAGCGTGGTTGAAACGCCCATCGGGACCACGGCGCCGTTCTCGGCGATGTCCGGCGCGGTGAGCGTCACGTCCTTGCTGGCGGCCGGCGCGCCGGCGCCGAAGGCCTTCACGACGTCGGCAACGCTCTTGGCTTCGAACGCACTGTTGTTGTAGGCCAGCGCGTATTGCGGGAACAGGCCGGTGGAGGCCAGCAGGCCGGCCACCACGGTGCTCTGCCTGAGTGTTTCGCGGCGGGTTTGCATTGAACGCTCTCCAATCACAGGGTTGATTCGATACTAATAACCGCCATTGTGCGACGCATGGGGGATATCCCTCGCGCCGTCAGGGGCGCGCCCGGGTGTCCGCCCCACGCTGCGGGCCCACGGTGCGGTTCTGCTCGGCGAGGTTGCCATGCAGGCCTCGCGCGTGATCGGGAATCGTCGAGGCTTTTGTTTCCGCGGCGCAGTCCTTCATGCACGCCGGTGCGGTTACGTCCGGCTTGCTCTTGCCGCCCAGTTCCTTGCCCGGCCACAGCGCGTGCTCGGTCGTCATGCCGTTGCGGTTGGGCAGGCGCTGCTGCACCTCGGCCATGTTCTTGTCCGACAGCGTGAAGTCGCTCGGCAGCACGCCGCCCAGGTGCAGCAGGTAGGCCGTGGCGGCGTACACCTCTCCGACGCTCAGCGACTTGGGTTGCGTCCAGGGCATGGCGCGGTTGATGTAGTCCCACAGTGTCGACACGCTGGACACTTTCATCAGCGTCGTGCGTCCCGGGTAGCCGCCCGCGCGCAGGGTGGCGACACGGCCGTTGCGGACGTCATCCGCGGTGGTGCCTCCCACCAGCGGATTGAAGACTTCGTTGGATTCGCCGAACACGCCGTGGCAGGCGGCGCATTTGCCTTCCCACACTTCCTGCCCTTTGGCGACGCTGCCCGAGCCGGGCGGCAGGCCCTTGAAATCCGGGCGCACGTCGATGTCCCAGGCCGCGACCTCCTGCGGTGTCGCCGCTCGGCCGATGCCGGGGTAGCCGGGCTTGGCCTGGGCCAGCGCGCTGCTTGCTGCACCGATCGAAAGCAGCGCCGTCATCGCCAAGCCAAGGGCGCTACGACAGCTGGACATTCTTGACCTCGCCGTTTTCCTCGACCAGCCATGACTGGATCGCGTTGTTGTGATAGATCGAGCGCGTGCCGCGCACCGCGCGCAACTGGCGATAGGAAGGCTGCACGTAGCCGGTCTCGTCGACCGCGCGGCTTTGCACGACGGCGGGCTTGCCGTTCCAGGTCCAGTCGATCGAAAAGCGGGTCAGGCACCTGGAGAGCACCGGCGTTTCCAGCCGCGCGGTGCGCCAATCGCGGCCACCGTCCACCGAGACATCGACGCGCTTGACCTTGCCGCGGCCGGACCAGGCCAGGCCGTTCACGCTGTAGAAGCCTTTGTCCAGCAGCACCTGCCCGCCCGAGGGCGTGGTGATGACGCTCTTGCATTCCTGGATGCCACTGTATTGCCGGTGCCGGCCGTCGGGCATCAGGTCGACATAGTGGATGGTCTCTTCCTTCGTGCCGTACGGCTGGTCGCCGACTTCGATGCGGCGCAGGTACTTGACCCAACTCACGCCTTGCACGCCGGGCACCACCAGCCGCAGGGGGTAGCCATTTTCGGGACGCAGCATTTCGCCGTTCTGGCCATAGGCGACCAGCACTTCGCCGGAGCGGATCAGGCTCATGGGAATGGTCCGCGTCAGCGACGAGCCGTCCGCGGCTTCGGCCAGCACGAACTTGCCGCCCTTGAAATCGGCGCCGCACATCTCCAGCAGCGTGATCAACGGAACGCCGGTGAATTCACTGCACGAGAGCATGCCGTGCGTGTACTGGACGGTTGGCACCGCCACATTGCCCCATTCCATGCCGGTGTTGGCGCCGCACTCGATGAAATGGAAGCGCGAGACCGCGGGCAGCCGCATCAGCTCGTCCATCGTGAAGACCTTGGGCGTCTTCACCATGCCGTTGATCATGAAGCGGTGCCTGGACGGATCGATGTCCCACCAGCCCTGGTGGTGCCGCTCGAAGTGCAGGCCGCTGGGCGTGACAATGCCGAACAGCGATTGCAGCGGCGCGAACGAGACCGAGGATTGCGCGGTCTGCGTCAGGCCCGGGCTGGGCCGGCGCTGTACGTTGCCTTCGTGCTTCGACGGCTTGCCGTAGCCATCGGTGGCGACGCCCTGGCCGAGGCCCGTTGAATGCTCCGGCAGGTTCAGGATGTTGGGGTCGCCGTTTCCGTCGGCTTGTGCACGCGCCGCCGGGATCGCCACACCCGCAGCCGCGGCGACAGCGCCACGCAGGAAGCCACGCCTGCCATCGAGGAAATTTTCAGGCGCCTTGCGCAACGGGCCGGGTGTCATGGAAGAGATGAATCCGTATATGCAGATTCAATAATATATTCCGATAGCGCGCCGGCGATCGGGGTTTACTCTCACTTCGTCTCGCGTTCCATCAACAGGTAGGTGTTGTACGCGTTCATCCGGTTGGCGGCGCGGAACAGCGGCAGCTTTTCGAAGCGCGACCAGTCGGCTTGAGCGTAAGCCTCTTCGAAAGGGTCGAGATTGCGCGCGGCGCGGCCCATGGTCTCGCGCAGGTAGGCCAGGTAGTCGCGCGTCAGCTCCATGTCTTCGCGCGCGGAGGTCGACATCGGGCCGTGGCCGGGAATCACGACGCCGGCGTCGAAGGCCAGCACCATGTTCAGCGCCGCGATCCAGTGACGGCTGTCGGCCTGGCCGACGTAGGGAACGCGGCCGCGAAAGACGATGTCGCCCGCGAACAGCACTTTCTCGGACGGCAG
Organism: Ramlibacter sp.; assembly: GCA_028292245.1. Lineage (GTDB taxonomy): Bacteria > Pseudomonadota > Gammaproteobacteria > Burkholderiales > Burkholderiaceae_C > Ramlibacter. Next base: position 19,549 of record JAQGMS010000018.1, read on the forward strand.
GAACACCACCAGGTCTTCCGGCGTGTGCGCCGGGCCGACCGGCGTCAACTGCAGCTGCACGCCGCCGACGACCAGTTCGCGCGGCCCGTCTATCCATTCGTCGGCGGGCACCAGGCGTGTCTGCGCGTCGATCCACGGCGCGAGGTCGACTCTCGACGCCGCCAGCCGCGATTGCGCCGTGTCCGAGTTCAGGTACTCCAGCGCCGCCCGGTGCCCGATGATCTTCGCGCCCGCGCGCTTGAATTCCTGCAGGCCATAGATGTGGTCGGCGTGGTAGTGGGTGAGGATCACGTGCGTCACCGCCTTGCCGGTCAGGCGGCGGATCTCGCCGATCAGTTCGCGCGCAAGTTGCGGCGAGCCCAGTGCGTCGATCACCACCACGCCTTCGGGCGTGACGACGAAGCCGGCGTTGGAAACGAAGTTGCGGTTGGCCGGGGTTCCGAGCGCCGATTCGCCCTGGACGTACCAGGCCGAGGGCGAAACCTGGCGCGCCGTCATTGGGGACGGCGCGAGCGATTGCGCGGTGGCGGGCAAGGCCGCGCAGCCGAGCACCAGTGACATCCAACCAGCCAGCAGGAGCGCTGTGCGGCGCATTGCCCTACCGGGCCACGTCGGCCTCGATCGCGATCTGCGTGCACACGGCCCGGCACAGGGTCACGACGCGGTCGTTGGTGATGCGGTAGTAGATCTGCACGCCGTCGCGCCGCTTGCCCAGCACGCCGGCCTGGTAGAGCGTGTTGAGGTGCTGCGACATGTTGGGCTGCGTGGTGTCGATCTCCGCCAGCAGTTCGCTCACGTTCTTTTCGCCGTTGCACAGGCTGGCGATGATCTTCAGGCGCATCGGCGCCGACATCACGCGAAAGACCTCGGCGGCCAGTTCGAACACCTCGTCCGATTCGACGAGCGGCGCGGCCGCGGAGCTGGTGGAGCGCTTGGCCATCGATCGAGCCCGGTTCAGGGCTTGATGTACGCGTACTTCTCGCGCGCCTGCAACTGGCCGATCCGCACCACGCCCGAGGGGACGAACTCGGCGTCCAGGATGAACTTGTCCTTGCTGATGTTGCGGTTGCGCAAGGTGATCTCGCAGACCTCGAAGCGCACGCCGCGCGCCTTCAGCGCGCTCACCAGCGAGGCATAGTCGATGTTCGGGTTGTTCTTGTCCTTGGCGCCTTCCATCAGGAAGTCGATCCCTTCGGCGTGCGTGACGACGATGATCCTGGTGTCCGGCGCCACGTCCAGGTGGTTGCGCACGTTGCGCAGACCCTTGGTCGCCTGGGCGTCCGAGTTGTCGATGTGGTAGACCACCTTGTCCTGGGCCTGGGCCCCGGCGGCAAGAAGAAAAACCGTTGCCACCGTTGCCAGAATTTTCGTGATGGCTTTCATCGCTGTCTCCTTCGCTTCGATCTATCGCCAACCGCCAATATAAGGCAAGTGGGCGCCCTCTGCGTTCAAAAATGCCTTGGCACTCCAACCAGACAGTCAGGTTTCGCGCTCCAGCCGCCAGGCCTGGTACTTCAACGCCGCGACGGCGCCGGCGATCATCGCGAACACGGCGACGAAGCTGGTGGCGCTCAGCGTGGAAACGCCCGACACGCCCTGGCCGATGCTGCAGCCCATCGCCGTCACGCCGCCCACGCCCATCAACACGGCGCCGACCAGGTGATGGCCGAGGTCGCCGGGCCCGCCGAACCCCTCCCAGCGGAAGCTGCGCTGCGCCAGCGCCATCGCGGCCGAGCCGATGAGGACGCCGAAAACCGACACGATGCCCACGGTGAGCAATTTATTGCTGTCGCTGTAGAACATCAGCCAGTCGAGCGTGTACGCAATCGGCGACACGAAGCTGAGTGCCTCGGCCCGTGTCGAATTGGTCGCGACGAAAGTCTCCTGCAGCGTCTCGGGATGTTCGGCGACGAAGCCCAGGTTGCCGCTGATCCACCACATCAAGACCACCGCCGCGCCCACGCCGACGCCGCCCAGCAGGTTGGCGCGATGCCGGAAGTCCCGGCTCGCCAGCGCCCAGGCGACCAGCGCGCCGCCGATCGCCACGCCGAGCACCAGGCCCACGGCCGAAACGTTGACGGAAAGCGCGCGCGCGGCCCAGGCCGACAGGCTGGCGGTGGTCGTGAAGTCGACGGCGACGCGGTCGACGGTTTCCGTGCGCCACACCGCGGTGAGTCCCTTCAGCGTGGCGAAGGCGGCAATGCCGACCACGATCACCACCACGACGGACTTCAGGTTGCCGCCGCCCACCCGCACCAGCGCCTTGCTGGCGCAGCCCGACGACAGCACCATGCCGAAGCCGAAGATGCCCCCGCCCACCAGGGCGGACAGCCAGATCCAGCGGTCCGATGCGTAGAGCGTCTTGTCGGGACTGACGAGGCCGGTCCAGGCCAGCAGGCCGAAGCCGATCATGGCAACGCCTGCCGCCAGCGCCCATTGGCGCATGCGCGCCCAGTCGCCCATGGTGACCACATCGCTCACCGCACCCATGGTGCAGAAACCCGAGCGCTGCACGATGGCGCCGAAGGCCATCGCCACGAAGAAGGAGGCCCAGAGGACCTGGTGGGTCAGCGTTGCCAGCTCTGCATTTGTCATGCCGCGATTCTAGGTGGCGCCCCGGCGGCGTCCGGCAACACGAACCGGGTCGCGAGGAGCAAACTACGGCCGATGAAATACAAGGACTACTACGCGGCGCTCGAAGTGCCCCGCGATGCCGACGCCGACCAGATCAAGAAGGCGTACCGCAAGCTCGCGCGCAAATACCATCCCGATGTTTCCAAGAGCGCGGATACCGAGGCGAGGTTCAAGGAAATCGGTGAGGCCTATGCCACGCTGAAGGACCCCGAGAAACGCGCGGCCTACGACGAACTGGGGCGCCAGCCGGCCGGCGAGGAATTCCGGCCCCCGCCGCAATGGGCGCGCGAACACGCGTCGGACGGCGATTCATTCGGGAATTTCGAGGACCTCAATCTGTCGGACCTGTTCGAGGCGATGGGCCGTGGCCGCGGGCGCGCAGGCGGGGGTGGCGGCGCAGGCGGCCGCCGCGCCCCGATGCCCAGGCCCGGACGCGACTATGAAACGGCGGTACGCATCAGCCTGGAGGATGCGCATCGGGGCACCACGCTGAACCTCAACCTCGGCGATGGCGAGGGCGGCCGCACGCTGGAGGTCACGATTCCCGCCGGCGTGAGCCAGGGCCAGAAATTGCGGCTGCGCGGCAAGGGCGGCAAGGGCCGCAACGGCGGCCCGGACGGCGATATCTACCTGCACATCGAGCTGGCGCCGCATGCGGTGTTCCGGCCCGACCAGCACGACCTGTATTTCGACCTTGCGCTCGCGCCGTGGGAGGCCGCGCTCGGCGCCGAAGTCGAGGTTCCCACGCTGGATGGTCCGGTGGTGCTCACCGTGCCGCCGGCCACGCGCTCGGGCCGCAAATTGCGGCTGCGCGGCCGGGGCCTGGCGAACGGCCGGGGCGGGCGCGGCGACCTGTACGCGGTCGCCCACATCGACGTGCCCGCGACGCTGGCCGAGCGCGAGCGGGAATTGTTCAAGGAACTGGCGGCTGTGTCGCGCTTCAACCCACGCGCGGTGGCGGCCAAGGAGGAATCATGAGCGCGCAATCAGTGCAAGTGACCCAAGTGGCGTGGCTGGACGCCCGCGAAACGTTGACGGCCGCCGAGCTGGCGCAGGTCTGCGGCATCAGCAGCACCGAACTCGATGAGCTGGTGGACTACGGCGCGCTCGAGCCGGTGCAGGCGGCGCAACCGGAGCGAGGCTTCAGCGGTGCCTATGTGGCCCCCTTGCGGACAGCGGCGCGGCTGCGCCAGGACTTCGACCTCGACCTGTTCACCGTGACGATCCTGCTGGACTACCTGAACCGCATCGAGGAACTGGAGCAGCAGGTGCACTCGCTGCGCGCGCACCTGCCGGGCCAGCGCAGGCGCTAGCGCGGCAGCCCTGGAAGCGGCGGCGCGCCGAACTCGGGGCTTGCCGAGTCCTCATTGATGGGGAACTCGTCCCCCGTGGCTTCGATGATCACGCGCTGCACTTCGCTCAGGTAGGCGATCGCATCTGGCGCGCTGGGGTGCTCACGGTCGTCCAGGCCCGGCCGCTCCGCCATCGCGGGGATGGGCGGGTACATCGAGGTGTCGGGTGCGGCCATGGGAAGGGTTTTCCTGTACGTCGAATTGTTGAGTCTGCGGGCCACAAGGTTTGTAGGACGGCGCCGCGTCTTCGCCGGAACAGCCGGCGGCCTCGCGCCACGGTCCTACGCCATGGCGCAAGCCTTGCGGTCAAGATGGGCTCGTGAGTTGGGACCGTTTCATCGCTGCTGTTGCGCAAGCCGCCCGCCGCTCCTGGGACGCCGTGCGGCGCCATCCCTGGTGGGTGGCGGCGGCCGTGCCGTTGCTGCCGGTCGTGTATGTGCTGGCGATGGTGCCGTTCACCCCGAGCATCGGCGACATCCAGAAGGCCAAGTCGGAGCAGCCGTCGGTGGTGCTGTCGGCCGACGGCAAGGTGCTGGCCACCTTCAAGCGCGCCAACCGCGAATGGGTCAAGCTGGCCGAGATATCGCCCCATGTCCTGGCCGCGCTGATCGCGACCGAGGACCGGCGCTTCTTCGACCACCACGGCTTCGACGTGCTGCGCACTGTGGGCGCCGCCCTGCACACCCTGCGCGGCGACCTGCAAGGCGGCTCGACCATCACCCAGCAGTTGGCGCGCAACCTCTACCCCGATGACATCGGCCGTGCCCCGACCGTGACGCGCAAGGTCAAGGAAGCCATCACCGCGCTGAAGATCGAGGCCGTCTACAGCAAGAACGAGATCCTGGAGACCTACCTCAACACGGTGCCGTTTCTCTACAACGCCTATGGCATCGAGATGGCCGCGCGCACGTACTTCGACAAGTCGGCCGGCGAGCTGGACGTGCTGGAAAGCGCGACGCTGATCGGCATGCTCAAGGGCACCAGCTACTACAACCCGGTGCTCAATCCCAGCCGGTCCCTGCAGCGGCGCAACACGGTGCTGGCCCAGATGGTCCGTTCCGGCAAGCTCGACGCGCCCGGGTTCGAGGCGCTGAGGAACAAGCCGTTGCTGCTCGAGTTCGAGCGCCAGGTCGAGGACATCGGCGCCGCGCCGCACGTCGCACAGCAGTTGCGGCGCTGGCTGATCGAATGGGCCGACCGGCAGGGCTACGACATCAACGCCGACGGGCTGGTGGTGCACACGACGCTCGATTCGCGCCTGCAGGCCATGGCCGAGCAGTCGGTCAGGCGCCAGGGCGACAAGCTGCAGCTCGCAGCCGACGGTGCCTGGAAGCGCGGCGGCTGGAAGGCGCACAAGGCGCTGGCGGAAACTTTCGTGCGCGAGTCCGAACCGTTCCAGGCCGCGCTGGGCACCGGCCTCAACGATGCGGAGGCCCTCAAGAAACTGCAGGCGGATGCCGTGTTCATGCAGGCCCTGTGGGACGACAAGACACGGCTGCAGGCAGGCTTCCTGGCCCTCGACCCGACCAACGGCCACGTCAAGGCGTGGATCGGCAGCCGCGACTACAACCAGGACAAGTTCGACCATGTGCAGCAGGCGCGCCGGCAGCCGGGCTCGACCTTCAAGCCCTTCGTCTACGGCGCCGCGTTCGAGCAGGGCATCGGCCCGTCCGAAACGTTCGTCGACGAGGCGGTGGAAATCCGGATCGACGACCAAACGGTCTGGAAGCCGGGCGATGTCGGCGAGGCCAGCGGGCTGCCGATGACCTTGCGCGAGGGCCTGATGCATTCGAAGAACTCCATCACCAGCCAATTGATGGAAAAGGTGGGGCCGGCACGGGTGGCGCAGTTGGCCTACGCGATGGGGGTGCGCCAAAGCAAGCTCGACCCGGTCCTTTCGCTGGCCCTGGGCACCAGCCCGGTGACGCTGAGGGAAATGGTGTCCGGGTTCGGCAGCATCGCCAACGGCGGCAGCTTCATCGAGCCGGTGCTGGTGACGCGGGTGGAGGACCGGCACGGCAAGGTGCTGCAGGAGTTCCGCGCGGTGCCGCCGGAGCGGGCCTTGTCCGAGAGCGCGGCGCAGACCTTGCTGGACGTGATGCGCGGCGTCATCGACGAAGGCACCGGCGCGGGCGTCCGCGGCCGCTTCGGCCTGCAGGGCGACCTGGCGGGCAAGACCGGCACCACGCAATCGAACACCGACGGCTGGTTCATCCTGATGCATCCGCAATTGGTGGGCGGCGCCTGGGTCGGCTTCAACGACAACCGGGTCACGATGACGGGCGACGCCTGGGGCCAGGGCGCCCACAACGCGCTGAACATCGTGGGCGACTTCTTCCAGCAGGCGGTCAAGGCCAAGGCGATCGACGCGAAGGCGAAATTCGCGGCGCCGCACGAAACTCCGGCGGAGCCGCTGTCTCCCGTGAACGAGTGGCTGAACAGCGTGTTCACCCCGGCTCCCCAGCCGCCGCCGGTGCCCGAGCCGGTGGTGATAGCGCCTGTCGTGATCTCGCCCGCGCCGCCCGCAACGCCGGAAGAACTGCCCGCGCAGTAAGTCAGGCCGGCGGCTTGGCGGCCGGTGCCGGCGACTCGGCCGCTTCCCAATCGCGTACCTGGGCGTTGGTGGCGATCAGCCGGCTGACCAGCAGCTTGATGAAGGCGCGGTCGAAGCGCGATTGCAGGCCTTCGGAGGCCTTGCGAAGCGATGCGTTCTGGATCTCCAGCACCAGGGCGCCGAGTTCGGCCACCGCCGTGGCGGTGCGGATCGGGTTCTCGGGCTGCAGGTAGCTCATCTCGCCGAGCGTCACGCCCGGCCCCAGCACGCTGAGCGTGACGTTGTTGCGGCGCACCGCCACCATGCCCTGCACGATGACGCAGAACGAGTGGCCCTGCGTGCCTTCGTGCATCAGCTCCTGCCCGCGCTCGAACCGGTGCAGCGTGCCCAGCCTCAAGG
>JAQGMS010000032.1 GCA_028292245.1 Ramlibacter sp.
GGCGTGGGGGCGGGCGTCGGGGGCGGCGGGGGCGGCGGCGGTGCCACGCCAGCAGTCGCGCGCATGACAGGCACCGTGTCGGTCACGAAGGTCACGTTGAAGCCGGTCATGTTCGGCACGGCCCCGCCGACTACGCCCAGCGTCGTCGAGCTGCGCACGATATCGAACGTATCACCGACCACGATGGTGGCCGCGTGAGCCTGGGTCTTGTCCAGGATCGTTGCCTGCACGCCCACGTTGTTGGCAAAGTTCGCGTCTCCGGTCACCACAAGCACGTCGTAGTCGCTGGTCGCCGCGATATCGATGTTCAGCTGGCTGTTCCGGTTCATGTGGACCAAAGCCGCATCGATGGTCAGTTCGCCGGTGGTATCCGCACCCCCAGGACTGATCGCGCCGAAGTTTTCCAGTGTGCCGCTGCCCAAACGCAAGGTGCCGATCCCGGCGATGACGCCGGACGAAGTGCTGTTCAGCGAAGTGTTGCTGTTGTCCAGCACCGAGTTCGACTGGCCCAGCAAGATGGTTCCTGAGTTGCTGGTGAATTTTCCGGCGCCGAACTGCAGCCTTCCGGTCTGCACTTCGATCGTCCCGGTGTTGCTGAATGTGCCCGCGTCGACCAGGCTGTCGATCGAGGTGAATCCCTTGCGGAAAGTGCCGGCGTTGGCAATGGAACCGGCGCCCGTGATGGCGGCGGTGTCGACCAGGTCGAATTCACCGTTGTTCACCATCGGCCGGCTCAAAACGAGCGGCCCACTGAGTATGGCCCCGCCTGTGCTGCTCACGATGAACTGGCCGGTGCCGGCCCCCAGCGAGCCGCCGCTCCAATCCAACTGGCCGTTGACGGTCACATCGCCGGGACTGTCGATCGTGGTGGAACCTGTCAGGGTGACGGCGCCCGCGAACACCACGCCGGATTGCCCGTAAAGCAGATTGACGCCGCTTCCGGGAAACCCGGCAGCCACCGTCAACGCGCCGCCATTGGCGCTGAGCGAAACGCCGTTGCCGGAAACGGGCTGCACTACGTTGATGTCGCCTGCTACGGTTCCGATCGTGACGGGACCAGGCGCCCAAACGCCGATGGATCCGATGCCCAATTGCAGGGAGGTGCTGTTGGTGAAGTTCAGCGGAACGGTGGGCGACAAGATCGATGCCCCCAAAGGCTGGGTGGCTAGGGCTGCGACGGCGTTGGTGATGCTGGTGAGATCGACCCGGCCACTCGTCGACAGGCTCAGCCCGCCGTTGGCCACGATGGGCGCGTTGGGGGCTTGAGTGATATTGGCACCGATCAGCTCGATGGCGGCGAAAGCAGCTGGGGGTCCCGAAGGAGCAGGCGACCCCGAAGGAGGCGGCGAAGCCACCGCGGCCGAGCGGATACCGGAAAATCCATAGACTTTGTTGACGTTGATGCCGTTGGTGCTGGTGTAGCGAAAGACGTCGCTTTGGCTCGACCCGGTGGCTTTGCCGGCAATCACGCCGGTGACATTCAGCTCGGTCAATTCGACCTTCGAACCCTCCGCGTAAACCGCCTTGCCGGCGAGCAAGGCGCCGGGCGCTTGCGTCAGCGCCCCGTTATTCGCAGTGAGTGCGATTACCCCATCGGGGCTGAGTGGGTCGTAGGCGGGAGCAGGAGGTGTCGGCAAGGTGATGCTGACGCCGCTGATGCCGTCCAACCCGCTAGCGATATTCAGCGCTTGGCTATTCGAGAACTTAAAGTTCCTGTTGACGTTGCTCGCGTCACCCAGCTCGGCGGCGAGGTCCGTAATCATGTTGTTGGCGCCGGGGGTGTCCAGCGTCACATTGCCCAGCGTCGCGATTGCTAGCTTGCCGACCGTGATCGTTCCAGGGTTGTACTGCGAAATGTCGCCGCCGGCCTTCAGCGAGAGGACGCCCACATTGGGCGAGATCGGATCGCCGATGTAGATTTCGCCGCCCGTGAGGGAACCGATGCGCAGTGTGCCGGTAGTCTTGAACGAGGCCATCTCGGTGGTACCCAATTGCAACGCAGTGCCAGGAGTCAGAACACCGTTCGAGCCCAGCTCAATATCCCGCCCAGGGGTAACCGCCTGAACCGCGATCAGGCCGGCTCCGCCATCGATCGAGTCGGCTGCGCCCTGCAAGCTCATGTTGTCGGCGGTTAGCGAAATGCTACCGCCCTTCACTGGGCCTTGCAGATTGAGGCTATCGGCCAGCAGCGTGATGTTTCCGCTTTGCAGACCGTACGTATTGCCCAGGGTCAACAAGCCGCCGGAGCCCAGGGTCAGCGATGCGGTGCCTGTGTTGATGTTGCTGTTGACGTTCAGATTGCCAGTTGCACTGAACGCAAAGGGCGCGTTGGCTCCGAGCGATATCGAATTGAGATTGGCGACACCGCTGTGCGCGATGTATACCGCGCTGGGTCCGCTCGGGCCGCCAATGGTAAAACTGGTCGTTGGTGCGGGGGCAGGCGCGGGCGTCGGTGAGGGCGAAGGTGCAGGCGGTGATGTGGGTGCGGGTGGCCGGGACTGGGTCTGCAACGGCGTGCCCGATGTGCCGATCGCGCCGGTGGAATATTGCTGCAGCGCGATCGAGTCCGCGATCAGCACGCCGCCGCCCTGCAGCAGCGCGCCGCCTCCCGCGCTGGTGATGGTGATCGAGGAGGAAGGGCCGGCCTTGACCTGGCCGGTGACCGTGATCGGCGAGCTGTCGTTCGACAAGAGGGTGACGGCCGAGTTGGACGCCGCCGAGGTCACCGCGCCGGCCGACCAGGGGCTGCCCGCATTAACGAACGAGATGATGGCCGTAGGAGAAGTCGAAGTCTGGGTGGCATTGAAGGTGCCCGTGACGGCGTTGCCACCGGTGGCCGTCAGGACGATCGCGTTGGCCGCATTGGCGGTCAGGTCCCCGGCCTTGATCGCAGCTGCCGTGCTGTATTGAGTAATCGAACCGGTGCTGGCCGTCAATGTCACGGCACCGCTGCCGGCGTCGACGCCCTTAACGGTGTCGATAATGACCAAGTCGCCGGTCAGTGCGGTCAGGTTGATTGCCTGGTTGCTGGTGACGACGCCGTTGAACACAGGAAACGGGCTAGGCGTTGTCTGGCTGACGTTGAATCCACCCGAATTGACGAAGCTGAACGCGCCGCCCAAGGCTCCGCCACCGAGGTAGCCAGCTGAGCCGCTGGGGCCTCCGATGTTGTTGCCGGTGTTATTCAGTGTCACAGCCCCAGCGTCAGCGTAGGCAAACAGGGTCTGCGCCTGGATGTTGCCGGAGGGACCTTGCGCGATATCGCCACCGAAGGCCCGCAAATTCAGGGTGCCCGTCTTGCTGGTGCTTGTAACAGCGGCGTTTATGGCAATGCCGCCGTCCGCGCGCAGCGTCAGCTGGTTCGAATTGCCCCACGACACAGGGTCGGCAACCGTAATTTTGCCCGCTTCGGTATTGCCACTGGCGCTCGTGATGATGACGTTGCTAAGGGCGAGCTGGGCGTTCAGATCTCCGGTCAGCAGTATCGACGGGGAGCTGCCTGGCGAATAAGTGGTTCCTCCCAATGAGAGGTTCGTCGAGCCCGTGAGCTGAATCGAAATATCGTTTGGGTCCAGCAGCAACCCTCCCGCCTGGCCCTGCGCCGCGCGCAGGTCTGCCCGTCCCGCGAACTCCAGAAATTTCTTTCCCGAAGTTTCGGCCTGGCCGCCATCGCCTGACTGCTCGCCACCGCGCGCCGAAATATTCCCGCGAAACGAAGTCGAATCATCGGCCCACACCACGACGGTGCCGCCATTGCCGTTGTCCTTTGCATCCGCGTTGATGGTGGCACCCGCCTCCACCACGGTTTGCTGTGCGTTGGCGACGCGGCTGTCCTTGCCCTGCCAGCCGCCACCGACCAGCGCCTCGCCGCCGCCTTCGCGGCCGCTGACATCGATCAGCGCGCCGCTCTTGAGCATCACCTTGTTGGCGGTGACCTGCACCTGCCCGCCGCGTTGTCCGCTCGTCGCCGCGACCCGGCCCGATACCTCGGCACTGTCCAGCGCCTTCAGCACCACTTTGCCGCCTTCGCTGCTGATGCCGGTGGCCTGGACCAGGCCGCTGTGCTTCAACTGGCCGGCAAAGATGCCGACCGCATCGCCTTGCAGCGTGCCCAGGTTCACCGCCTGGTCGCTCGGGGCCTGCAGCTCCAGCCGGATGCCTTCAAGGCCGCGGCCGGTCAACTCCACCTTCTGGCCCGCCGCGAGGATCGTCGAACCATTGGGCGCCTGCAACAGGGCCTGGCTGCCGGCCTGCACATTGGGCGCGATCAGCACCACATCGCCGCTGCGCGCCAGGATGCGGCCGTCGACGCTGAGTGTTCCGCCCGGCAGGCCGTCACCACCGAACACCAGCCGTCCGGCCAACGCGTCGGCGTCGCTCATGCGCAAGGTCGAAGCAGTAAAGCCGGCGGTGTCCACCACGGCGCCTGCGCCCACCGCGATGCCCGACGGGTTGACAAGCACCAGTTTGCCGTTGGAGGATAGCGTGCCGAAAATGGCGGACGGATTGTTGCCCACCACACGGTTGATCGACAGGCTGGCGGCGCTGGGCTGGTCAAACCGCGTGACGCTGCCCGCCGGAATCGAAAAGCTTTGCCAGTTGATGGCCGAGCGGTTGGTGCCGGCGGCGTTCTGCGTCGTCACCAACAGGCCGTTGCCCTGCTGGGCGAAGCTGGCCTGGCCCTGGATCACCTGCGCGACGCTGGGCTGGCCCAATGCCTGGCCTGCACCCATGAACGCCGCCGCAACGGCCAACGCCACGCCAGCCGGCCGGAAGCCAGCCACCGCAGGGCTGGCGACGGGCCGAGTCGCGACGCGGGTCGGCAACGTGCCCATGGGAATCTGGCTCGGCTTGTTCATGGATTGCTTTCAGGCACGGTAGTTTTCCCGTTGCCACTCCCCATACCGCAGTGGGGTCCTTGGGTCCAAAAGATGCTTTCAAACAGTAGCACAGCGTTACAGGGCACGCAACACGAATGCCAGTGAAAAAGGAGCACTCCGCGACATTGGGCTCACTCGCGGGCGGCTCCGCGGCTCGCCCGCTGTGGCGGCATTGCTAACATGACGTGAAATAGTGCCCGCGCGCCGCGTTCGACCGGGCGATGTCGCGCAGCCTCACAACGTTTCATCCATGCGCGTATTCGTCAGCATCGCTTCCTACTGCGACCCTGTCCTGGGCTTCACGCTGGCGCGCGCCGTGACGGCCGCCCGCTGGCCCGGCCAATTGCACTTCGGCGTGGTCGACCAGAGCCCGGCCGCGTCGCCGCGGCCGTCGTCCGCGGACGTGGAACCGGCCAAGCTCAGTTATGTCCGCATCGAGCCGTTGTATGCGCGGGGACCTTGCTGGGCTCGCGCGATCGCGATGTCGCTGTACGACGGCGAGGACTGGTTCTTCCAGATCGACTCGCACATGGATTTCGCTGCGCACTGGGATGACAAGCTGATCGCGCAGGCGCAAGCCCTGCTGCCCGGCCGCAAGGGTGTCGTGCTGTCGGCCTACCCCAACGCGTTCGCCTTCGAAGGCGAGCAGGCGGTGCACCGGCCCTCCACCGAAAAAGTCCTTGTCCATGTGGTGAAAAGCGGCGCGGTGTTCGAGCCCGATCATCCGGTTCTTGGCTTCGAGGCCCATCCGCTGGAGCAGGACGAACCGGTGGCCGGCTACCACCTCGGCGCGGGCTGCGTGTTCGCGCCCGGCACGTTCGTCCAGGCTTTTCCCTACGACCCCTGGTTCTACTTCCACGGCGAGGAGCAGGCGCTGGCGGCGCGGCTGTTCACTCATGGCTGGGACATCTTTCACGTGCCGGGCCTGCCGGTCTACCACCTGTACAACAATCCCGAGTCGGGCGCGCCGCCGCGGCCGATGCATTGGGACGAATCGCACGACGGCCAACGCGCGCAGGCCTGGTGGGGATTGGAGATTCGTTCGCGCAACCGGCTGGCCGCCCTCGTGGCCGGCAAACCGATGGGCGTGTACGGCCTGGGACGGGAGCGGACCATGGCCGACTACGCGGCCCTGAGCGGAATCGACTACGAGGCGCGCACCATTGCCGCGCGAGCCTACCGGCCTCAGGTGCTTTCGGCCGGCGGCTGACCGCGCATCAGTTCCTGTGCCAGGCACAGGTCCGCCCAGGCCTTGGCCTTGTCCGCCAGGTTGCGCAGCAGGTAGGCCGGGTGATAAGTCACCACCACCGGAACGCCCATGTATTCGTGACCGCGGCCGCGCAACTTGCCGATCGGCTCGCTGCTGCCCAAGAGCGACTGCACCGCGAATCGCCCCATCGCCAGGATGATCCTGGGCTGCAGCAATTGCACCTGCCGGCGCAGGAAGGGCTCGCACTGCGCCACCTCCTGTGGCTCCGGGTTGCGGTTGCCGGGCGGGCGGCACTTGAGGACGTTGGCGATGTAGACCTTGTGATGGCGCTCCAGCCCCATCGCCTTGAGCATGTTGTCCAGCAGCTTGCCGGCCTGGCCAACGAAGGGCTCGCCTTGCAGGTCCTCCTGTTCGCCCGGGGCTTCGCCCACGATCAACCAGTCGGCCTGCGGGTCGCCCACGCCGAACACGGTGTTGCGCCGGCCCGCGCAGAGCTGGCACGCGCGGCACGCGGCCACGGCCTGCGCCAGGGCGTCCCACTCCATGAGCTCGATCCCGCCGGCTCGCGATGGCAGCGCCGGGGCGTCGCGCGGCATCGGCGGCGCAGCGCGCAGCGGCGCGGCGGATGGTTGGGGCCGCGCTGCGGGCACGACCTGCGCGGTCGCGGCGGCACGCGCCGGCGCTGCGAACACGCGCACGCCAATTTCCGCCAGCATGGCCCGCTGGCGGGCGTCGAGGTCCACGCTCATAGCCGCAGGCTCATCACCGCGGCGTCTTCGCGCTTGCCGTGGCTGGCGGGGTAATAGCTCTTGCGTTCGCCGACGCGCCGGTAGCCGTGGTGCTCGTAGATGCGCTGGGCGCGCGTGTTGCTCGCGCGCACTTCCAGCCAGAGCCACTGCGCGCCCTGGCTGCGCGCCCATAGCGCCAGCGCATCGAGCATCACGCGGCCCCAACCCTGTCCCTGGTGGGCGGGCGCCACCGTGATGTTGAGCAGATGCACTTCGTCCACGCCCTTCATGGCGACGAAATAGCCCAGCACGACGCCGCCGGCCTCCAGGATCTGGGCCTGGTAGCCCGATCGCAGGGAGTCGCTGAAGTTGCCGCGCGTCCACGGGTGCTCGTAGGCACCGCCCTCGATAGCGACGACCTCGTCCAGCCGCGCTTCGGTCAGCGGCTCGAACTGGGCTTCGACGGATCTGAAAACGGCGCTCATGGTCGGGACGGTTGCGCGGCGCGCGCGGCCGCGCGTTCCTGCGTAGTTTGGGCCACTTTATCGCGAATGTAGAGAGGCAGGGCCCCGGCGGCGGGCACGGCCTGGCCGGCAGCCAGCAGCGCGGGTGCCAGCCCCAGCAACGATTGCGCCGTGGGCACGGCCTCGATCCGCGGCGGACCCTGCGGCAAGCGGCCCGCATACGCGGCAAAGGCGTTGCCGGCCAGGGCCCACCCGGCGGGAACCACGACGTCCTCGGGACGCCCGAGCTTGAAGTCGCCTTGCCGGCGCCAAGCCCCGCCTTCGTTCGCATATGCAGCCCAATAGACCTCGTCCATGCGCGCGTCGAGGACGGCAACGATCTGTTGCGCGCCCGCGCTTTCGCGCGCCTGCTGCGCCACCGCGAGCAAGGTGTCCACCGGCAGCACCGGGACCCCTGCCCCGAACGCCAGGCCCTGCGCAACCGAACATGCGGTGCGAAGCCCGGTGAACGAACCGGGGCCTTGGCCGAAAACAATCGCGTCCAGTTGCGCCAGCCGCAGGCCGGCGCGCGCCAGCAGTTCGCGGATCACCGGGATCAGCACCGCCGAGGCCTGCGCGCCGCCCGCGCCCTGGTGCCCGATCGGCTCGTGGGAAAGCGCGGCCCCGCGCTGCACGGCGACGGACAGGCTGTCGGTGCTGGTATCGAAGGCAAGCAGGTTCAAGCAGTGGCTTTCGGGCAATCCAGCATTATCGAGGGGCCGGATAATCCCGGAATGCCCCTTCACCGCTTCCTCGCCGGCTGGCTGCTCGTGCTGGCCGCGCTGCCGGCCACAGCGCAGGATTTGCCGGCCGCGGTCGAGGCCGCCCTGGCGCGCGCCAGACTGCCGCGCGACGCCATCACGCTGCTGGTCGCCGACGCCGACGGCAAATCGCCGCCGCGGCTGGCCCATCGCATTGCAGTTCCGGTCAACCCGGCGTCGATCGCGAAGCTGGCCACCACCTTCGCCGGCCTGGAGTTGCTGGGCCCGGCCTATACGTGGCCGACGCCGGTCTACGTCGAGGGCGTGGTGCGCGACGGCACACTGAACGGCAATCTCTACATCAAGGGCCAGGGCGACCCCAAGCTGGTGGCCGAGCGGCTCTGGCTGCTGCTGCGGCGGGTGCAGGGGCTGGGCATCCGCTCGGTCTCCGGCGACATCGTGCTGGACCGCAGCGCCTTCGAAACCGTGGCCCAGGATCCCGGCGCTTTTGATGGCGAGCCGCTGCGTCCGTACAATGCGGCGCCCGATGCGCTGCTGCTGAATTTCAAGGCACTGGTGATGACCTTCACGCCCCAAGGGGGCCAGGCGCAGGTGCACCTGGAGCCGCCGTTGGCCGGCGTGCAGTTCCCAGCCAGCGTCGCTCTGACGGCGGGTGAATGCAACGATTGGCGCGGCGGCCTGAAGGCCGATTTCAGCGATCCCGCGCGCGTGCGTTTCGCCGGCGGCTATCCGGCCGCCTGCGGCGAGAGAACCTGGCCGGTGGCCTATGCCGATCCGCGCAGTTACGCGGCACGCGCCATCGGCGGGCTGTGGCAGCAAATGGGCGGCAACGTGGCCGGGCAGGTACGCGAGGGCCGGGTGCCCGTGGGCCTGGCGCCGGCTTTCGAGATGCAGTCGCCGGCGCTGGCCGAAGTGATCCGCGACATCAACAAGTTCAGCAACAACGTGATGGCGCAGCAGCTGTTTCTGACGCTGAGCCTGCAGCAAAAGGGGGTGGGCACGCTGGAAGGATCGCGCGAGGCGATGCGCCAATGGTGGCGCGAGCGCATCGGACCCGCCGACCTGCCGGTCTGGGTCAACGGCTCGGGCCTGTCGCGCGACGAGCGCACCACCGCGCAACAACTGGCGCGGCTGCTGCAACTGGCGTGGGCTTCACCTTCGATGCCGGAATTCATCGCCTCGCTGCCGGTCGCCGGCGTCGACGGCACGCTGCGCAGGTCACGCGGCAGCGCGGGCCTGGCGCACCTGAAGACCGGCAGCCTGCGCGATGTGAACGGCGTCGCCGGCTACGTACACGCCGCCAGCGGCAAGCGCTACGTGCTGGTGGCGATCTGCAACCATCCGCAGGCCCACCTGGCGCGCCCGGCGATCGAAGCCTTGATCGAATGGGCCGCTCGCGACCTTTGAGGAAACCATCCCGATGCCTTCGCATGAATTGATCGGCTACCTGGCCGCGTTTCTCACGACCTGCAGCTTCGTTCCGCAGGCCTGGCTCACGTTCAGGACCCGCGACGTCAGGGGCATCTCGCTGGGCATGTACTCGGTGTTCGCGTGCGGGGTCGCATTGTGGCTCGCCTATGGCTTGCTGCTGGGCGCCTGGCCGATCGTGGCGGCCAATGCCATCACCTTGTCACTGGCGCTGGCCATCCTCGCGATGAAATTGCGCTACCGCTGAGCGGCGAGTCGCGCAGGGGTCAGCTCACCGTTGCCTGTCGGTGATTACCCCGTGGGCCACGCGCGCGGGCCGGTCTACCATCCTCGAACACAAAATCGAACGGTCGTTCTTTTCGTTCACTGACCCACCCAGGAGCATCCGATGAAACACCTCAAACTCAAATTGGCGGCGCTCGGCGCGGCCGTCGTGCTGGCCTCTTGCGGCGGCGGCAGCAGCGGCATCGACGTCAACACGACGGTGTCGTTCGGCGACAGCCTGAGCGACGTCGGAACCTACAAGGTCGGCACCATCGCCGCGGTGGGCGGCGGCAAATGGACGGTGAACAGTGCGACCGGCCTGAACTGGACCGAGGTGCTCGCGGCCAGCATGCGCCTGGGCGCGCCCTGCGCGGCCCAGACCGGCCTGCTGGTGAACATTCCGGGCCTGACCGGCGCGGCCGTCACCAATCACGCCGAGTGCTTCAACTATGCCCAGGGCAGTTCGCGCGTGAGCAAGCCGTTCGCGCCCAACTCCGCGACGCTGCAGGCCGCGCCATTCAACCAGATCAACCTCGGCCTGCTGGCGGTGCCGATCGCGACGCAGATGAGCACCCACCTGGCGAAAGTCGGCGGCGCTTATTCGGGCCACGAGCTGGTCACGGTGATGGGCGGCGGCAACGACATCTTCATGAACCTCAACGGCGTTGCCGGGGCAGCAGCGGGAGGCGCGACCGCGGTGGGCGCCGCCGTCGCCGCCGGGTGGGCGTCGGATGTGCAGGCCGCGGTCGCCGCCGGCGGCCAGGCAGCGACCGGCGCCGCCGCCAATGCCGCCGTCACGGCCATGGGACAAGCCGGCGCCGAGCTGGCCGGCCTGATCAAGACGCAGGTCCTTGCGAAGGGCGCGAAGTACGTGGTGGTGGTGAACCTCCCCGATGTCTCGCAGACACCGTTCGCGCAGACCAGCCTGGACGCCACGACCCGGGGGCTGCTCAACACGATGGTGACGACCTTCAACAGCCAGTTGCAGGCCGGCCTGAGCGGATCCGCCGCGCTCTATGTGGACGCGTACACGCAGGGTCATGACCAGTACGCCAACCCGGGGAAGTACGGCATCACCAACGAGACGACCCCCGCTTGCAGCGCCACATCGACGGCCAACCCGCTTGCCGGCTCTTCCATCGCCTGCACCACCGCCAGCACCATCCCAGGCGACACCAGCGGCTACGCCTTCGCCGACTCCGTGCATCCCACGCCGCTGGGCTACCAGTTGCTGGCGCAGTACGTGATCGCACAGATGCATGCAGCCGGCTGGCTGTGATCCGCGCCTTCCGGCCAGCAACACCGCAAACAAAAAGCGCCCCTCGGGGCGCTTTTTCTTGCGTGCCTGGCGCGGTCACCAGCGAGCGCGAATCCGCTGGAACGCGTAGTCGCCGAACGTGCGCTGCCCCTGCGGCGTCGGATAGACCTCGTCGGCGAACACGTAGGTCCCGTAATCCGCGCCCGAGAGCACAGTGGCCGGTGTGCACAGGGCCGAGTTCACATGGCCCGCGCCGATGCCGATGCCCGGTCCCGGGTCGATCGAGTTGCAGACCGCGTCGAGCGAATTGGTGAAGCTGTAGGTGGCGGGCCCGTTGGCCATCAGGTTGAACAGCAGGGCCGCGTCGACGTAAAGGACGTTCGCGCCCAGGTCCACGATCGAGACCAGCAACTCGGTGTTGAACTTGGTGCTGACGTCGGTCAGCAACGCGCCTTGGCCGGTGACCGTGGCCCAGGGCGAGCGGCTCAAGTCATAAGTGCCGACCACCACGACATGGGTAGCGCCGGCCTGCACCAGCCTGCGCACCTGCGTGGCGAGGTCGCGGCCGGCCTGCTTTACATCGTCCACCATCTGGGCGCTGGTCTGGGTGCCCGCGTTGAGCTGGGCAGTCT
>JAQGMS010000039.1 GCA_028292245.1 Ramlibacter sp.
ACCGCGCCCGGCGGCGGCGAGATGCGCCTGCACGGCCGTTCGCTCATGTTCCTGCGCAACGTGGGCCACCTGATGACCAACCCGGCCATCCTGTGGGACGGCGGCAAGAAGGAAATTCCCGAAGGCATCATGGACGCGGTCATCACCACCGCGATTGCCATGCACGACCTGCAAAAGGGTAAGGGGGCAGCAGCACAAGCCGGCACCGCAAGCGGGGCCGGGGCTATCCGCAACTCGCGTACCGGCTCGGTCTATATCGTCAAGCCCAAGATGCACGGCCCGGCCGAGGCCGCCTTCGCTTCGCTGCTGTTCAGCCGCGTCGAAACCCTGCTGGGCCTGCCGGAGAACACCGTGAAGCTGGGCATCATGGACGAAGAGCGCCGCACCAGCGTCAACCTCAAGGCCTGCATCGCCGAAACGACGGCTCGCGTGGCCTTCATCAACACCGGCTTCCTGGACCGCACCGGCGACGAGATCCACACCGCCATGCATTCGGGCGCGATGATGCGCAAGCCCCTGATGAAGAACACCACCTGGCTGCGCGCGTACGAGATGAACAACGTCCAGATCGGCCTGGCCTGCGGGCTGCGCGGCCGCGCCCAGATCGGCAAGGGCATGTGGGCCATGCCCGACCTGATGGCGGAAATGATGAAGCAGAAGATCGCGCATCCGCAAGCCGGCGCCAACACCGCGTGGGTGCCCTCGCCCACGGCCTCGACGCTGCACGCGTTGCACTACCACCAGGTGGACGTGGCGTCGCTGCAAAAGAGCATGGAGATCTTCGTCAACGAGAAGAAGTCATTGGCGATGGAAGAAAACCTGCTCGACGCGATCCTGCAGATTCCGACGGCGCTGGTTCCTTTCTGGACCGAGGCCGAGATCCAGGCGGAACTCGACAACAACTCGCAGGGCATCCTGGGCTATGTGGTGCGCTGGATCGACCAGGGCGTGGGCTGCTCCAAGGTGCCCGACATCCACAACGTCGGCCTGATGGAAGACCGCGCGACGCTGCGCATCTCGAGCCAGCACATCGCCAACTGGCTGTTGCACGGCGTGGTGACCAAGGCGCAGGTGGAGAAGACTTTCCAGCGCATGGCGGCCGTGGTGGATGGCCAGAACGCGGGCGACCCGCTGTACCAGCCGATGGCCGGCAACTTCGAGAAGTCGGCCGCGTACAAGGCGGCGAGCGACCTGGTGTTCAAGGGCCTGGAACAGCCCAGCGGCTACACCGAGCCGCTGCTGCATGCATGGCGGCTGAAGGTGAAGGCCGGGACGGCCTGACCCCGCTCACCGCCCCCGACGGGCCGCGATGCGGCGCGACAGCTCCGAGCCCCGCTCGAGCAGGAACTGCGTGAGCCGCTCGCGGTAGTCGATCCCGACAGCCTGCCGCACCGACTGCCGCTGCGCAAGCGCCGCGCGCCACACGCGCACTCGCGGCATCGCCGTGAAGAGATCCGGTTCGCCGAGCTGCTCGAACACGTCGAAGTAGCGGAACACCGGGGCGAACACCGCGTCGACGATGCAGAACCGCTCGCCGCCGAAATACGGGCGGGTGGTCGGCAACACTTTTTCCAATTGCATGAACTTCGATTGCAGCTCGTCACGGCGCGCCTGCAGCGTGGCCGCATCGGGCGCGTTGTAGAAACCCGCGATGGTGTTGAGGACCGTGGAGCCGAACTCCATCCAGGCGCGATGCCGCGCCCGTTGCAATGTGTCTTGCGGATGCAGCCGCGGCGGCACCGCCTCGTCGAGGTACTCGCAGATCACCGCCGACTCGAACAGCGGGTGGTCCTGTACCAGCAGCACCGGCGTCTTGCCCAGCGGCGAGATCGCGAGGAACCAGTCGGGCTTGTCGGCCAGGTCGACGTAGCGCCGGCTGACGACGGCGTTCTTCTCGGCCAGCACGATCGCCGCCCGCTGCACATAAGGGCACAGGTGATGGCTGATCAGCGTCAGGTGCATGGCATCCGTCTCAGGGCTTGGCCAGGCCTTCGGCCAGCAACGCCGCATGCACCGCCGGCCGCTGCGCGATGCGCGCCAGCCAGGCCTGCAGTTGCGGATAGGCCTTCAGGCTCATGCCCAGCATCGGCGCCCAACTGACGATGGTGAAGCCGTAGGCGTCGGCGGCGCTGAAATTGCTGCCCGCCAGGAAATCGCGCTGGCCCAGGACGCGATCGAGCTCGGCAAATCGCTGCGCCAATTTCTCCTTGCAATCCTTACGGGTGGAGTCGGCGGTTTCCTTGTGCCACAGCCAGGGGCTGAACACCTTGTGCAATTCGCTGGACACGAACGCCAGCCACTTGATCACTTCGAAGCGCTCGGCTGTGCCGGGCGCGGGCATCAGGCCGCTGGCGGGTGTCAGGTCGCCGACGTACTGCAGGAGCGCCACGACTTCGGTGTGGCGGCTGCCGTCGCCCAATTCCAGCAGCGGCACGTAGCCGCGCGGGTTGATGGCGAAGTAGTCGGCGCCGCCTTCGAGCTGGTGGGAAGCGAGATCGACCTTCGCCAGGTCGGGGGTGAGACCGGCTTCACGCAGCGCGATGTGAACGGCCTGCGAGCAGGCGCCGGGCGAGTAATAGAGCTTCATGGGTTTCTTTCAATTTGCTTTGGAGGGAAGCGAACTGTAGGATTGCGTTGGCGCAAAGGAAATAGGCAAACATGAAATCGTCCATTGCAAAATCGCAATACGCCATGACGGCCTCAGACCTCGAGCTTTTGCTGGCGGTGGTGCGCGGCGGCACGCTGGCAGAAGCCGCCGCTCGGCTGGCGGCCGATGCCTCCACGGTGTTTCGCGGCGTGCAGCGCATCGAGAAAAGCCTGGGCCAGCGCTTGTTCGAGCGCACGCGGCAGGGCTACCTCGCATCGGACGCGATGCTGGAAATCGCGCGCCACGCCGAGCGCATCGAGGCTGAGCTGGAGGCCGCGCGTTCGGCGGCGCATGGAGGCAACTCCGAGGTCACCGGCCGGGTGCGGCTGACCACCACCGACTCGGTGCTGCGCGGGCTGGTGCTGCCCTGCCTGCCGGCGTTGGCGGCCCAGCACCCGCTGCTGCAACTGGAGCTGCGCTCGGCCAACGAACTGGCCAGCCTGACGCGCAGGGATGCGGACTTGGCCTTACGAGCCACGCCCAAGGCGCCGGACCACCTGATCGGCCGGCACCTGGGGCAGATCCGCTTCGTCGTTTGCGCTGGGCGCAGCCTGCCGGTCGCGCGGCGGCGCAGGCCGCTCGACGAACAGGATTGGATCGCGCCCGACGAGGCCATGCCCGAGCACCCTTCCGTGCGCTGGCGGCGCAAGCACTCGCCGAAGCTCGCGCCGCGCCACTTGGTGGACGGCATCGTCGCGGTGGTGGACGCGATCAAGGCCGGGCTGGGCGTGGGCATCGTGCCGCTCTTCATGCTCAAGTGCGAGCCGCAATTGGTTGCGTTGTCGCCGCCCCTGCAAGGATGCGAGTCGGAGCTTTGGCTGCTGGCCCATCCCGAGTCGCGGCACCTGCGGCGCATCGCGGCGGTCTACCGGCACTTCGCGGAAAATGTCCACTTGCCCTGATCCCATGCCGCTTTCCAATACGCTCGACCCGACCCGCTGCCCCCTGTGCGGCCAGCTGAACCAGTGCGCGATGGAAGTACAGCAAGCCACCGGTGTCGAGCAGCCGCCTTGCTGGTGCACGCAAATGGATTTCACCGCCGAGCTGCTTGACCAGTTGCCCGTGCAGGCGCGCGGCAAGGCCTGCATCTGCGCGGGCTGCGCCCAGCGTATGGCCGCCGGACCGGAGACCGCTTGAGCACCGCCGGCCTGGCCGAATTGCAGCAGCGCTACGGCCCGCGCTACCGCTGGTTCCTGCTGCTGTCGGTGATGGTGGGGACGATGGCATCGATCATGTCATCCACCATCATCAATGTGGCGATTCCCGACATGAGCCAGCATTTCACGCTGGGGCAGGAGCGCGCGCAGTGGGTCAGCTCCGGCTTCATGATCGCCACGACGGTGTCGATGCTCACCACGCCCTGGCTGCTGGCGCGCTACGGTTACCGCGGCACCTATGTGGGCGCCATGCTGATGCTGATGGCGGGCGGCATCGCCGGCGGTTTCGCCGGCCAGTTCAGCCTGGTGCTGGCCGGACGCGTTGCCGAGGGCCTTGCCGCCGGAGTGGTGCAGCCGATTCCCGCGATCATCATCCTGCGGGCCTTCGAGCCCAACGAGCAGGGCCGCGCCAGCAGCATCTTCGGCATGGGCGTGGTGCTGGCGCCTGCGATCGGGCCCAGCATCGGCGGCGTGCTGGTGGACCTGTTCGGGTGGCGCTCGATCTTCTTCATGGTGGTGCCGTTCTGCCTGCTCTCCCTGGCGCTGGCCTGGAAGTTCGTGCCGACCAGCGCGCCGGGCGGCGCGGCGGCGCAGCGCGGCAACGCACTCGATTGGCGCGGCTTGCTGCTGGGCAGCATCGGCACGCTGTGCCTGCTCAACGGCCTGGTGGAACTGCATGGAGGCGGCGCCGCGGCCGGCGCGCTGCTGGCGAGTGCGGCCGTGGCGCTGGTCGCTTTCATTGCATGGCAGCGCCGGATCAAGGCGAACGGCGGCGAGCCGCTGATGGACCTCGCGCTGTTCGGACACCGCACCTTCGCGATGGGCAGCATCGTGGCCTTCATCTACGGCACCGCCCTGTTCGGCTCCACTTACCTGCTGCCGGTCTACATGCAATTGGCGTTGCGCCTGTCGCCCTCTTACGTGGGCACCATCCTGCTGCCAGCGGGCTTCATCCTGGCCGGCACGATCGCGCTGGTGGGGCGCCTGGCGGACCGGCAGCCCACGCACGTGCTGGTCACCATCGGCCTGGGTCTGCTGGCGGCGTCGTTCGCTCTGATGCCGACCATCGGCCTGCAATCGACCATCTGGCTGCTGGTGGCCTGGGCCGTGCTCGGCCGCATAGGACTGGGCTTCATCCTGCCGTCGCTCAACATCGGCTCGATGCGCTCGCTGGACAAGCACCTGATCCCGCAGGGTTCGAGCGCGATCAACTTCGTGCGGATGCTCGGCGGCGCGGCCGGCGTCAGCCTGTGCGGCATCGTGCTGGAATGGCGCATCGCGACGCACGGCGACACGCTGACCAACCCGGTGACCAGCGCCGCGCGGCTGGCCGCCTTCAACGAGGTGTTCTGGATGCTGGCCGCGCTGTGCGCGCTGGCAATGGTGGCCGCATGGCGATTGCGCGGCCCCACGGCCACCGCCGCGCCGCTGGGTTCAAAATAGCGCCATGTGCCAACTGCTCGGGATGAACTGCAACACGCCGACCGACGTGACGTTCAGCTTCACCGGTTTCGCGCAACGCGGCGGCCGCACCGACGAGCACGCCGACGGCTGGGGCATCGCGTTCTTCGAGGGCGCCGGCCTGCGGCATTTCGTCGACCACCAGCCCGCGTGCGAGTCGCCGGTGGCCGAGTTGATCCGCCGCTACCCGATCAAGAGCCGCAACGTCGTCGCGCACATCCGCAAGGCCACCCAGGGCGCGGTAGCTCTGGAGAATTGCCATCCGTTCGTGCGCGAGCTGTGGGGGCGCTACTGGGTGTTCGCGCACAACGGCAACCTGGAGAATTTCAATCCGCGCCTGCACGCCAGCTTTCGCCCGGTGGGTGATACCGACAGCGAGCGCGCCTTTTGCTGGCTGATGCAGGAAATGTCGAAGTCGCATGCCGGCGTGCCGAGCGTGCAGGAGCTGACGCTGACGCTGCGTGAACTCACGCCGCAGATCGCGCGGCACGGCACCTTCAATTTCATGCTGTCCAACGGCCAGGCCTTGTGGGCGCATTGCTCGACCAAGCTGTTCTTCGTCGAGCGCAAGCACCCGTTCGCACATGCGCACCTGGCCGACGAGGACTTGAGCATCGACTTTGCCCGCAACACCACGCCGCAGGACCGGGTGGCCGTGGTGGTCACCGCGCCGCTGACGACCAACGAAAGCTGGACCGCGTTCCGGCCCGGTGAACTGCGCGTGTTCGCGGACGGGCAGGCGGCCGGGTAGGAGGTGTCATGCCGGACTTGATCCGGCATCCATGGCGGCGATGGATTGCGGGTCAAGCCCGCAATGACATTTCCAGCGCATCCAGGAACATCGCCGGCACATCGAAGCCGGCCTGCTCGGTGATCTCCTGGAAGCAGGTCGGGCTGGTCACGTTGATTTCGGTCAGCCAGTCGCCGATCACGTCCAGCCCCACCAGCAGCAAGCCGCGCTCCGCCAGCACGGGGCCGAGCGCGTTGGCGATCTCCAGGTCGCGCGCCGACAGCGGCTGCGCGACGCCCTTGCCGCCCGCCGCCAGGTTGCCGCGAATCTCGCTGCCTTGCGGGATGCGTGCCAGGCTGAACGGAACCGCCTTGCCGCCGATCACCAATACGCGCTTGTCGCCCTGTGCGATTTCCGGCACGAAGCGCTGGACCATCAGGGTGGTGGTGCCGTTCTGGTTCAGCGTCTCGATGATGGAGCCGAGGTTCAGCCCGTCCGCGCCGACGCGGAAAATCCCCATGCCGCCCATGCCGTCCAGGGGCTTGAGGATGATGTCGCGGTGCTCGGCATGGAAGGCCTTGACGTCCTCGGTGTCGCGCGTCACCAGCGTCGGGCTGATGTACTGCGGGAACTCCATGATCGCCAGTTTTTCAGGATGGTCGCGCAGCGCGGCGGGCTTGTTGAACACCCGCGCGCCTTCGCGCTCGGCCTGCTCGAGCAGGTGGGTGGCGTAGAAGTATTCGCTGTCGAACGGCGGGTCCTTGCGCATGATCACCGCGTCGAATTCGCTCAAGGGCCGCACGCTTTCATGGCTGACCCGGAACCAGTCGTCCAGCGTGCCGGTGAGCGTGATCTCGCGAATCCGCGCCTTGACCTTGCCGCCGGTGCGCCACGACAGGTGCTGGGGCTCGCAGGCGGCCACGCGATGGCCGCGCCGCTGCGCCTCGCGCATCATCGAGAAGGTGGTGTCCTTGTAGGTCTTGAAGACTTCCAGCGGGTCGGCGACGAACAGGATGTTCATGGGGTTTGTTCAGATTTCGATCTTCGAGCCTAGTTCCACCACCGAATTATTCGGCAGATTCAGGAAGTCCGCCGCCGCACTGGCGTTATGGTGCATCTGGGCAAAGAGCTTTTCGCGCCAGGGCGCCATGCCGCTGCCGATGGTGGGGATGACGGTGTCGCGCGACAGGAAGTAGCTGGTCTTCATCCGCTCGATCTCGCAGCCGCGGGCGCGGATCTGCTCCAGCGCGCGCGGCACGTCCGGGTCGTTCTTGAAGCCGTAGTGCAGGATCACCTGCCAGCAGTCGTGGCCGAGCGACTCGATCTCGACCCGCTTGTTCATGCCGATCCACGGCACCTCGTGGCTGCGCACCGTGACGAACAGGTTGTGCTCGTGCAGCACCTTGTTGTGCTTGAGGTTGTGCAGCAGGGCATTGGGCACCGTGCCCGGTTCACTGGTGAGGAACACGGCCGAGCCCTCGACCCGCGTCGGCGGGCTGACGAACACCGCTTCCAGGAAGCTCTTGAGGTCGATCGAATCGGCCCGGATCTTGTCGTTCAACAGGGCGCGGCCTTCCTTCCAGGTCATCATCAAGGTGAAGACCCCGCCGCCGATCAGCACCGGGAACCAGCCTCCCTGCTCGAGCTTGAGCAGGTTGGAAGCCCAGAACGTGAAGTCGACGACGAAGAACCAGCCGGTCGCGGCGATGCACAGCCACAGCGGGTACTTCCAGCCGTAGCGGATCACGAAGAAGGTGAGGATGGTGGTGATCAGCATGTCGCTGGTCACCGCGATGCCGTACGCCGCGCCCAGGTTCTCCGACGACTTGAACATCACCACTGCCACCACGATCGCGATGAACAGGCCCCAGTTGACGAGCGGGACGTAGATCTGCCCGGTTTCGCGCACGCTGGTGTGGCGGATGTGCAGGCGCGGCAGGTAGCCCAATTGGATCGCCTGCTTGGTGACGCTGAAGGCGCCGGTGATCATCGCCTGCGAGGCGACCACCGTGGCCATGGTGGCGAGCAGCACCAGCGGCAGCGTGGCCCAGTCCGGGGCCATCAGGAAGAACGGGTTCTTCACCGCTTCCGGGTTCTTCAGCAGCAGCGCGCCCTGGCCGAAGTAGTTGAGCGTGAGCGCCGGCATGACGACGGAGAACCAGGCCAGGCGGATCGGTTTCTTGCCGAAATGCCCGAGGTCGGCGTACAGCGCTTCGGCACCGGTGACGCACAGCACCACCGCGCCCAGGATGATGAACGTGGTCACCGGGTTGTGGTACATGAACAGCAGCGCGTAGTGCGGGCTGAGCGCCTTCAGGATCGCCGGGTTGCCGGCGATGTGCGAAATGCCGAGCACGGCGATCGCGAAGAACCAGACCAGCGTGATCGGGCCGAAGAAGCGGCCGATGCCGCCGGTGCCGCGCTTTTGCACCGCGAACAGGCAGAACAAAACGGCCAGCGTCAGCGGGATCACGTAGTTGCGCATCGCCGGCGACACCACTTCCAGGCCCTCCACCGCCGACAGCACCGAGATCGCCGGCGTGATGACACCGTCGCCGTAGAACAGGCAGGTGCCGAAGATGCCGACGACCAGCAGCACGCGCCGCAATTCGGGCTTGTCCTTGACCGAGGTCGAGGCCAGCGCCAGCATCGCGATCAGGCCGCCTTCGCCGTGGTTGTCGGCGCGCAGCACCAGCACCACGTACTTGATCGAGACGATCACCGTGAGCGTCCAGAAAAAGATCGAGAGGATGCCGTGGACGTTGGCGGCGGTGAAGGGGACGTGGCCGGTGCTGAAGACCGCCTTCATGGCGTACAGGACACTGGTGCCGATGTCGCCGTAGACGACGCCGATGGCGCCAAGCGTGAGCGCCGCAAGGGAGGATTTCGAGCTTTGCACTAAGACACCCCGTCTTGGGCCCTTGTTCTGCGGGCCTCGCGAGGTTGTTACCTTTGGGACCGTAATTGTGCGCTTCAGGTCAGGCTAAAACCGGCCATGTTGCACCGCAGCAACGAGCGGCGCCTCTAATCAATCGTAGGTTTCCGCGTCCGGGTCGGTGGCTTCCAGCTCGTAGCTGGCAGCCAGCATCGCCAGCCGGCCGATGACCCCATACATATAGAACCGGTTCGGCGCACTGGCGCCCGGCTTCTCGCCCGGCTGAGGTAAGCGCGTACTCTCGGCAAACGCCAGGGGCACGAAGCTGGAGCCGGGAGCATTCAGGTTCTCGTCGACGCCGCGCTCGGCATGGATGCGGTAGAAGCCGCCCACCACGTAGCGGTCCATCATGTAGACCACCGGCTCGGCCACGGCGTCGTTGATGCGCTCGTTGGTCAGCACGCCTTCCTGGATGATGACCTGGTTGACCTGCTGGCCGTCCTTGATCACGGCCATCTTGTTCTTGGTCTTGCGGTTCAGGTCGGCCAAGTCCTTCACGTCGCGCACGGTCATGATGCCCATGCCGTAGGTGCCGTTGTCGGCCTTCACCACCACGAACGGCTTTTCGTTGATGCCGTATTCCTTGTACTTCTTGCGGATCTTGGACAGCAGCGCATCGACATTGGTGGTCAGGCACTCCATGCCCGCGCCTTCGGCGAAATCGACCTCGCCGCACATGTTGAACATCGGGTTGATCAGCCACGGGTCGATGCCCAGCAGCTTGCCGAAGCGCTTGGAGACTTCCTCGTAGCTCTTGAAGTGATTGCTCTTGCGCCGCACCGACCAGCCCGCGTGCAGCGGCGGCAACAGGTATTGCTCGTGGATGTCTTCCAGGATGCCGGGAATGCCCGACGACAGGTCGTTGTTGAGCAGGATGGTGCAGGGATCGAAATCCTTCAGGCCCAGGCGCCGCTTGCTGCGCACCACCGGCTCCAGCAGCACCGAGCCGCCACCGGGCAGCTCGATCGTCGTGGGCTCCTTGATGTCGGGGCTGATCGAGCCGATCCGCACGTTCAGGCCGGCCATGTGGAAGATGCGCTTGAGCTGGGCCAGATTGCTCAGGTAGAACGTGTTGCGGGTGTGGTTCTCCGGGATCACCAGCAGGTTCTTGGCCTCCGGACAAATCTTCTCGATCGCCGCCATCGCGGATTGCACCGCCAGCGGCAGCATCTCGGGCGTTAGGTTGTTCCAGCCGCCGGGATACAGGTTGGTGTCGACCGGCGCCAGCTTGAAGCCGGCGTTGCGGATATCCACCGAGCTGTAGAACGGCGGAGTGTGTTCCATCCACTCCAGGCGGAACCAGCGCTCGATCGCCGGCATGGATTCCAGGACCCGCTGCTCGAGTTCGTTGATGGGGCCGGTCAGGGCCGTGATGAGATGCGGAACCATGCGGCCCTTTGCCTTGCTTTTCTTGAATATCTGACAGGAATTGTAGGGATTTGAGGGCGACCCTGCCGGTTGCAAGGGGTGCGGCGGCTCAGGAAAGGCGGGCCAGCGGCAGGTTCAGCAGCAGGTTCTGCGGCTTGAGCTTCATGCGCTTGCCGGCGTCCATGGCCATGGCCAGGTAGACCGGCCGGCCGGCAATTTCGGGCTGCATGACCGTGGGCTCCTCGAAATCGAGGCGAAACAGGCACAGCATGCCGGCCATCCGGTCGGCGCCGACGTCGTTGCCCTGGTACAGCTCGTTGAGCACGGCGCTGGCCTGGGCGTCGAGTCCCACGTGCCAGACCCACTGTTCGTCGTCGATCTCGCGCTCGACCCCGATGCGCACCGCCGTGCCCAGGAAGTGCCGCACCCAGCCTTCGAGGACGCGGCACAGCGCCGCCAGCGCCGGCTGCCCGTGGTTCAGGCTGATCACCAGGTCATGGGACTCGTCGCGCTCCCAATAGATTTCCGGGTTGCCCTCGTGCAGCACGTCGAGTTCGGCGGTGCGCACCGGCGCGCCGCCCTGCTTGAGCAATTCGCCGATAGTGCCGAAGTTGGCGGCAATCGCATGCCGCTCCACCGTCTCGTCGTCGGCGGCCATGACCTGGCCATCGTCTTGCACGGCGACGCGTTGCGCGCGAAACAGCATCTCGGCCGCCCGTGCCTGCATCGCGCTGGCGTCGCCGCCGAGCGTATGGCGCAGCAGGATCTGCGTGAGCTGGTGCACGAACACCGGCGGCACGTCGACGCCTTCACCACGAAACAGCGCCAGGTAGCTCGCTTCGAGCGTGGGATGGGCCAGCAGGCGGCGGCGAAAACGCAGCCAGATCGCGTAGTTGTTGCGCGCGTCCTCGTCGGTGACCTGCGCCAGTTGCGGCTCGTCCACGTCGCCGCGCGGCTGCTCCAGCAGATGCTGGTGCAATGCCAGCTCGCCGGCGCAGGACTCGGGTACCGGCGCAAGCTCAGGGCGTTCCAGCAGGCTGCGCAGGAAGGCGTCTGTGACGACCAGGTGGCCGTCGGCTGTCTTGTCCAGCAGGCTGTAGCCGCACTGGCGCCAGAAGTCATGCATGCTGCGTCGGGAGGGTCAGGTACGGATTTCGCCGTCGCCCAGCACCACCCACTTGAGCGACGTCAGGCCTTCGATGCCGACCGGGCCGCGCGCGTGGAACTTGTCGGTGCTGATGCCGATCTCGGCGCCGAGCCCGAACTCGAAGCCGTCGGCAAAGCGCGGGCTGGCGTTGACCATCACGCTGGCCGAATCGACTTCGCGCAGGAAGCGCTGCGAGTGGATGTGGTCGCGCGTGATGATGGCGTCGGTATGGTGGCTGCTGTAGCGGTTGATGTGGGCGATGGCCTCGTCGATGCCGTCCACCACCTTGATGCTGATGATGGGCGCGAGGTATTCCTCGTACCAGTCCTGCTCGGTCGCGGCTTTCAGGTTGGCGCCCTGGACGGCGCCCAGGATGGCCAGCGACTGCGCATCGCAGCGCATCTCCACGCCCTTGACGGCGAAGATGGTGCCGATCTGCGGCAGGAACTCTTTCGCGATGGTGCGGGCGACGAGCAGGCCCTCGATCGCGTTGCATGGGCTGTACTTCTGGGTCTTAGCGTTGTCGGCCACCCGCACGGCCATCTCCAGGTCGGCCGGGTCGTCGACATAGACATGGCAGTTGCCGTCCAGGTGCTTGATGACCGGCACCTTGGCCTCGCGGCTGATGCGCTCGATGAGGCCCTTGCCGCCGCGCGGGATGATCACGTCCACGTATTGCGGCATGGTGATCAACTGGCCCACGGCCTCGCGGTCGGTGGTCTGCACCAGTTGCACCGCCTCGGCGGGCAGCCCCGCTTCCGCCAGCGCCTGCTGCACCAGCCGGGCCAGCGCCTTGTTGGAGTCGATGGCTTCGGAACCGCCGCGCAGGATGCAGGCGTTGCCGCTCTTGATCGACAGGCTGGCTGCCTCGATGGTCACGTTGGGACGGCTTTCGTAGATCATGCCGAACACGCCGATCGGCACGCGCATCTGGCCGACGCGGATGCCGCTGGGCTGCTGCTTCAGGCCGCTGATCTCGCCGATGATGTCGGGCATCGACGCGAGCTGCTCGCAGCCCTGGGCCACGGTCTCGATGATCTTCGGCGTGAGCTTGAGCCGGTCCAGCATCGGCGCGGCCAGGCCGGCAGCGGTGGCGCGGTCGACGTCCTTGGCGTTCTCCGCCTGCAACGATTGCACGTTGGCGCGCAGCAATGCGGCCAGCGTGCGCAGCGCCTTGATCTTGGTGTCCGCGTTGGCGCGCGCCATCGCCGCCGAGGCCTGCCGGGCCTGCAGGCCGAGGGTCTGCGTGTACTCCGCTACGTTCAGCGCGTTCATGGGCTGAATTATCCCCTGGGAGAGGGAGCACACTCCCGGCACAGGGAAAACGCCAGCCGCTGCAGCGCCTGCCAGCCGTCGGTGGGCCAGTCGGGCGCCTTCAGGCCCTTGACGATGCCGTCGACCAAGTGCGCCGAGTGCAGCAGGTTGTCCAGGGCGTTGGAGGTCAGCCGCGGCAGCACGCGCTCGAACAAACGCTCCTTCAGGCCCCAGACGCGCTGCTCGCGCAGGGCCATCGGCAAGGGCCGGCCGGCCGCCATCGCATCCTTCACGCGCTTGAGCGCCCGGATGTCCTCGGACAGCGTGTAGTGCACCAGCACCGCCGTCTCGCCCTCGGCCTTCAGGCCGTCCAGCATCCGCTGCACCCGGGCCGCCTGGCCGGCCAGCACCGCCTCGGACAGCTTGAAGACGTCGTAGCGCGCCACATTCAGCACCGCGCTCTCGACCTGCTCGAAGCCGAGTTCGCCCTCCGGATAGAGCAGCGCGAGTTTCTGGATTTCCTGGTGCGCGGCCAGCAGGTTGCCTTCGACCCGGTCGGCAAAGAACTGCAGCGTGCGCTGGCCTTCGTCGCCGGCCACCACGCGCTGGCCTTGCCGGGCCAGCCGCTGCGCGATCCATTGCGGCAGCGCGGCGCGCTCCACCGGCTCGACCTGCAGCGTCACGCCGTGGGCGTCCAGCGCCGAGAACCAGGCGCCGCTGCGGGTCATCTTGTCCAGCTTCGGCAGCAGCACCAGCGTGAGCGTGCTGTCGTTGCCGGGCGCACTCTCGGCCAATTGCTGCAGCGCGGGGCTGCCTTCCTTGCCGGGCTTGCCGGAGGGAATGCGGATCTCCACCATCTGCTTGTCGGCAAACAGGCTGAGCGAGCCGCCGGCGGCCAGCACTTCGCTCCAGTCGAAATGCGCGCCGGCCACGGTGTGCACCGTGCGTTCGGTATAGCCCTGGGTGCGCGCGGCGGCGCGGATGGCGTCCGCCGCTTCCTGGATCAGCAGCGGCTCGTCGCCGTACAGCGTGTACAGGGGCCGCAGCCCCTTTTGCAGGTGTTGGCTCAGTTGGGCTGCGGCGAGCTGCATGCCCCGAGTTTAAGGGGCCCTAGGCCGCCAGCTTTTGGCCGCCTTGCGGCCGGCCCTTGAACAGGTTGTTCAATTGCAGCGTGAGGCAGTAGGCCGCGCCGCCGGAGCGGTTGAACGAGCCCAGCGGCACCACGTGCACACGGTAGCCGCGCTCTTCGAGCCGCGCGCGCAACGCCGGTGAGCAGTAGCACAGCACCACGTCGCGGCCCAGGCACACCGAATTGACGCCGAGATTCTGTGCGTCTTCCAGGGGCGCCTCGATGAGCCCGTCACCGGCCAGCGCGCGGATCTGGTCGCGTCCCTCGTCGGTGAAGGCGCCGGGGTGGTAGAGGATGTCGCCGTCCGACAGCAGACAGAACGCCGTGTCCAAGTGATAGAAGCGCGGATCCACCAGCTCGAGCGACAGCGTCGGAATGCCGAAGGCCTGTTCGATGGTGTGGTGCGCGGCGCGGCTGGAGCGCTGGCCGAAGCCCATCCACATCAGGCGGCGCGCCGGATCGTAGACCGCGTCGCCGGCGCCCTCGAAGTACACGCCCTCGGGCGTGCGGTAGATCGCATCGATCTCGCCGCGCGCCTTCAATTGCTCGAACATGCGGTGGCCGTGCTCCTCCTCGCCGGCGCGCTCGGAGTTGAGGTAGCGCGCCAGGATGGCCTTGCCGTCCAGCACCACGGCGCAATTGGCCGTGAACACCAGGTCGGGCCAGCCCTTGGCGGCGGGCTTGACCACCACATTGGCGCCGAGCGACTCGTACTTGGAACGCAACGCGTTCCAGCCGGCCAGCGCGTCGCGAGAGAGCCGCTTGGCATCGAGCGACCATTGCTCGGGGTTCATCCAGGGATTGATGGCGTAGGCCACCTCGAAGAAATCGGGTGGGCTCATGAGGAGCTGGGGCGCGCTGTACGGGGCTTTCACTCGGTCGCTGGCCTCGCTGGGTAATTCCGCGTCCACTGTCACGGCGGGCGCTATCGAATTAATAGCTAATTCGCGGCACTTGTCAAGGATTACCTTGCGGAACATCTCCACGGCGCGGTCGATCAGCGCCTTGGTGATGGTCAAGGGCGGCGCGAACCGGATGACGGTGTCGTGGGTTTCCTTCGACAGCACACCCTGCGCGGCCAGCCGCTCGACCAGCTCGCGCGCCGTCGCGTGCGCCGGGTCGATGTCCACACCGATCCACAGGCCGCGGCCGCGCACCGCGCGCACCAGCGGCGCGCCCTCGTGCGCTACTTCGAGCAGGCGCTGATGCAGGTAGTCCCCGAGCGCGGCGCTGCGCGCCACGAGGTTCTCGTCCTCGATCACCTGCAGCGCCTCGCGCGCCACTGCCGCGGCCAGCGCGTTGCCGCCGAAGGTGGACCCGTGGCTGCCCGGCTCGAACACCCCCATCACCGGTTCGCCGGCCAGGAAAGCGCTGACCGGCAGCAGGCCGCCGCCCAGCGCCTTTCCCAGGATCAGGCCGTCGGGCCGGATGCCTTCATGCTCGAAAGCGAACCAGCGGCCGGTGCGGCCCAGGCCCGACTGCACCTCGTCGATGATCAGCAGGATGTTGTTGCGCGTGCACCACTCGCGCAGCTCGGTGAAGAAGCCGGCGGGCGGCACGATCACGCCGGCCTCGCCCTGGATCGGCTCGACCAGGACGGCGCAGGTGTTGGCGGTGGTCGCGGCGCGCACGCTCTCCATGTCGCCGAAGTCGAAGTGCGCGAAACCGGGCGCGAACGGCCCGAAGCCGGCGCGGTAGTCGGGTTCGCTGGAGAAACCGATGATGGTGCTGGTGCGGCCATGGAAGTTGCCGCGCGCCACCAGGATCTGTGCCTGCCCGTCGGCGATGCCCTTGGTGCGATAGCCCCAGCGGCGCGCGCACTTGATCGCGGTTTCCACCGCCTCGGCACCGGTGTTCATCGGCAAGGCGCGATCGAACCCCGCCAATTTGCACAGCTTTTCCAGGAACGGGCCGAGCGTGGTGCCGTGGTAGGCGCGCGAAGTCACCGCCACGCGGGTGAGCTGGCGGGTGGCGGCGGCGACCAGGCGGGGATGCAGGTGGCCATGGCTGACGGCCGAATACGCACTCATCATGTCGATGTAGGCGCGGCCTTCCACGTCCCACACGATGCAATCGCGCGCGTGGTCGACCACGACCGGGACCGGCTGGTAGTTGCGAGCCCCGTAGCGGGCCTCTTTGCCAATGAAATCCTGGGTTGCGGTGGTGGTGTTGGCATCCATGGCGGACTCTCCCTTGTCGATAGGGAAAGTCTAGGGCTGATGCGCTGCGATGGGCGTGAATCGCGCTGTCGCGGACGGCGGCAACGGCATCAATGGATGCCAGGCGCTTCCGAAACGGAAGTGGCTAGTTTTTCGGCACCGGGAAGCCGCTGAATTCCTTGATCGTCTGCAACTCGATGTTGGTGACGATCTTCTCGACGCCCAGCGACGCGTCGTCCAGCCAGGCGTTGATGAGCCGGTGGTAATGCGTCAGGTCCGGGCAGGCGATCCGCACGATGTAGTCGTAGCGCCCGCTGACGATGTAGCAGGCGACCACCTCGGGCGCGCTGGCCATCCGCCTTTCGAAACGCTGGATCGCGGCCTGGCGCTGGTCCTTCAGCGCGACCTCGGCAAAGGCGCAGATCTGCTCGCCGAGCGCCGAGCGGCTGATCAACGCCCGGTAGCCTTCGATGATTCCCTGGTCTTCCAGCTTGCGCACCCGGTTGAGCGTGGCGCGGGCCGAAAGATGGATCGCTTCGGACAGGGCCTGCACCGTGGTGCGGCCGTCGCGCTGGAGCATCTCGAGCAGCTGCAGGTCCGCGCGATCAAGCTCCATGAGGACGCGTCTAGAGCGACTTCAGCGCGGCGAGGCGCCGCATCAGCTGCTGCACGAGGTCGGTCTGCATGTCGCGGTACAGCAGGTTCTCCTCGGTTTCCTTGGCCAGCACCGCCGATTCATTGAAGCTGATGTCGCGCTGCTGCAGCAATTCGGTTTCGGGAATCAGCTCCTTGCCCTGGGGCGTGCGCAGCTTGAAGCGCAATCGCGTGCGCAACTGGAACTCGCGGACCTGTCCCGAAGCCGTGAGCCCCACCACTACCTTTTCGCGCTGGTCGGCCAGCACGTCCAGCACCACCTGCGCGGTATTGGCGCCCGCGGCATCGCTGATCACCGCCAGGCCGTCGCTGGAAGCGATGGTGCGCTTGAGCTCGTTGCCCAGCGATGAATTCGGCGCCGCGCCGATGTAGATCGAGCTGAAGGCGAAGTGCGGCGCTTGCCGTAGCTGGAAGCCGCAGGCCGACAGCGCACCCGTGACAGCCAGCGAAAGCAGGTTTCTTCGTTTCATCCGGTCACCACGTTGACAAGGCGGCCGGGCACGACGATCACCTTCTTGGGCAAGGCGCCGGCGGCATGCAGGGTGAAGGCTTCGCTGGCAATCACCAGTTTCTCGATCTCGTCGCGGCCTGCCGAGGCCGGCACCAGCACCGAGCCGCGATGCTTGCCGTTGATCTGCAGCACCAGTTCGACTTCCTCCTGCCTGAGCGCCTCTTCGTCGACCTGGGGCCACGGCGCGTCGAGCAGCTCGGCCTGCCTGGCGTAGCCCAGCGCCTGCCAAAGTTCGTGCGCGATGTGCGGCGTGACGGGATGAAGCACGCGCAGCAGGATACCGAAGCCTTCCCGCATCGCGTATTGCGATCCCACGTCGACGTGGCCCTTGAAATCCTCCAGCGCGTTGAGCAGCTTCATCGCGCCCGACACCACCGTGTTGTATTGCATGCGCTGGTAGTCGTAGTCGACCTGCTTGAGCACGCTGTGGATCTCGAAACGCAGCGCCTTGCCCTGCTTGCCCAGGGGCGTGGGCTTCGCGGCCTCGGCCGCGCCCAGCTTGTGGCCGAAGTTCCAGACCCGCCGCAGGAAGCGGAACGAGCCTTCCAGCGCCGCGTCGTTCCACTCCAGTGTGGCCTCCGGCGGCGCGGTGAACATGGTGTACAGGCGCGCCGTGTCGGCGCCGTATTTCTCGATCAGGTCCTGCGGGTCGACGCCGTTGTTCTTGGACTTGGACATGGTGGTCCAGCCCTCGTACGTGACCGGCAGCCCGTCGGCCTTGCACGTGGCCGACAGCACCTTGGCGTGTTCGTCGCGCACGATGTCGAGGTCGTGGGCCCAGTAGTACTGCTTGCCCGCCTTGTCGCCGGTGCGCACGAACGCCTCGTTGAGCACCATGCCCTGGGTCAGCAATTTCATGAACGGCTCGTCGGCCTTGACCAGCCCGAAGTCGCGCATCACCTTGGTCCAGAAGCGCGCGTACAGCAGGTGCAGGATGGCGTGCTCGATGCCGCCGATGTACTGGTCCATCGGCATCCAGTAAGCGGTGCCGCCGGCGACCATGGCCTGGTCGGTCTTCGGGTCGCAATAGCGCATGTAGTACCAGGCCGAATCGACAAACGTGTCCATGGTGTCGGTTTCGCGCCGCGCGGGCTTGCCGCACACCGGGCACTGGCAGGCCAGGAAATCCTCGCGTTTGTTGAGCGGGTTGCCCGAGCCGTCCGGCACGCAGTCCAGCGGCAGCACCACCGGCAGGTCTTTCTCCGGCACCGGCACCGCGCCGTGCTCTTCGCAATGGATGATCGGGATCGGCGTGCCCCAGTAGCGCTGGCGGCTGATGCCCCAATCGCGCAGCCGCCAGGTGGTCCTTTTCTCGCCCAGGCCCTTTTGCTCCAGCGAATGCACGACGGCGTTCACGGCATCCTGGTACGCGAAGCCGCTGAAGATGTCGGAGTTGATGGTGACGCCACGCTCCTTGTCGGCGTACCAGTCGTGCCACTGCTTGTAGTCGTAGTGCTCGCCGTCCACGTGCACCACCTGCTTGATCGGCAGGTTGTACTTCAGCGCGAAAGCGAAGTCGCGCTCGTCATGGCCCGGCACGCCCATCACCGCGCCGTCGCCATAGCCCATCAGCACGTAGTTGCCGACCCAGACGTCGATCGGCTCTTCGGTGATCGGATGGAACACCACCAGTCCGGTGGGCATGCCTTCCTTCTCGCGCAGCGCCAGTTCGGCTTCGGTGGTGCCGCCCTTCTTGCAGTCCTCGATGAATGCCGCCAGCCGCTGGCTGGTCCGCGCAGCATGCGCAGCCAGCGGATGCTCGGGCGCGACGGCGCAGAACGTGACACCCATGATGGTGTCGGCGCGGGTCGTGAACACGTTCATCCGGCCGCCGCCGATCAGCTCGCCGTGGTAGTCGCGCAGGTCGTGCGTGAAGGCGAAGCGCACGCCCTCGCTCTTGCCGATCCAGTTCTCCTGCATCAGCTTCACCCGCTCGGGCCAGCCCGGCAGCTTGTGCTGCACATGATCCAGCAGTTCCTCGGCGTAGTCGGTGATCTTCAGGTAGTAGCCGGGGATCTCGCGCTTTTCGACCTGCGCCCCCGTGCGCCAGCCCTTGCCGTCGATCACCTGTTCGTTGGCCAGCACGGTCTGGTCGACCGGATCCCAGTTGACGACCTGGGTCTTGCGGTACGCGATGCCTTTTTCCAGCATCTTGAGGAACAGCCACTGGTTCCACTTGTAATAGCTCGGATCGCAGGTCGCCACTTCGCGCGACCAGTCGATCGCCAGGCCCATCGCCTGCATCTGCTGCTTCATGTAGGCGATGTTGTCGTAGGTCCACTTCGCGGGCGGCACCTTGTTCTTCATCGCGGCGTTCTCCGCCGGCAGGCCGAACGCGTCCCAGCCCATCGGCATCAGCACGTTGTGGCCGTTCATGCGCAGGTAGCGCGTGAGCATGTCGTTGATGGTGTAGTTGCGCACATGCCCCATGTGCAGCTTGCCGCTGGGGTAGGGCAGCATCGAGCAGGCGTAGAACTTCTTCTTGCTCGCGTCCTCGGTCACGGGGTAGGCGTCGTGCGCGTTCCAGTGCGCTTGCGCCGAACGCTCGACTTCGGAGGGGTTGTATTTTTCTTGCATAAATTGGGAGCGGGAGTTTCTCCCGCCTCGGCCGATTTTACGGGGCGGCTACTGCGCCGGCCGGTCCGGGTCGGCAATGAAGCCGATCCGGTTCAGCCCCGCCTTCTGCGCCGCGCCCATCACCTCGACAACGCGGCCGTAGGGAACGGCCTGGTCGGCCCTGAGCTGAACCTCCATGTCGGGATTTTGCCGCGCCGCCTCGGCCATGCGTTGCGCCAGCTGAGCCGGGGCCATCGGCAGGTCGTCGACGAACACACGCCCCGCCTTGTCCAGGGTCACCGTGATGAACTTCGGCGCGTCGTTCGGCTTGGCGGCGCTGGTGCGGGGCAGGTCCAGCCGGATCGAGCTGGCCAGAAGCGGCGCGGTAATGATGAAGATCACGACCAGCACCAGCATCACGTCGACCAGCGGCGTCATGTTGATCTCGCTCATGGGCTGCGGGCCCGGGGTGCGTTCGAGGCGGCCGAAAGACATCAGGGCGACCCGGTGTGATGGGTGAGCAGCTCGCGCAGGTCGCGGGCAAACCCTTCCAGGTCCGCCTCGATGCGCCCGATGAGGCGGCCGAACACGTTGTAACCGAGGACCGCGGGGATCGCCACCGCCAGCCCGGCGGCCGTCATGATCAAGGATTCGCCCACCGGTCCGGCGACCTTGTCGATCGTGATCTGGCCGGCGGTCGCGATGGCCGTGAGCGCGTGGTAGATGCCCCAGACGGTGCCGAGCA
>JAQGMS010000042.1 GCA_028292245.1 Ramlibacter sp.
CCTTGAGCGGGTTCGGCTTGGTGTGCTTCTTCACCAGGTTGATGCCTTCGACGATCACGTGGTCGTCGTCCTTGCGCAGCGTGACCTTGCCGCGCTTGCCCTTGTCACGGCCCGCGAGCACGATGACCTCGTCGCCTTTGCGAATCTTGTTCATGAACGCGTCCTCTTCAAAGAACTTCGGGAGCCAGGGACACGATCTTCATGAACTTCTCGGTACGCAGTTCGCGCGTGACCGGGCCGAAGATGCGGGTGCCGATGGGCTCCAGCTTGTTGTTGAGCAGCACGGCGGCGTTGCCGTCGAACTTGACCAGTGAGCCGTCCGAGCGGCGGATGCCCTTGGCGGTGCGGACCACCACGGCGCTGTAGACCTCGCCCTTCTTGACGCGGCCGCGCGGAGCGCATTCCTTGATGCTCACCTTGATGATGTCGCCAACGCTAGCGTAGCGACGCTTGGAACCGCCGAGCACCTTGATGCAAAGAACGGACTTCGCACCGGTGTTGTCGGCGACTTCGAGCCGGGATTCTGTCTGGATCATTTCAAATATTCCCAACTTGTATCCGTCGTGGCCGGCTACCGAAGGGGCCTTCCAGTCTGGATCAGTCTTGGGCCTGTCGGCGGCGCCATGAACCACTCACGGCGTTTTCGATTAGGCGGAAATGCGCTTCTTGGGGTGCATCCAAAGACACAGGCCGTTCAAAGCGCAGCCCGCGATTATGGCAAACCCTGGAGTCGCTGTCAACCGAGGGTCAAGCGGGCAGGGCCAGGTACAGGCGCGCCAGATCCTGGAACGCCCGGACCTGGGGGTCGACCCCGGTCTCTTGTTCCAGGATGGCGCCCACTTTGCCGGCCAGCGAACCGGCTGCCTTCGCGTCCAGGAACAGCAAGCGCCACCGGCGGGCCAGGACGTCTTCCACCGTGCGGGCGTATTCGTTTCGCGCGGCGAAACGGACCATGGCCTCGGTCAAGCCAGCGCCCACTTCGTGTCCAGAGCCCGGCATCGAAGACACCGCCGCAGCCTCGCTGCCATACGAGTGCAAGCCCTGGGGATCGCAGATTCGAGGATGCTTGCCGGCCACATGTTCCCCGCCAATCAAGAGCAAGTTGGTGGTCACTCCTGATCTTGTCCTTTCCAGCAAATGCTTCTCTACGCACTTGTCCAGGACGTCTTCGGCCATGGCCCGGTAGGTGGTCCACTTTCCGCCCGTCACGGTGACCAGCCCGCTGCGGCTGACCAGCACCGTGTGCTCCCGGCTGAGGCCCTTGGTGTCGTCGCTGTCATCGCCCTGGGGCTTGACCAGCGGGCGCAGCCCGACCCACATGCTCTTGATGTCGGCTCGCGTGGGCGCTCTATTTAGATAGCGGCCGGATTCCTGCAGGATGAACCCCAGCTCTTCCTTGAAAGGCCGAGGCTCCTGGGGCAGGTCGGTGCGCGGAGTATCGGTCGTGCCCAGGATGATCTTGCCCAGCCAAGGAACGCCGAACAGCACCCGGCCGTCGGCAGTCTTGGGCACCATCAGGGCATGGTCGCCCGGCAGGAATTCCCGGTCGACGACGATATGGACGCCTTGGCTGGGCGCCACCATCGCCTTCACCGGCCGGCCGATGGCCTGGCCGTCCTGCTGCCGGAACTGGTCCACCCAGACGCCGGCGGCGTTGATCACGCAGCGGGCCTTGAGCTCGTAAGCAGTCCCGGTTTCCCTGTCCTGGCAGGTGAGCCCCACCAATTTGCCATTTTCATGAAGCAGGCCCGTGGCCGCGCAGTAGTTGACGACCAGGGCGCCGCGCGACGCGGCAGTGCGGGCCAACGCCAGAGCCAACCGGGCGTCGTCGAACTGGCCATCCCAATACTTCACGCCGCCTTTCAGTCCTTGTGCCCGGGCCGTGGGCAGGCAGGCCAAGGTCTGCGCGCGATTGAGGAACTCGGTATCGCCCAGGCCGGCCTTGCCGGCCAGCGCGTCGTACATCTTCAGGCCCGCGCCATAGAAAGGGGTTTCCCAGAACCGGTAGGAAGGCATGACGAACGCCAGCCGCTGGGCCAGATGCGGCGCGTTGTGCAACAGCGTCGTGCGCTCGTGCAGCGCTTCCCTTACCAGCGCGATATTGCCCTGGGCCAGGTAGCGAACGCCGCCGTGGACCAGCTTGGTGGCGCGCGACGAAGTGCCCTTGGCGAAGTCGTGCGACTCCACCAGCACCACCGAGAAACCTCGCGCCGCCGCATCCAGCGCCACGCCCAGCCCCGTGGCTCCGCCGCCGATGATCGCGACGTCGTAGGTGATCGGACGGGCGAGCTGTGAGACCAGTTGCTGTCGGTTCATGCATCGCATTCTCCCCGACCCGGCACTGCTGGCTTTCATGCCGCATAAGCGGCGCGCGGCGCTAGACTGGCGCCATGACAGGCCGCACCGACACCGCATCCTCCCAAACCATCGCCTTCATCGGCGGCGGCAACATGGCCAGCGCCATCATCGGCGGGTTGATCCGCCAAGGCCTGCCGGCGGCGCAAGTGGAGGTGGTCGAGCCCTTCGGCGAAGCGCGCGAGAAGTTGCAGGCGCAATTTTCCATCCGCGCGCAGGAGCAGGCCGGGCCGGCGCTGGCGGGGGCCCGCCTGGTGGTCTGGGCCGTGAAGCCGCAAACCTTCAAGGACGCCGCGGCCCAGGCCCGTCCTCACACCGCCAATGCGCTGCATCTGAGCGTGGCCGCCGGCATCCGCTCGGACAGCATCGCGCAGTGGCTGGGCACCGAGCGCATCGTGCGTTCCATGCCCAATACGCCGGC
>JAQGMS010000049.1 GCA_028292245.1 Ramlibacter sp.
ATCGTGACCTTATGCACCGGATCAGCCTTCGGCAACAGCTTGGCGACCACCGCGTGACCCGATTCATGGAAGGCGGTGTTTCGGCGTTCCTCTTCACGCATGACAGCCGACTTGCGCTCCGGCCCCATGACGATCTTGTCCTTGGCATCTTCGAAATCCTGCATTTCAACCAGGCGTTTGCTGCGGCGCGCTGCGAACAAGGCCGCTTCATTGACCAGGTTGGCCAGGTCGGCACCGGAAAAGCCCGGCGTGCCGCGCGCCAGAATGTCTGCCTTGACGTCTGGTGCGATCGGCACTTTGCGCATGTGGACATAGAGAATCTGCTCGCGGCCGCGAATATCGGGCAAGCCGACGATGACCTGGCGGTCAAAGCGTCCCGGCCGCAGCAAGGCCTTGTCGAGCACATCGGCCCGGTTGGTTGCTGCGATGACGATGACGCCGGCATTGGCTTCGAAACCATCCATTTCAACCAGCAACTGGTTGAGGGTTTGCTCGCGCTCGTCGTTGCCGCCGCCCAATCCAGCGCCACGCTGGCGGCCGACCGCATCGATTTCGTCGATGAAGATGATGCAGGGCGCGTTTTTCTTGGCGTTCTCGAACATGTCCCGCACGCGAGCTGCGCCCACGCCGACGAACATCTCGACGAAATCGGAGCCCGAAATGCTGAAGAACGGCACCTTGGCTTCGCCGGCGATGCCCTTGGCGAGCAGGGTCTTGCCGGTCCCCGGGGGGCCGACCAGCAGCAGGCCGCGGGGAATGCGGCCGCCGAGCTTCTGGAATTTCTGCGGGTCCTTCAGGAAGTCGACGACTTCCTTCACTTCCTCTTTCGCTTCGTCACAGCCGGCAACGTCAGCAAATGTGACGAGGTTGTTGTTTTCATCCAGCATGCGCGCCTTGCTCTTGCCGAAGCTGAAGGCGCCGCCCTTCCCGCCTCCCTGCATCTGGCGCATGAAGTAGATCCAGACCCCGATCA
The DNA here is from genome assembly GCA_028292245.1 of Ramlibacter sp. Lineage (GTDB taxonomy): Bacteria > Pseudomonadota > Gammaproteobacteria > Burkholderiales > Burkholderiaceae_C > Ramlibacter. The sequence goes on from JAQGMS010000049.1 coordinate 974, forward strand.
ACAGCAGCATCGGTCCCCAGCTGACCAGCAGGGTCATGAGGAGCGAGCCTTCTTCGCGGGGCTTGACGTCGAACTTGACGCCGTTGTTGATGAGATCGCCGACCAGGCCGCGGTCGAGGTAAGTGGCCGTGGTGCGAACCTTGCGGTCGTCGGTGGTGACGGCGACGATCTCGGTGCCGCCCTGACCTTCCTGGATGATCGCGTTCTTGATGCGCTTGCTGCGGACTTCCTCGAGGAAATCGGAGTAGCCCATCACGCTCGCACCGGCGGCGCCACGGGTATCGAACTGCTTGAAAACGGTGAAAAGCACGAGGGCAATGACGAGCCACACGGCAATTTTGGAAAACCACTGATTGTTCAAACTGCGTCTCCGGAAGATAGGGGCCGGCGCCTCCAAGGGCACCTAGCGTACTTGCTGCCCATTCTAGGCGTTTCAAGCCGTGGAATGATGTATTTTCGCTACGCCCGCCATAGGGCTGGCACGGCGGCCGGACTGGATTCGCGGCTGTTCACTTCGCGGGTTTCAACCCGATGCCTACCAGGAAGGTTTCGGAAGACTTGTCGCGCGAGGCCTTGGGTTTCAGAGGCTTCACGGTCCGGAAAGTTTCCTTGAAAAGCTTGACAAGCTGGCTGTAGCCGCCGCCGTGAAACACCTTGGCGACCAAGGCGCCTTCCGGTTTCATGTGGCCGGCGGCAAATTCGATGGCCAACTCGACCAGGTGGGCGATCCGCGCGGTGTCCGCCGAGTCGATGCCCGACAGGTTCGGGGCCATGTCCGAAACCACCACATCGGCCTTGCGGCCGGCCATGGCCCCGGCCACGCGATCCAGCACTTCGGGTTCGCGGAAGTCGCCCTGCAGGAAGAGAACGCCTTCGACCGGCTCCATCGGCAGGATGTCCATCGCAATGATCGTCCCGTTGAGTTCCCCGGCCGCCGCCCCACCGGGCGAGAGCTTGCGCCGCAAGTATTGGCTCCAGGCGCCGGGGGCCGAGCCCAGGTCGACCACCAGTTGGCCGGGCTTGACCAGCCCGAAGGTTTCGTCGATCTCCTTGAGCTTGTAGGCGGCACGGGCGCGATAGCCTTCCTTGTTCGCCAGTTTCACGTACGGGTCGTTCACATGGTCGTTGATCCATGCGCGGTTGACCTTCTTGCTTTTCGTCTTGATTTTCATCTTGCTTGCGATTTTCCACTCAAAGGGATAATCACCCCATGCCCCAAATCCAGTTGACTATCGCCGAGCGCAAGGAACACCGCGCGCAAGCCCACCATCTCGACCCGGTCGTCATGATCGGCAACGACGGCCTTACCGCAGGAGTGAAGAAAGAAATCGACGCCGCGCTCAATGCCCACGGCCTGATCAAGGTGCGCGTTCAGGGCGACGACCGCGCCCAGCGCGAGGAGATTTACCAGGCCCTGGCCGACGAGCTCGGCGCCGCGCCGATCCAGCACATCGGCAAATTGCTGGTGCTGTGGCGCCCGGTCCCGCCGAAAGCCAAGACCCGCGCCGACGATGAGGACCGCAAGGCCGGTCCGCGCGACTTCAAGGTACTCAAGTACAGCAAGCAAGGCGGCCAGCGGCCGGAGGTCAAGACCCTGCGCGTGCTGGGCAACCAGCGGCTGACGCCGGGCGGCCAGGTCAGGCGCGCCAAGAAGCCCAAGCAGAAATCGGTCAAGAAGGGCCGGATGACCTAGGAGAGGCGAGCTTCCAGAGCGTCACGCCCGCGCACAGCCACTGCAGCAGGTACATCCCGCTGCCCACGCTGTGCCACAGCTTCAGGTCCTCGCGCGCGACGATCCTCGGCGCAACCGCAAACTCGGCAACCAGCGCGAGCAGCACGCCCCCCAGCACGAACAGGAGCGCGCCGCCGGCCCAGTCCATGCGCTTGCCCTCTTCGTCGGAGCGCGAGGCGAGCAGCAACGGCAATCCGCAACCCACCGCAACCCAGGTCTGTGCGGTGAACAACCGGGCCGCCATTTGCCCCGCGAGCGCAGCAGTGGGCAGATGCGCGAACAGCATCGGCACGACCAGCAACCCCGTGGTGGTGAGGCAGCCCCACCAGAGCGCGGCGGCCAGGAGCGGGACGCGCTGCTTCCAGCTCACAGGTACCGGACGGCCACGATCTCGTAGCGCTTGAGGCCCCCGGGGGCCTGCACTTCGGCGGTGTCGCCCTCTTCCTTGCCGATCAACGCGCGCGCGATCGGGCTGGAGATGTTGATCAGGCCCTGCTTCAGGTCGGCCTCGTCCTCGCCGACGATCTGGTAGGTCACCTTCTCGCCGGTCTCTTCTTCCTCGAGCTCGACGGTGGCGCCGAAGACGACTTTGCCGCCTGCATCCACCATGGCCGGGTCGATGATTTGCGCCGCCGCCAATTTGCTCTCGACTTCCTGGATACGCCCTTCGATGAAGCCCTGCCGGTCCTTCGCCGCCTCGTACTCGGCGTTTTCGGACAGGTCACCCTGGGCGCGTGCGTCGGCGATCGCGGTGATCACCCACGGGCGATCCACGGTCTTGAGCTTGTGCAACTCGGCTTTCAGTTTCTCGGCGCCGCGCCGGGTGATTGGAATGGTGGCCATGATTTGCGGTCTAACAAAAGAAAAACCGGACATCCTCGTCCGGCGCTATCGACTACGGTGCTGCTTCAGATCAGCGGGTGTCCGGCCAGCCTGGTCAGGATGGCCAGGGGGCTCGCGTCCCGATTGTATTGGCTCTCGACGGGCAGATGAAGCGTCTGCTCGATGAGGTGCTGGCCCGACATTGCGGCGTGCACGGTCTGGTCGGAAAAGCAGATCCAACTGCTGCCCGGCGGGAACCCGAATGTTTGCTGCGGGGCTTCTCGCTGGTAGCGCAAGTCGAACTTCATGGCATCGTGCAACTGCAGCATGAGATGGTCATATTCGCTGCGCAGTGACTTGGTCACGCGCAGGCGGTGAAGCAGACCGGCTTGCAGCGGCGAAAAACGCCGGAAGCACGGCAGGAAGTGGCGGGCTGCCGCTTCGAAAGGCTCGCCGACCCGCCATACGCGGGGCTCGCCCATGGGGTTGATGTTGCTGAAAACCCGCAGGATCCGTTCGCCGCGATTGGGCCGTGACGGGAAGGCGTCCACATGCAGCCGCCGGTCATCTGCGCGCCAGGACTGCGCGCGCGTGGACACCTCCACGGGACGCAGGCTGGTTGGCGCCACGCGCAGCCGGCCTTCGTAGCGCGGAAAGAGCGAGTGCACCAGCGTGATTGCCTGCGCGGCGAATCGCCCGACCAGGTCCGTTACCGCGGCTTGCGCGGCGGGGTCGCCGACAACGCCCTTGAGCCGGCGCTCCGTATCCAGGCTGATATTGCGCACGCCTTTTTGGAGCAGCTCGGGCCGCAGCAGCTTCTGCTCATCGCGCGCAAGCACGAACGGCAGGCGCGGAAAGTACAGGACTTGCCCGCTCTCCACGGCCTCGATCCACCGCTCATTCGTGGTGGGGGGCTGCCAGCTGTCGATGTCCAGCGTGAGAATGCGGCTTTCCATCCTGCGGCACTCCGCGCTGCTTCAAGCGCCCGGCAGCTGCGCGTGCAGCTCCTGCAGCGAATAGACGTCGAGCTTGTCGATGTATTTCATGCCCTCGACGGCCGCCTCGGCGCCCGCGATGGTCGTGAAGGTCGTGACCCGTGCCAGCAGCGCGGAAGTGCGGATGGCGCGCGAGTCGGTGATCGCGTTGCGGCGCTCTTCTACGGTGTTGATCACCATCACGATCTCGTTGTTCTTGATCATGTCGACCACGTGCGGCCGGCCTTCGGTAACCTTGTTCACGGTTTCGCACGCCAGGCCCGCTTCGGCCATCGCCGCCGCGGTGCCCTTGGTGGCGATGAGCTCGAACCCCTGGGCGGCCAGCTGCCGCGCCACTTCGACGGCGCGCGGCTTGTCGCTGTTCTTCACGGTGAGGAACACCTTGCGCACCGGATCGGTGGGCTTCGGGAACTTGGTGCCGGCGCCGAGCTGGCTCTTGATGAACGCCTCGCCGAAGGTCTTGCCCACGCCCATCACTTCGCCGGTGGACTTCATCTCCGGGCCGAGGATGGTGTCCACGCCGGGGAACTTGACGAAGGGGAACACCGCCTCCTTGACGCTGAAATACGGCGGTGTCACTTCATGCGCGATGCCCTGGGACTGAAGCGACTGGCCCACCATGCAGCGCGCCGCCACTTTGGCCAACTGGATGCCGGTGGCCTTGCTCACGAATGGCACGGTGCGCGACGCGCGCGGGTTGACCTCCAGCACGTAGATCACGTCCTTGCCGTCCTGCTGCTGGATGGCGAACTGCACGTTCATCAGGCCGACGACGTTCAACGCCCGAGCCATGGCCGCCGTCTGGAGCTTGAGTTGCTTGATCGTTTCGTCGGACAGCGAATACGGCGGCAGCGAACAGGCGGAGTCGCCCGAGTGCACGCCGGCCTGCTCGATGTGTTCCATCACGCCGCCGATGAAGGTTTGCTTGCCGTCGGACAGGCAATCGACGTCGCACTCGATCGCGTCGTTCAGGAACCGGTCCAGCAGCACCGGCGAATCGTTGGATACCTTGACGGCCTCGCGCATGTAGCGCTCCAGGTCGCGCTGCTCGTGGACGATTTCCATGGCGCGGCCACCCAGCACATAGCTCGGGCGCACCACCAGCGGATAGCCCAGCGCCGCGGCCTTTTCCAAAGCCTCGGGCTCGGTCCGCGCCGTCGCATTCGGCGGCTGCAGGAGCTTGAGTTCATGCAACAGCTTCTGGAAGCGTTCGCGATCCTCCGCCGCATCGATCATGTCGGGCGAAGTTCCGATGATCGGCACGCCCTCGGCCTCCAGGCCCAGCGCCAATTTGAGCGGCGTCTGCCCACCGTACTGGACGATGACGCCCAGCGGCTTTTCCTTGTCGACGATCTCCAGCACGTCTTCCAGCGTCAGCGGCTCGAAGTACAGGCGGTCGGACGTGTCGTAGTCGGTGGACACTGTTTCCGGATTGCAGTTGACCATGATGGTCTCGTAGCCGTCCTCGCGCATCGCCAGCGCCGCATGGACGCAGCAATAGTCGAACTCGATGCCCTGGCCGATCCGGTTGGGGCCGCCACCCAGCACCATGATCTTCTTGTTGCTGGTCGGCTCCGACTCGCACTCGGCCACCCCGCCGTAAGCGGCGGACTCGTAGGTCGAGTACATGTAGGCGGTGTTGGTCGCGAACTCCGCTGCGCAGGTGTCCACGCGTTTGTAGACCGGACGGATGCCCAGTGCGCGGCGCTTCTCGCGGATCACCTTGTCGGTGGTCTTGAGCTGCCGCGCCAGGCGCCGGTCGGAAAAGCCCTTCTGCTTGAGCATGAGCAGCGTCGGCGCGTCGATCTGGTCGAGCGAGGTCGTTTCCAGCTCGAGTTCGATCTTCACGATTTGCTCGATCTGCGCCAGGAACCATTTGTCGATCTTGGTCAGGTCATAGACCTCGTCGACCGACAGGCCCATCGCGAAGGCGTCGCCAACGTACCAGATGCGCTCGGGGCCGGGCTCGCCGAGTTCTTTCTCGAGCACTTCGCGGTCTTGCGTCTTTTCGTTCAGGCCGTCGACGCCGACTTCCAGGACACGCAGCGCCTTCTGGAACGACTCCTGGAAGGTGCGGCCCATCGCCATCTCTTCGCCCACCGACTTCATCTGGGTGGTCAGGCGCGAATCCGCCTGCGGGAATTTCTCGAAGGCAAAGCGCGGGATCTTCGTGACCACGTAGTCGATGCTGGGCTCGAAGCTCGCCGGCGTCGCGCCGCCGGTGATCTCGTTGCGCAATTCGTCCAGCGTGT
>JAQGMS010000055.1 GCA_028292245.1 Ramlibacter sp.
TTGGTGCTGGCTTCCTTCTTGCGCATCAGCGTGAGCTTGTGCTGCACCAGCGGGTGTTCGATCAGGTGGACATTGCCCATGGGTTGTGCCTTCGTTCTTTCAGAATACGGTTCCGTCGCTGGCCACTAGCAGGGGCGGCAGCCCGCCGCGATGGCGCTGCGCCAGCTCGCGCCCGGCGGCCCAGCTGCCGCCTTCGAGCACGCGCGCCAGCGGCAATTGGCCTTCGCTCAATCGTAGCTGCTGGCGCACCGCATGCGCCACTTCGTCCATCAATGCCACGGTGAGCGCCCGCCATTCGACGATGATTTCGTCGCCCGGCTGCCAGATCTCCTTGGCTGCGGATTCATCGCGCAGCCGCAGCAGGCCGCTGTCGATCATCAGCCCGCCGTTGCGGTACTCGGGCAGGGCCGTCAGGGCGTCGAGATGATGCACCTTGACGCCCGACCACTCGAAGGGCTCGAGCAGCGAATACGTCAGCCATTGCGAGAGCTTGTGGAACGGCACCCAGCCATCCGACAGGCCTTCGCCGCGCACGGCAGAGTGGCGCCAGCAATCGCCCAGCGGCACCGTGCCGATGGTGTTGCCGGCGGGCCAGATGCCCGACAGCGTCATCAGGAGCTGCGACAGGATGTCGTGCGCCGACACGTCGGCCGTGTGCGGCACGTCCGGGCCGCGCGGGCTGATCATCATGTCGAACAGGCCGCTGGGCCGCCCGTCCTCGCCGAAGGCTTCGGGCTGTTCGGCCATCACTTCACCGAGCCGCCGCAGCAGCACCGCGCGCTCTTCGATCCCCACCAGCGGGTTGTGTTCGCTCACCTGGAAGGCCGCCGCCAGATGGTCGGTGACCAGGGCGCGCAAGCCCTCGGAGTCCGCCTGCAGTGGACGATTCTTGTCGCTCGAAAACAGGCCCGCCGTGAAGGCATGGAAGCTTGCGACCCCCAGGCCTTCCGAGCGCGTGAAGACCTTGCCGGTCGCCGGCTCCACGTACTTCCAGTCCGCGCCGGCGCCGGCATCGAGCAGCACGCTGACCACCGTCAGGTCGATCATCGCGTGGCCGCGCGACGGCGCCGGCAAGTCGCGTAGCAGGCGATCGAGTTCCGCCTTGCGGTCCACGCCGCCGGCTTCGAAATGCCGCCAGCGGCTGTGCACCGGGATGTGCAACTTGGGATAGCGCTTGCGGCAAGCGGTGACCACTTCGGTGGCCGCCGTTTCGAGGAACCCTTCGTCGACGATGAACCAGGTCGATTCGCCCTGGCGCGCGCGCGACGTGAGCTGCCGTGCCCGTTCGCGCACCGCCGTCGTCGTGCGCAACAGCGATGCCGCCGCTTCGGCCGTGTCCTTCATTTCTCCAGCCCCCGGCCCTTCGCCTTCTTGAGTTCTTCGGCGTCCGGCACCGCGCCCTGGGTGAAATAGCCCGCCGCCACCTTGGCATCCATCTCCACCCGCGCGTCGGCCGGGATCAGTTCGTCGGGGATGTTCACGCGCTCGCCGATCTCGATGCCCGAGCCGGTGATGGCGTCGTACTTCATGTTGCTCATCGAAACCAGCCGGTGGATCTTGCGCACGCCCAGCCAGTGCAGCACGTCGGGCATCAGCTCCTGGAAGCGCATGTCCTGCACGCCGGCCACGCACTCGGTGCGCGCGAAGTACTTGTCGGCCGTGTCGCCGCCCACCTGGCGCTTGCGCGCGTTGTAGACCAGGAACTTGGTGACTTCGCCCAGCGCCCGGCCTTCCTTGCGCGAATAGGACACCAGCCCGACACCGCCGCGCTGCGAGGCCTGGATGCATTCCTCGATGGCGTGGGTCAGGTAGGGCCGACAGGTGCAGATGTCGGAGCCGAACACGTCCGAGCCGTTGCACTCGTCGTGGACCCGCGCAGTGAGTTCGACGCTGGGGTCGGCCAGGTCATGCGGGTCGCCGAAGATGTAGACCGTCTGCCCGCCGATGGGCGGCAGGAACACTTCCAGGTCGCTGCGGGTCACCAGTTCCGGATACATGCCGCCGGTCTCCTCGAACAGCACGCGGCGCAAGTCGGCTTCCGAGCAGCCGAAGCGCTGCGCCACGCCCGGCAGCCACCAGACCGGCTCGATCGCCGCCTTCGTGACCATCGCGGCGCCGCCGGACGTGAGCACCTTGCCGTCGGCCTTCAGGCGGCCGGCCTGCAGGCCCTCGATCACTTCCGGAAGGATCACGTGGGCCTGGGTCACGGCGATGGTGGGGCGGATGTCGTAGCCGGCCGCGAGTTCAGCGGCGAACTCGTGCGCCACGGTCGCGCCCCAGGGATCGAGGCTGACGATCTTCGACGGGTCCTTCCACTGCGGGTAGGGCCCGATGATGTCGGTAGGCGAGGTGTTGGTGAGGTCGGCCCTGTGCTGGCGCGACAGCGCGCCCGAAGCGACGGCCAAGGCGCGGTAGACGCTGTAAGAGCCGCTGTGCGTGCCGATCACGTTGCGGTGGCTGCGCTGGGTGGTGGTGCCGACGACCGGCCCGCGCTCGGCCGACGTGGGCGCGCCCCACAGGATGGGCAGCGCGCCGTAGCCGCCAGCGTGCGAAGTCAGGCGGATGTGGCGCGGAGATGAAGGACTGGTATCGGCCATGTATCTGAGGGGTAAAGGAAGCAATGTACGCCTTTGACAATGCCTTGGTCGAGTGGTGCCTCTGCTAAGCTCATCCGAGGTTAAAAAGAGGCCCGGATGAAATGATGAAACGCCGCTGTGTGATGCTGCTCCTGGCCGCTGCCCTGTCGGGATGCGCCGCGATTACCGGCGGGGAGCCGGACAAGCTCCTGATCGATCACGGCGGCGCGTCCGGCATCTCGATCGAGCGCACCGGTGTGATCTTCGGCTCGATCGGCTTCGCGCCGCGTGACCTGTCGATGAGCGCCATGTCGCTGCACCTGCGTTCGGTGGACGACAAAGGGCACCGCTTCGAGATTTTCGCGACCAACTGGCAGCAGCACGCACGCTGGCGCACGCCGGACGTGGATACGGACGATCAGCGCATCTGGGTGTTTTCAGGGCGGGTGCCGGCGGGCCGCTATGAGATCGCGCTGGCGGGGCTGAGCGGCGCCGATGCGCACGAGGTTCACTGGATGAACTTCAAGCCGGCGATCCCGGTAACGGTTTCGGCGAAGGGCGCGGTGTATCTGGGCCGCTGGCAATTCACGCCCGCGGCGGCGCAGTTGCCGGAAAACCAGGAGCAGGTGAGGATTCCCGGCTCGGACCTGGTGCTGCGGGACACGCCGGACGAAGACCAGGCGTTGCTGGCCCGCAAGCGCGGCGATTCGCCGATCGGCAAGCGGCCCATCGACGACGTGCTGCGGGACCTCGCCGACAGGAGCTAGCGGCGTTTGCTGCCCATGATGCTGCCCAGCACGCCGCGGATGATCTCGCGGCCTACTGCGCTGCCCATGGTTCGCACGGCGGATCGCGCCATGCTTTCGGCCATTCCTTCGTGATGGCCGCCGCGCGGGCCGGTCGAACCGAACACCGCATCGCGCAGTCCGTCGAGCACGCCGCCGCCCGCCGATGGCGGCGCCCCGGCAGTGCCCGTGGGAATGCCTGCGGGGGTTCCTGTCGGCTGCGCCGAATCCGCGCGGCCCTTGAGCTTTTCATAGGCCGACTCGCGGTCGACGGTCTTTTCATAGACGCCCGCCACCAGCGAACTCGCCATCAATACCTGGCGTTGCGCAGGTGTGATCGGCCCGATCTGGCTGCCAGGCGGAATGACGAACACCCGTTCGGTCACGCTCGGGCGGCCCTTTGCATCGAGCAGGCTCAATAGCGCTTCGCCGGTCGCCAGTTCCGTGATCGCCGTTTCGATGTCCAGACCCGGCTTCTGCCGCATGGTCTGTGCCGTCGCCTTCACGGCCTTCTGGTCGCGCGGTGTGTAGGCCCGCAGCGCGTGCTGCACGCGGTTGCCCAGTTGCGCCAGCACGCTGTCCGGGATGTCCAGCGGGTTCTGGGTGACGAAATAGACGCCCACACCCTTGGACCGCACCAGCCGCACCACCAGTTCGATGCGCTCGATCAGCACCTTGGGCGCCTCGTCGAACAGCAGGTGCGCCTCGTCGAAGAAGAACACCAGTTTTGGCTTGTCCGGGTCGCCGATCTCGGGCAATTGCTCGAACAGCTCCGACAGCATCCACAACAGGAAGGTGGCGTACAGCCGCGGCGAGTTGAGCAACTTGTCGGCGGCCAGGATGTTGGCGACGCCGTTGCCCTTCTCGTCGGTCTGCAGGAAGTCCTGGATATTGAGCATCGGCTCGCCGAAGAACTTCTCGCCGCCCTGCGCCTCGATCTGCAACAGGCCGCGCTGGATGATGCCCACGCTGGCGGCGCTGATGTTGCCGTATTCGGTGGTGAACTGCCCGGCGTTGTCGCCGACGTGGCGCAGCATGGCGCGCAGGTCCTTCAAGTCGAGCAAGAGCAGGCCGTTGTCGTCGGCGATCTTGAACACCAGGTTCAGCACGCCGGCCTGGGTTTCGTTCAAGCCCAGCATGCGGCCCAGCAACAGCGGTCCCATGTCGGACACCGTGGCGCGCACCGGATGGCCTTGTTCACCGAACACGTCCCACAGCGTGGTCGGGCAGGCGAAGGGCTCGGGCGGCGTCAAACCGCGCTCTTTCAACACCGCCGCCAATTTGCCTTCGATCTTGCCGGCCTGGCTGATGCCGGTCAGGTCGCCCTTGACGTCGGCCATGAACACCGGCACGCCGATCTTGGAGAAATTCTCCGCCATCGTCTGCAGCGTGACGGTCTTGCCGGTGCCGGTGGCGCCGGTGATGAGGCCGTGGCGATTGGCCATGCCGGGCAGAAGCGCGCACTCTATTTGGCCGTTCTTCGCGATCAACAGGGGTTCAGCCATGGCGTCAAAAGTAAAATGGGGAGAGTCAATATAGCTCGATAGCACCAAATTCAAGGATCTCCCAGTGGCCGGACACAGTAAATGGGCAAATATCCAGCACCGCAAGGGCCGCCAGGATGAAAAGCGCGGCAAGGTGTGGACCCGCGTCATCCGCGAAATCATGGTCGCGGCCCGGCTGGGCGGCGGTGACCTGGCGATCAATCCGCGGCTGCGGCTGGCGGTGGAAAAGGCCAAGGCCGCCAACCTGCCGATCGACACCGTCAAGCGCAACATCGACAAGGCCACCGGCAACCTCGAAGGCGTGAACTACGAGGAGATCCGCTACGAAGGCTACGGCATCGGCGGGGCGGCGATCATCGTCGACACCATGACCGACAACAAGGTTCGCACCGTGGCCGATGTGCGGCACGCCTTCAGCAAGTACGGCGGCAGCATGGGCACCGCCGGCTCGGTGGCGTTCCAGTTCAAGCATGTCGGCCAGCTCATCTTTGCGCCGGGCACCAGCGAGGACAAGGTGATGGAGGTGGCGTTGGAAGCGGGCGCCGAGGACGTCATTACCGGCGACGACGGCGCGATCGAAGTGCTGACCGCCTATCCGGATTTCGAGGCGGTGAAGAACGCGCTGGAGGCCGCGGGGCTGAAGGCGGAAGTGGCGGAAGTCACGATGCGCCCTGAAAGCACCGTCGAACTCAGCGGCAGTGACGCCGCACGCATGCAGAAGCTGCTCGACGTCCTCGAAGACCTGGACGACGTGCAGGAAGTCTTTCATAACGCAGAAATCACCGAATGAAAGTCCTCGTCATCGGCGGCGGCGGCCGCGAACATGCCTTGGCCTGGAAATTGGCGCAATCGCCCAAGGTGCAGGCGGTGTATGTCGCGCCGGGCAATGGCGGCACGGCGCTCGACGCGCGGCTGGAAAACGTAGCCATCACCGACATTCCCGCGCTGCGTCAGTGGGCGTTGGAGCAGAAGATCGCCCTCACGGTGGTAGGCCCCGAAGGTCCGCTGGCGGCGGGCGTCGTGGACGAATTCCGCGCCCACGGCCTGCGGGTCTTCGGCCCGACGCAGGCGGCGGCGCAATTGGAAAGCTCCAAGGCTTTCTCCAAATCCTTCATGCAGCGGCACGGCATCCCGACGGCCGAATACGAAACCTTCTCCGACCCGGCGGCCGCGCACGCCTATGTGGACCGCAAGGGCGCGCCGATCGTCGTCAAGGCGGATGGCCTGGCGGCCGGCAAGGGCGTGGTGGTGGCGATGACCGCCGCCGAGGCCCATGAGGCCATCGACTTCATGCTGCTGGACAACAAATTGGGCGTCACCCACAACGAGGGCGGCGCGCGGGTGGTGATCGAGGAATTCCTGCAGGGCGAGGAAGCCAGCTTCATCGTGATGTGCGACGGCAAGAACGTCGCGGCGCTGGCCACCAGCCAGGACCACAAGCGCCTGCTCGACGGCGACCAGGGCCCGAACACCGGCGGCATGGGCGCCTATTCGCCGGCGCCGGTGGTGACGCCGGAAATCCACGCGCGCGCCATGCGCGAGATCATCCTGCCGACGATCAAGGGCATGGAAAAGGATGGCATCCCGTTCACCGGGTTCCTCTACGCCGGGCTGATGATCGACAAGCAAGGCCAGCCGAAGACGCTGGAATTCAACTGCCGCATGGGCGACCCGGAAACGCAGCCGATCATGATGCGGCTCAAGAGCGACCTGTTCGACGTGATGCTGGCCGCCACATCCGGCACCCTCGACCAGGTGGAGCTGCAATGGGACCGCCGCACCGCGCTGGGCGTGGTGATGGCCGCGGCCGGCTACCCGCTCAATCCGCGCAAGGGCGACGTGATCACCGGCCTGCCCAAGCCGGGTGAGGACGCAATGGTGTTCCACGCCGGCACTGACGGCAAGGGTGGGGAGATCGTGGTGACGGGCGGCCGCGTGCTGTGCGTCACGGCGCTGGCCGATTCCGTCAAGGCCGCGCAGCAGCACGCCTACGACATCGCCGCGGCGATTCATTTCGACGGCGCGCAGTACCGCCACGACATCGGGCATCGCGCAATCCGCGACAGCAGCCACCCGGCCCCGCGTGGCTGAATCCCCATGACCCCCGTCGATACGGTGCGCGACTACCTGCAGGGCCTGCAGGAACGCATCACCACGGCTTGCGCAGAAATCGACGGCGGCACGTTCCTCAAGGACGCCTGGAAAAAGGACAAGGGCGAACCGCTGCAAGGCGACGGCGTCACCATGATCCTGGAGGGGGGCAAGGTGTTCGAGCGGGCCGGCTGCGGCTTTTCGCACGTGGTGGGCCCCCGCCTGCCGCCCTCAGCCACCCAGCACCGGCCGGAACTGGCGGGCAGCGGCTTCGAGGCCCTTGGTGTGTCGCTGGTCTTTCACCCGCGCAACCCTTACGCGCCGACCGTGCACATGAACGTGCGCATGCTGTGCGCGACGCCAGCGAGCGGCGAGCCGGTTGTCTGGTTCGGCGGCGGCATGGACCTCACGCCGTACTACGGCTTCGAAGAAGACGCGGTGCACTTCCACGGCGTGTGCAAGAAGGCGCTGGATTCCTTCGGCGCCGACAGATATCCGCGCTTCAAGACCTGGTGCGACGAGTATTTCTACCTGAAGCATCGCGACGAGCAGCGCGGCATCGGCGGCATCTTCTTCGACGATTTCGCCGAAGGCGGCTTCATGAACAGCTTCGCGATGATGAGCTCGGTCGGCGATTCGTTCCTGGACGCTTACCTGCCGATCCTGGAGCGGCGCAAGGAAACCCCGCATGGGGAGCGCGAGCGCGATTTCCAGCTGTACCGGCGCGGCCGCTATGTCGAGTTCAACCTGGTGTGGGACCGCGGCACCCATTTCGGCCTGCAATCGGGCGGCCGCACCGAATCGATCCTGATGTCGATGCCGCCGCTGGCCGCGTGGACCTACCAACGGCAAACCCGTCCCGGCTCGCCCGAGGATGACCTCTACAAGAAGTTCCTGGTCCGGAGGGACTGGGTTTGACAGCGCCGGCAAGACGCGTCGGGATGTTCGGAGGCGCTTTCGACCCGCCGCACGTAGCGCATGTCGCGCTGGCACGGGCGGCCGTCGAGCAGCTCCAATTGGACGAGCTGCGGATCTTTCCGACCGGGCAAGCCTGGCACAAGGCCCAACCGCTGAGCGATGCGGCGCATCGCCTTGCCATGGCGCAGATCGCTTTCGGCGACCTGCCGCGCACCGTGATCGACGAGCGCGAATTGCGCCGCCCGGGTCCGACCTACACCATCGACACCTTGCGCGAGCTCAAGGCCGAGCAGCCCGCCGCCCAATTGTTCCTGGTGATGGGCGAGGACCAGGCCGTTTCCATCACGCGCTGGCGCGAATGGGAGGCCGTGCTGGCCCTGGCCACGCTGTGCATGGCTGCCCGGCCGGCGGCCGGCGCCGCGCCTTCTGCCGAGCCGGTTTTGCCCGCGCAGGCACGGTTGCACCTGCTGCGCCTGCCCGCCATGCCCGAGAGCGCGACCGGCGTGCGCGAGCGCGTCGCGGCCGGGGAGGGCATCGCCCATCTGGTCCCGGCGGGCGTTGCACGTTATATTGATCAACATTCCCTCTACCAACCCGCCTGATGACCCAAGAAGCTGCCGCGAAAAAAGACACCCAACGACTCCAGCGAGCCATCGTCGATGGCCTGGAGGATGTGAAAGCACAGAACATCGAGGTCTTCAACACCGAGCATCTCTCGCCGCTGTTCGAGCGCGTGATCGTCGCGTCGGGCACTTCCAACCGGCAGACCAAGGCGCTGGCTTCCAGCGTGCGCGACGCGGTTCGTGAGGCGGGCTTTCCCAAGCCGCGCATCGAGGGCGAGGAAAACGGCGAATGGATCATCGTGGACTGCGGCGCGGCCGTGGCGCACATCATGCAGCCGGCGATCCGGCAGTACTATCATCTCGAAGAGATCTGGGGCGACAAGCCGGTGCGATTGAAGTTCGGCGCACCGAAGCCGGCGATGGCTGAGGCGCCCCCACCCGCGGCAAAGAAGGCGGCCAAGAAGCCGCCCGCAAAGGCGACAGGCAAGGCAACTGCGAAAGCGGCAACTGCGAAAGCGGCAACTGCGAAGAAGACGGGCGCAAGCGGCGGTGCCAGCCGCGCTCCCGCGAAATCGGCGACCAAGGCGCCTGCCAAAAAAGCGCCCGCCAAGAAATACATCACTCCGGTCCGCCAACCCACCGGCAAGACACCCAGCCGGAAGAAATGAAGCTGTTCGTCGTGGCGGTCGGCCAGCGGGTCCCCGACTGGGCCCAGACCGCCTGGGACGACTACGCCAAACGCTTCCCGCCCGAGTTGCGGGTGGAACTCAAGGCCGTCAAGACCGAGCCGCGCGCCTCCAAGACTCTGGAGACGCTTCTTGCGGCCGAGCGCCAGCGCATCGAGGCGGCAATTCCAAAGGGTGCGCATGTGGTGGCGCTGGACGAGCGCGGCACGTCGCTCACCACCGTGGCGCTCTCGGCCAGGCTGAAGGCCTGGCAATTGCAGCGCGGCGACGTCGCGCTGGTGATCGGCGGCCCCGACGGGCTGGACCCCGCATTCAAGCAGGCCGCCAGCGAGCGGATCCGCCTGTCCGACCTCACGCTGCCGCACGCCATGGTGCGGGTGTTGCTGGTCGAGCAGTTGTACCGGGCCTGGTCGATCAACGCGAACCATCCCTACCATCGTGAGTGAGTTCATCTACCTCGCATCGCAAAGCCCGCGCCGCAGGCAATTGCTGGAGCAACTCGGGATCAAGTACGAGTTGCTGCTGCCCGATGCAGGTGAAGACACGGAATCGCTCGAAGCCGTGTCGGGGCGCGAAGCGCCGGCCCATTACGTCAAGCGCGTCACCGGGCTGAAGCTCGACGCGGCACTGGAGCGCCTGCAGCGGCGAGGCTGGCCGCCCGCGCCGGTGCTGTGTTCCGATACCACGGTGGCCCTGGGCCGCACCATCTACGGCAAGCCGGACGACGCGCGCGATGCAGCGCGCATGCTGCGCGAGCTTTCGGGCACGACCCATCGTGTGCTGACGGCAGTCGCGGTCCAGTCGGGCCGCAAGCGCCGCGAGGCCCTGAGCGACTCGCGCGTGACTTTCGCGACGTTGACGCCGGCGCAGATCCGGGACTACGTCGCAGGCGGCGAGCCGATGGGCAAGGCTGGCGGGTACGCGGTGCAGGGCCGTGCCGCCGCCTATATTTCGCACATCGGCGGCAGCTACTCTGGCATCATGGGTTTGCCGATGTACGAGACAGCGCAGCTGCTGCGCGCATTCGGCTTCAAGATATAGAAGACAAATGCAGCAAGACATCCTGATCAACTGGTCGCCGCAGGAGACGCGGGTGGCCGTCGTCGAGAACGGCGCGGTGCAGGAACTGCACGTCGAGCGCACGCTCGAGCGCGGCCTGGTGGGCAATGTCTATCTCGGCAAGGTGGCGCGCGTGCTGCCGGGGATGCAATCGGCTTTCATCGACATCGGCCTGGAGCGCGCGGCGTTCCTGCACGTGGCCGATGTCTGGCACCGCCAGCCCGAGGGCGAACCGCCCGGGTTCGTGCGCAACAGCCAGCCGCAGGTGCCGATCGAAAAGCAGGTGTTCGAGGGCCAGGCCCTGATGGTGCAGGTGATCAAGGACCCGATCGGCACCAAGGGCGCGCGCCTGTCCACGCAGATCAGCATCGCCGGCCGCCTGCTGGTGTTCCTGCCGCAGGACGATCACGTGGGCGTGTCGCAGAAGATCCCGGCGGAGCAGCGCGAGGCCTTGCGCAACCGCTTGCAGGCACTGGTGGGCGAGCCGGGCGGCGGCTTCATCCTGCGCACCAACGGCGAGGACGCGAGCGACGCAGAACTGGCCGAGGACATCGCCTACCTGCGCAAGACCTGGGCCCGCATCAAGGACGCTTCGACCCGGCTGCCGCCCACGTCGCTGCTGCACCAGGACCTGAGCCTGCTGCAGCGCGTCCTGCGTGACTTGGTGAGCGAGGAGACGCAAACCATCCGGATCGACTCGCACGAGCAGTTCGGCGACCTGCAGGCGTTCGGGCGCGAGTTCATGCCGGCAGCGGCGGAACGGCTGGCGTTGTACAAGGGCGAGCGGCCGATCTTCGACCTGTACTCGATCGACGAGGAGATCGCCAAGGCGCTCGGGCGCCGGGTCGAGCTCAAGTCCGGCGGCTACCTGATCGTCGACCAGACCGAGGCGTTGACGACGGTGGACGTGAACACCGGCGGCTTCGTCGGCGCGCGCAATTTCGACGACACGATCTTCAAGACCAACCTGGAGGCGGCGCAGGGCATCGCGCGGCAGCTGCGCCTGCGCAACCTGGGCGGGATCATCATCGTGGACTTCATCGACATGGGGCGGGAAGACCATCGCGAGGCGGTGCTGGGCGAATTCCGCAAGCAGCTCGCGCGCGACCGAGTGAAGACGATGTCGGGCGGGTTCTCGCAGCTGGGGCTGGTGGAGATGACGCGCAAGCGCACCCGCGAATCGCTCGCGCACATGCTTTGCGAGCCGTGCGCCGCGTGCATGGGGAAGGGAATTGTCAAGACGGCGCGCAGTGTGTGCTACGACATCCTGCGCGAGATCCTGCGCGAAGCGCGCCAGTTCGACCCGCGCGAATACCGCGTGGTGGCCTCACCCAAGGTGGTGGAGCTGTTCCTCGACGAGGAAAG
>JAQGMS010000060.1 GCA_028292245.1 Ramlibacter sp.
GCTGCACGCCGCCCACGGCGCAGTACACCATGCAGGCGCCGTCCAGCACGCGCATGGAACGCTCCACCTCGATGGTGAAGTCCACGTGGCCGGGGGTGTCGATGATGTTGATGCGGTGCTCGGGGAACGACAGGTCCATGCCCTTCCAGAAACAGGTGGTGGCGGCGGACGTGATCGTGATGCCACGCTCCTGCTCCTGCTCCATCCAGTCCATGGTGGCGGCGCCGTCGTGCACTTCGCCGATCTTGTGGTTCACACCCGTGTAGAACAGGATGCGCTCGGTGGTCGTGGTTTTGCCGGCGTCGATGTGCGCCGAAATACCGATGTTTCGGTAGCGCTCGATAGGCGTTTTGCGGGCCATGATGATCTTTCGTTGAAAAGGGCACAGGCCCGCTCTTGGCGGGCCCGCACCTCCAGATGGGGACGGTTCTTAGAAGCGGAAGTGGCTGAAAGCCTTGTTCGCCTCGGCCATGCGGTGCACTTCGTCACGCTTTTTCATGGCGCCGCCGCGGCCTTCCGTGGCTTCCATGAGTTCATTGGCCAGGCGCATCGCCATGGACTTTTCGCCGCGCTTCTTGGCGGCTTCCTTCAGCCAGCGCATCGCCAGGGCCAGGCGGCGCACCGGGCGCACTTCCACCGGCACCTGGTAGTTGGCGCCGCCGACGCGGCGGGACTTCACCTCGACCATGGGCTTGACGTTGTTGATCGCCATGGTGAAGGCTTCGACCGGGTCCTTGCCCGGGTTCTTCTTCTCGATCTGTTCGAGCGCGCCATAAATGATGCGTTCGGCGATCGCCTTCTTGCCGCCTTGCATGATGACGTTCATGAACTTGGCGAGCTCGACATTGCCGTACTTGGGATCCGGCAGGATTTCACGTTTGGGGACTTCGCGACGACGTGGCATGGTTTCACCTCTTAACTTGCTTCAGCTGGCTTGTCCCTTTCGGGGGCCTAGAAAGTCATCAGACCTTCGCTTACTCGACCCACACGGACAATTCCGTGCTTCGGGTCACTACGCTCAAACAGCCTGCCAGGGCTGATTGGGCACCGACAAACTACAAACTGCTTAGGCCTTCTTCGGGCGCTTGGCGCCGTACTTGGAGCGCGACTGCTTGCGGTCTTTCACGCCTTGCAAATCGAGCGAGCCGCGCACGATGTGGTAACGCACTCCGGGCAAATCCTTGACGCGGCCGCCGCGAACCAGCACGACGCTGTGCTCCTGCAGGTTGTGGCCTTCGCCGCCGATGTAGGAAATGACTTCGAATCCGTTGGTCAGGCGCACCTTGGCGACCTTGCGCAACGCCGAATTCGGCTTCTTAGGCGTCGTTGTGTACACACGCGTGCACACGCCCCGGCGCTGGGGGCTGTTCTGCATCGCGGGGCTCTTGGATTTGGTCTTTTCGACCTCCCGCCCCTGACGCACGAGTTGGTTGATGGTTGGCATTGAACGTCCCTAAACGTCGATAAATGGATAAGCTGAGAAATAGCGTGCTCGCCCGCCCCAAATTGCGGGAAAGCCCACGAGTATATCCCGCTTGGGGAAAACGCTCAATGCCCGGGGCAGCTGGCCCCGGCGCCTAGTGCCAACCCGGCAGTGTCCTCCACTGGCCGTGCGAACTTATGGATTAACTAGCGCTACTTGATCCAGAGCCGCACTGCGTCCCAGGCCCGGCTCAGCAGGCCGGCCTGCTCGACCGTTTCCAGCGCGACCAGGGGCACGTCCAGCAAGGGCTGGTCGCCTGCGCTGATCTTGAGCGTGCCGATGACCTGGCCTTTGGTCAACGGAGCGATGAGCGGATCGGGGCGCGCCACCTGCGTCTTGATGCGCGCAGCGGTGCCCGCCGGGACCGCGACCACCACGGCCTGCGTGCGCCCCAATTTGGCGGTCTTTTGCGCGCCCTTCCACACCTCGGGTGTGACCACAGCCTGGTTGGCGTCGAACAACTTGATCGCCTCGAACGCCGTGTAGCCCCAGTTGAGGAGCTTCTGCGCCTCGTTCGCGCGGGCGTTCTCGCTTGCGGCGCCGAGCACGATCGCCAGCAGGCGCCGAGAGCCGACATTCGGAAAGTCCCGTTTGGCGGTTGCGATCAGGCAATAGCCCGCGGCATCCGTATGACCCGTCTTCAGGCCGTCAACCGTCGGGTCGCGAAAGAGCAGCAGGTTCCTGTTGGTGTCGTTCGCCGTGGGCGTGCCCTCGTACCGGTACTTCTTGATGGCGTAGTAGTGCAGGTATTCGGGAAAGTCCTGCATCAGGCGGGTCGCCAGCACACTCAGGTCGCGAGCGGTGGTGGTGTGGCCGGCCTCGGTCAGGCCTTCCGGGTTCCGGTACGCGGTGGACTTCATGCCCAAGGCCTTGGCCTGCTCGTTCATCAGCTGGACGAACCGCTCGGCCGTGCCGCCCACCGCTTCGGCCAGCGCCATGGTGGCGTCGTTGCCGGACTGGACGATCATCCCCTTGATCAGGTCGTCCACCGGCACCTTCATGCTCGGCTCGATGAACATGCGCGACCCGGGCATCTTCCAGGCCCGCACGCTGACGGGCAGCGTCTGCTTGAGGTCGATCTTCTTGCTGCGCAGCGCGTCGAACACCAGATACTGCGTCATCAGCTTGGTCAGCGATGCGGGCTCCACCGGCGCGTCGATGTCGCGCGCGGCCAGCATCTGGCCGGCGGTGACGTCCAGCAGCAAATAGCTGCGAGCGGCGATTTCGGGAGGCTGCGGCGCCTGCGCGGATGCGGACAGGCACAGCAAGGCAAGCACAGGCGCGGCAAGCGCGCGCAATATTTTTTTCATGGACGGGAGTTACTTCAGGAACGGAGGTGCCGCAGCACGAGACTTTTCAGAAGCGGCAATTGTCCGTGAAAGAAATGCGAGCCTCCCGGCACCACCGTAACCGGAAGTGACTGGGGCCGAGCCCAATCCAGCACCGCCGCCAGCGGCACGGTGTCGTCTTCTTCGGCGTGGATGACCAAGGTCATGTCATGCGCGTCCTGCGGCAAGGCGGGAACTTCGAAACGCGAGGCGGCGGTTCCGACCAGCACGATTTTTTCGACGGCGCGCGAAGACCAGAGCGCTTGGACGACACGCGTCGCCACGAACGAACCGAACGAAAAGCCCGCCAGCGCCAGTGGCCCATCCGCGGCCTGCGCGGCGATCAACGCCAGCATGTCGTCGGTCTCGCCGCGTCCGTCGTCATGTTCGCCCTCGCTGGCGCCGACCCCCCGGAAATTGAAGCGCAGCGCAGCCCAGCCGGATTGCACGAAGGCTCGCGCCATCGTCTGCACGACCTTGTTCTCCATGGTGCCGGCAAACAGCGGGTGGGGATGGGCGATCACGGCTGTTCCATGAACTTGCGAGCCCGGGGCGGGCTCGTCCCTGAGGACCTCCATCGTGCCGGCCGGCCCCGAGATCTGGAACCGCCGAGTCCTGGAATTCATGCCGCTCAGCGCCCGAGGTGCGGCGGCGTCAGCAGCCGCTCGACCACGCGGCCGTTCTTCAGGTGCGATTCCACGATTTCATCGATGTCCTGTTCGTCCACGTACGTGTACCAGACCGCTTCCGGATAGACCACGGCCACCGGCCCGGCGGCGCAGCGGTCCAGGCAACCGGACTTGTTGACGCGCACCTTGCCCGGGCCGGACAAGCCTTGCGACTTCACCAGGGCCTTGCAGCGGTCGTAGGCTTGCTGCGCGTGGTGCTGGGCGCAGCAGGCTTCGCCGTTCTTGCGCTCGTTGAGGCAAAAAAAGATATGGCGCTCGTAATACGATTTGTTCGCGTCGGTCATCCGGCCATTCTATTTTGCGGCTCGCTGCGCGAAACGCGCACCAGCACATAGACCAGCACCGCATAAGGCCACAGCCACCCCAACCACTGTGCAAGCCCGTTGAAGCGGATGAACCGGCCTTGTTCCCAGGTCTTCAAGGTCTGGGCGAAGTAGGCACTGGCCGGCGCCTGGTTCAGCAGGCTCAGGTGCACCACCAGGGCCAGCAACACCAACGCGGCGCAGGCCCGCCGAGGCACCGGCAAGAGAACGACGGCGAGCACCAGTCCAAGCCCCAGACCCAATCGCACCGGCAAGCTCAGCCATGACCACGCGTGCGAAGGCCCCCAGCTCAGCGCCGCGGATAGCGCGGTGACCGCGACGCCAGCGGCGATGGCGCCGACAGCGAACAGCGCGCGCCGTCCCGGTGAGCGGATGATGGAATACCCGAGCAGGCAGGGAATGATCGCGCCCAGAACCACGCAGATCAATTCAGTGCCCGGCACCAGCGGCTGCAATTCCATGTCGCGTACCGGAAGCCACTCCAGAAATGGCGTGTCGAGCAGCCAGTCGGCCAGCGCGGCTTCGACACGCTCGAACACCTGGCCAAGCCCCAGGGGAACCGATGCCGGGAACAGCAGCGCGAACGGCCACAGCGCCAGCAGCACCAGCGCGCCGCGGGCATCATCCACGAACCAGCGCAGCCGCAAGCGGCTCCAGCGATCGATCGCTCCCGCCAGTTCCAGGCCGCCGGCGAGCACGGCGCCGAGCACAGCGCCGGCGACATTGAGCGCGAAATCGGTGTTCGAGGGGACGCGCGAAGGCAGGTAGGTCTGCAAGGCTTCCATGCAAAAGGACAGTACCGCCGCGGTCAGCACCGCAACCGAAATGGTGGCGGTGTTCGTCGTCGGAGAAAAGCGCTGGCTGCCGCGCCGCAGGAAACTCAAGGCCAGCAGGAATCCGAGCGGCACGTAGCCGGCCACGTTCGCCGCCACGTCGAAGCCGGTCCAGTACTTGGGCAGGGGACTCCACAGGAATTCCCAGGGCGCGATGCCCTGGTCACGCCATCCGGAAAACGGGTAGAGGCTGGCATAGA
>JAQGMS010000067.1 GCA_028292245.1 Ramlibacter sp.
GGCATCACCACATCCATCAGGATCAGGTCGGGTTTTTCCTCGGCCAGCCGGCGGAACGCATCCTCGGCATTCTCGGCCGTCTTCACGGCGAACCCGTTCTTCTGCAGCAGGTCCGTCATGAACATCAACTCGGTCTTGGAATCATCCACAACGAGGACTTTATTTATCGCCATCACATCACTCCTTCTTTTGCGGCACCGAACTGCTGCACCGTCTGCAGCAGCTGGTCCTTGGTAAACGGTTTGGTCAGGTAGTCCTGCGACCCGACCATGCGCCCGCGCGCCTTGTCGAACACGCCGTCCTTGGATGAGAGCATCACCACGGGGACGGACGCGAATTTGGCGTTGCGCTTGATGATCGCGCAGGTCTGGTAGCCATCCAGGCGGGGCATGAGGATGTCGCAGAAGATCAGGTTCGGCTGGTAGTCGTTGACCTTGGCCAACGCATCGAAACCATCCTCGGCCAAGAGAACATCGTGGCCGCCCTGCTTCAGGAAAATCTCCGCACTGCGCCGGATCGTGTTGCTGTCGTCGATCACCAGCACCTTGAACCCAGTCGTGCTCACTTGACGCTGCTCCTCATTTGTAACTGCTTGGGGGCGGCATCATCCGTAGATGTAACAAAAGCCGCCCTTTAAATTTCAACCATTTCAAAGTCTTCCTTGCGCGCACCGCACTCGGGGCAAGTCCAGTTCATCGGAACCTGCGACCACGCGGTCCCGGGCGCGATGCCATGATCGGGGGCTCCGGCCGCCTCGTCGTAAATCCACCCGCAAATCAAACACATCCACGTTTTCGTATCTGTCACAGCTTAAAGGGCCTTCGAATAGAATGCAACGATTGTATCGAGGCCCTTCGCCGCACCACCGCACAGCGTGCCAACGGCTGGAAGATTCAGGCCTATGACAAACCCCAACTCCCCCGCCGCTTCCGCGGCCTCGCCCGAAGCCGAA
Organism: Ramlibacter sp.; assembly: GCA_028292245.1. GTDB lineage: Bacteria > Pseudomonadota > Gammaproteobacteria > Burkholderiales > Burkholderiaceae_C > Ramlibacter. Next base: position 953 of record JAQGMS010000067.1, read on the forward strand.
GACGACGACGCGAATCCGGCGTGCGTCATGGTGTTCAACGCCAGCGACCCCAGCGGAGCCGGCGGACTGTCCGCAGATGTAACGGCCATCGCGTCGGTGGGCGCGCATGCACTGCCGGTTGTTACAGGTGCCTATGCGCGCGACACCGCCGAAGTGTTCGACCATTTCGCGTTCGACGAGGAGGCCGTCGCAGAGCAGGCCCGTGCGATCCTCGAGGACGTGGCGGTGCAGGTGTTCAAGGTGGGGTTTGTCGGCAGCCCCGAGGCCATCAGCACCATCGCCGAGATCGCCGCCGACTATGCGGAGGTTCCGCTGATCGCCTACATGCCGAACCTGTCGTGGTGGGACGAAGGCCAGATCGACCTTTATCTCGACGCATTTCGCGAGCTCATGCTGCCGCAGACCACCGTGTTGGTGGGAAACCACAGCACGCTGTGGCGCTGGCTGTTGCCCGAGTGGAGCAGCGATCGCAGCCCGACCGGGCGCGACATCGCCAAGGCCGCGTCTGAGATGGGAGTGCCCTATACGCTGGTGACCGGCATCCCTTTGCCCGACCAGTTCATCGACAACGTGCTCGCCACGCCGCAGGCCGTGATCGGCAGCGAAAAGTTCGAGCGGTTCGAGGCAGTGTTCTCCGGCGCCGGCGACACCTTATCGGCGTCGCTCGCGGCGCTGGTGGCCAGCGGCACCGACCTCGCCGCGGCGGCGACCGAAGCCCTGGGCTATCTCGACCGGTGCCTCGACGCGGGCTTCCGTCCGGGCATGGGCAACGTCGTGCCCGACCGCCTGTTCTGGGCCCAGCCCGAAGGCGAAACAGAGCCCCTCACGGAGGAAGAAGCGCAGGCCCTGCAGGTCTTCGACATGCCCGCACATGACACCAAGCATTGACCACAACCAAGAGCTGTTCGATCGCGCGAAACAGCTGATTCCCGGCGGCGTGAACTCGCCGGTTCGCGCATTCAAGGCCGTGGGCGGCACGCCGCGTTTCGTGCAGCGCGCGCAAGGCGCGTACTTCTGGGACGCCAATGGCAAGCGCCACATCGACTACATCGGTTCCTGGGGCCCGATGATCCTCGGCCATGGCCATCCGGCGGTGGTGGAAGCGGTGCAGAAGGCCGTTCTGGAAGGCTTCTCCTACGGCGCCCCGACCGAGCGCGAAGTGGAGTTGGCCGAGGAGATCGTGGGCCTGGTTCCTTCGATCGAGATGGTGCGGCTGGTGAGTTCCGGCACCGAAGCCGCCATGAGCGCGATCCGCCTGGCGCGCGGCGCCACCGGCCGCAGCAAGATCATCAAGTTCGAAGGCTGCTATCACGGCCACGCCGATGCCCTGCTCGTGAAGGCCGGCTCGGGCCTGGCCACCTTTGGCAACCCGACCAGCGCCGGCGTGCCGCCCGAGGTGGTGCAGCACACGCTGGTGCTCGAGTACAACAACGTGGCGCAACTGGACGAAGCCTTCGCACTGCACGGACCGGAGATCGCCTGCCTGATGATCGAGCCGATCGCCGGGAACATGAATTTCGTGCGGGCCGGCGTGCCGTTCATGCGGCGCTGCCGTGAGCTGTGCACGCAGCACGGCGCGCTGCTGGTCTTCGACGAGGTGATGACCGGATTCAGGGTGGCGCTGGGCGGGGCACAGAGCGTTTATGCGAAGGCCATTCCCGGCTTCAAGCCGGATCTTTCGGTGCTGGGAAAGGTGATCGGCGGCGGCATGCCGTTGGCCGCTTTCGGCGGTCCACGGGCCGTGATGGAGCAATTGGCGCCGCTCGGGCCGGTGTACCAGGCGGGCACCTTGTCGGGAAATCCGGTGGCCACGGCATGCGGTTTGGCGACACTCAAAGAAATTCGAAAAACGGGATTTTTTGATGGTTTGACAGCCAAAACCCGCTCTTTGGTCGATGGGTTGAAGGCCGCGGCGGCGCAGGAAGGCGTTCCGTTCAGCGCCGATTGCGAAGGCGGAATGTTCGGTTTTTTCCTCCTGCCCGAACTTCCGCAAAACTATCCACAAGTCATGAAAAGCGATGGCCGGCGTTTCAACCAGCTATTCCACGGGCTGCTGGACCGCGGCATCTACATCGCGCCGGCGCTGTACGAAGCCGGATTTGTAAGTTCGGCGCATACCGAAGCCGACCTCTCTGAAACAATTTCGACGGCCAAAGAGGTGTTCAGGGGCCTCGTCAGTGCCTGAAGTGGCGAACGCCTGAAAAGACCATCGCCACCCCGCGCTCGTCGGCGGCGGCGATGACCTCCTCGTCGCGCATGCTGCCGCCGGGCTGGATGACGCAAGTGGCGCCGGCATCGACGATCACGTCCAGGCCGTCGCGGAACGGGAAAAACGCGTCGCTGGCGGCGGCCGTGCCCTGCAGCGACAGGCCGGCGTGCTGGGCCTTGATGCTGGCAATCTTGGCCGAATCGATCCGGCTCATCTGGCCGGCCCCCACACCCATCGTCATGCCGTCCTTGCAGAACACGATGGCGTTGGACTTGACGAATTTGGCGACCTTCCACGCAAACAGCAGGTCCTGCATCTGTTCGGGCGTCGGTTGCTTCCTGGTCACCACCTTGAGCTCGGCCAGCGTCATCTCGCGGTTGTCGGCGGTTTGCATCAGCAAGCCCGAACCGACGCGCTTGATGTCCATCGCGTTGCGCCCGTTGTCCCAATCGGCCGCGCCGCCCGGCGGCAGCGCAATCTTGAGGATGCGCACATTGACCTTGCTCTTGAAAGCTGCCAGGGCCTCGGCGGTGAAGTCAGGTGCCATCAGCACCTCGACAAATTGCTTGGACACCGCCTGCGCCGCGGCGCCATCCACCACCCGGTTGAAGGCGATGATTCCGCCGAAAGCCGAGGTCGAATCGGTTTTTAGGGCCTTGCCATAGGCTTCCAGCGGATCCTTGCCGACGGCAACGCCGCAGGGATTGGCGTGCTTGACGATGACGCATGCGACCTCGGAAAAGCCTTTCACGCATTCCCAGGCCGCATCGGCGTCCGCGATGTTGTTGTACGACAGTTCCTTGCCCTGCAATTGCGTGGCGGTGACCAGCGAGCCGGGCGCGGGATGCAAGTCGCGGTAGAACGCCGCCTGCTGGTGCGGGTTCTCGCCGTAGCGCAGGTCCTGCAGCTTGACGAAGCGGCCGTTGGCCTGGGCTGGAAACAGGCCGCGGCCACCGCCCTCCTGGATGCTGGAGAGGTAGTCACTGATCGCCGCGTCGTAGTTGCTGATGCGGTTGAACGCCGCCACCGACAGCGCAAAGCGGGTTTCGTCGGACAGCTTGCCCCCGGTCTTGAGCTCGTCCAGCACCGCCGGGTACTGCGAGGCGTCCGTCAGCACGCCCACATCCTTCCAGTTCTTCGCGGCCGAGCGCACCATGGCCGGGCCGCCGATGTCGATGTTCTCGATCGCATCCTCGAGCGTACAGCCCGGCTTGGCGACCGTCGCTTCGAAGGGATAGAGATTGACCACCAGCAGGTCGATGGTGTCGATGCCATGGGCCTTCAGCGCCGCCATGTGCTCGGGCAGTTCGCGCCGCGCCAGCAGGCCGCCGTGGACCTTCGGGTGCAAGGTCTTGACGCGGCCGTCCAGCATTTCGGGAAAGTCGGTGACTTGTGCGACTTCGGTGACAGGGAGGCCCTTGTCGGCCAGCAGCTTCGCGGTGCCGCCGGTGGAAATGAGGCGGATGCCCAGCGCATGCAGCGCCTGGGCGAATTCGACGATGCCGGTCTTGTCCGAGACGGAGATGAGTGCGTTCATTGTTTGAGCAGCCGGTGTTCGACGAGTTTCTTGCGCAGCGTGTTGCGGTTCAGGCCCAGCCATTCCGCCGCCTTGGACTGGTTCTGGTCGGCCTTGGCCATCACGACTTCGAGCAGCGGTTTTTCCACCACCTTGACCAGCATCTCGTACATGCCATCGGGCTCGGTGCCGCGCAGGTCCCGGAAGTACCCCTCCAGGCTGGCGCGCACGCATTCTTCTATATGTTTCTTGCTCATGCGTTGACTTCCGCTGCTTCTTGTTCGTCATTGTCCTGAGTCGCAACCCCGCCAACCGGCATCCGGTCGATGCCGGCGCCCAGCTCGTCGAAAAATTCCGCCACCGCGCGCAGTTGCGCAACGCAATCCTCGATCGAATTCATCCGCGAGCGGAAATCCGCGCCGCCGGGCAGCGATTTGACGTACCAGCCGATGTGCTTGCGCGCGCTGCGCACGCCGGTGAACTCGCCGTACAGGCTGTAGTGGTCTTGCAGATGATCGAGCAGCAAGCGCCGCACCTCCGCCACCAGCGGCGCCGCCAGCTGCTCGCCCGTGGCCAGGAAATGCGCCACTTCGCGGAAGATCCAGGGCCGGCCCTGCGCCGCCCGGCCGATCATGATCGCGTCGGCATTGGTGTAAGCGAGCACTTCGCGCGCTTTCTCCGGTGTGGTGATGTCGCCGTTCGCCACCACCGGCACGCGCACTGCGGCTTTTACCGCGGCGATCGTGTCGTATTCCGCGTGGCCGCCGTAACCCTGCTCGCGCGTGCGGCCATGCACGGCGAGCATCTGTACGCCGACGTCCTCGAACGCCCGGGCGAGCCGGACCGCATTCGTTTCGGCCCGGCACCAGCCGGTGCGCATCTTCAGGGTCACCGGCACGCCGTGCGGCGCGCATGCGTCGACCACTGCCTGCGCGATCGACACGGCCAGCCCCTCGTCCTGCATCAGCGCGGATCCCGCCCACTTGTTGCAGACCTTCTTGGCCGGGCAGCCCATGTTGATGTCGATGATCTGCGCGCCGCGCTCGACGTTGTAGGCGGCGGCCTCGGCCATCATCGCGGCGTCGGTGCCGGCGATCTGAACCGCGATCGGGCCGGGCTCGCCTTCATGGTTGGCGCGCCGTGACGTCTTCAGGCTGTTCCACAACTCGCGCCGCGAGGTCACCATCTCGCTCACGGCGTAACCGGCGCCGAGCTTGCGGCACAACTGGCGGAACGGCCGGTCGGTCACGCCCGCCATCGGCGCCGCGAACAGGTTGTTCGCGAGGAGGTAGGGGCCGATGTTCATGCGAGGGGGAAGGACGGTGCTGCTGAAAAATGAGGCACGATTGTATGCCCGCCGGATTTCAGCCATTGAAATAAAAAACTGCGTATGCGCCCACATGTTCACGGGGCTTGCATATCTAATATGGCGGCATGCAATGGCTCGACCCGCTCCTGGTGCTGCTCGCGCTGCCGCGTTACGGCCTGAGCACGCTGTTCGTCGCGGCGTTCATTTCGGCCACGTTGCTGCCGGTGGGCTCCGAGCCCGCGCTGTACGGGTTGCTGCGGCTGAACCCCGACCTGTTCTGGAGCGCGATCTTCGTAGCCACTGCCGGCAACACGCTGGGCGGCGCGCTGGACTGGTGGATGGGCTACGGCGCGCACCAGGTCGTGGACAAGTACGGGCACTCGAAATCGCACGTGAAGGCGATCGAGTGGCTGGAACACCTCGGGCCCAAGGCCTGCCTGCTGGCGTGGCTGCCGATCGTGGGCGATCCGCTGTGCGCGGTCGCGGGTTGGCTCAGGCTGTCATTCTGGCCGTGCCTGGGCTACATGCTGATCGGCAAGTTCCTGCGCTACGTCGTCATGACCACGGCGCTGATCTACTTCTTCCCGAGCTAGCCCCGCGCGCTCAGACGTTGAACAGGAAGTTCATTACGTCACCATCCTTGACGACGTATTCCTTTCCTTCGCTGCGCATCTTGCCGGCGTCCTTGGCGCCCTGCTCGCCCTTGAAGGCGACGAAGTCGTCGAAGGCGATGGTCTGGGCCCGGATGTAGCCGCGCTCGAAGTCCGTGTGGATCACACCCGCCGCTTGCGGACCCGTGTCGCCGACATGGATGGTCCAGGCCCGCACTTCTTTCACGCCCGCTGTGAAGTAGGTCTGCAGGCCCAGCAGCGTGAAGGCCGCGCGGATCAGGCGATTGAGCCCCGGCTCGTCCTGGCCGATCTCGGCCAGGAACATCTGCTTGTCCTCGTCGCTCATGTCGGCCATCTCGGCCTCCATCTTCGCGCAGATCGCCACCACCGGAGCTTTCTGCTTCGCGGCGTACTCGCGCAACTTGTCCAGGTAGGGATTGTTCTGGAAGCCCTTTTCGTCCACGTTGCCGACGAACATGGCGGGCTTGGCGGTAATCAGGCACAAGGGCTTGACCAGCGGCATTTCTTCCTTGCTGAACGCGATCGTGCGGACCGGCTTGCCTTCGTTCAGCGCGGCCTCGCATTTTTCCAGCACGGCGACGATCTTGGCCGCTTCCTTGTCGCCCGAGCGCGCCGTCTTGTTATGCCGGTGCAGCGCCTTTTCCACCGTGCTCATGTCGGCCAGGCACAACTCGGTCTGGATCACCTCGATGTCCGAGATCGGGTCCACCTTGCCGTTGACGTGGATCACGTTGTCGTCGTCGAAGCAGCGCACCACGTTCAGCGTCGCGTCGGTCTCGCGGATATGCGCGAGAAACTGGTTGCCCAGCCCCTCGCCCTTGCTGGCGCCGGCCACCAGGCCGGCGATATCGACAAACTCCACAATGGCTGGCACGATGCGTTCGGGCTTGACGATCTCCGCCAGTTTCCCAAGCCGCGGGTCAGGCAATTCCACGATGCCCACGTTGGGCTCGATCGTGCAGAAAGGGTAGTTTTCCGCGGCGATTCCCGCCTTGGTCAACGCGTTGAACAAGGTGGATTTCCCTACGTTGGGCAAACCTACAATCCCGCACTTCAAGCTCATGGCAGTTCCAGAAAATCAAGCCGGAAAGTGTATGCGATGCGCCTTGCGCGCCGCCTGTGCGCTGCTGTTGCTTGCGGGATGGCTTGCCGGGGCGCAGGCCACCGGCGC
>JAQGMS010000212.1 GCA_028292245.1 Ramlibacter sp.
GCCGCTTCAAGCGCTTCGCCGGCAACAACAAGCTGGCGGCCTACCTGCACGGCACGCGCATCGGCGTCGTGGTCGAGTTTGAAGGTGACGAGGTCGCGGCCAAGGACGTCGCGATGCACGTGGCCGCCATGAAGCCTGTAGCGCTCACCAGCGCCGACGTGCCGGCCGACCTGATCGAGAAGGAACGCGCCGTGGCCAAGGGCAAGGCCGACGAAGACCGCAAGGTCGCCGAAGCCGCCGGCAAGCCGGTGCAGCCCGCTGAAATTGTCGCCAAGCGTATCGAGGGCGGCGTGCAGAAGTACCTCAAGGAGGTGTCGCTGTTCAACCAGCCCTTCGTGAAGAACGACAAGCAGACCGTCGAGCAGATGCTCAAGGGCGCCAACACCAGCGTCAAGGGCTTCACGCTGTACGTCGTGGGCGAGGGCATCACCAAGAAGGTCGACGACTTCGCCGCCGAAGTGGCGGCCACCGTGGCTGCCAGCAAGGCCAGCGCCTGAAACCGCAGCGAGGCCGGTACACTCACCCCGTCAAAACAAGGAGCTCATTCATGTCCGATGCCCAGCCGGCCCACAAGCGAATCTTGTTGAAGCTGTCGGGCGAGGCGCTGATGGGCGACGACGCTTTCGGCATCAACCGCGCGACCATCGTGCGGATGGTCGAGGAAGTGGCCGAAGTGGTGAACATGGGGGTCGAGGTCGCCATCGTGATCGGTGGCGGCAACATTTTCCGCGGCGTGGCCGGCGGTTCGGTCGGAATGGACCGGGCCACCGCCGACTACATGGGCATGCTGGCCACGGTGATGAACGCGCTGGCCCTGGCCGACGCAATGAACAAGCAGGGGCTGATCGCCCGGGTGATGTCCGCCATCGCGATCGAGCAGGTGGTCGAGCCTTACGTGCGGCCGAAGGCGCTGCAATATCTCGAAGAGGGCAAGGTCGTGATCTTCGCGGCCGGCACCGGCAATCCGTTCTTCACCACCGACACGGCCGCTGCGCTGCGCGGCGCGGAGATCGGCGCCGAGCTGGTGCTCAAGGCCACCAAGGTGGACGGCGTGTATTCGGCGGACCCCAAGAAGGACCCGACCGCTACCCGTTACACCAAGCTCTCGTTCGATGAGGCGATGGCGCAGAATCTGGGCATCATGGATGCCACCGCATTCGCGCTGTGCCGCGACCAGAAGCTGCCGATCAAGGTCTTCTCCATTTTCAAGCACGGGGCGCTCAAGCGCGTGGTGATGGGCGAGGACGAAGGCACGCTCGTCTACGCCTGAGTTGAGAGGAGAACAAGATGACAACAACGATCGCCGAAATCACCAAGACCATGCAGGGCAAGATGGACCAGTCCATCGCGGCCTTCAAGAACAACATGACCAAGATCCGTACCGGGCGGGCCAACCCGGCGCTGCTGGACACGGTGCATGTGGAGTACTACGGCTCGATGATGCCGCTCAGCCAGGTGGCCAACGTGTCGCTGCTCGATGCGCGCACGATCAGCGTCCAGCCCTGGGAAAAGGGCATGGGCGCCAAGATCGAGAAGGCGATCCGTGAAAGCGACCTCGGCCTGAACCCGGCGTCGATGGGCGACCTGATCCGCGTGCCGATGCCGCCGATGAGCGAAGAGCGGCGCAAGGAAATGACCAAGCTGGTGCGGCACGAAGGCGAGAGCGCCAAGATCGCCGTTCGCAACTTGCGGCGCGACGCCAACGACCATGTCAAGAAGCTGGTGAAGGACAAGCTCGCCTCCGAGGACGAGCAGAAGCGCTCCGAAGCCGAGATCCAGAAACTGACCGACCGCCACATCGTCGAGATCGACCAGCTGGTCGCCGGCAAAGAGCAGGAGATCATGGCGGTATAGCCATGGCCCCAGCAGCATGTCGCAGGCCCGGATTCCCCACCACGTCGCCATCGTCATGGACGGCAACGGCCGCTGGGCCACGCGGCGTTTCCTGCCGCGCGTGGCCGGCCACAAGAAGGGAATGGATGCGCTGCGAGCCTGCGTGCGCCATTGCGGCGAACGCGGCGTCAAGGTGCTCACCGTGTTTGCCTTCTCGTCGGAAAACTGGAACCGGCCGGCCGAAGAAGTCTCCAGCCTGATGGAACTGCTGGCCGCGGCCCTGTCGCGCGAGGTGCCGCAACTCAAGGGCGAAGGCGTGCGAATCCATTTTGTGGGCGAGCGCGCGGCGCTCTCGGACAAGGTGCGAGCCGGGCTTGCGCAGGCCGAGGCCGACACGGCGGGCAACACCCGGCTCATCTTCAACGTGTGCTTCAACTACGGCGGGCGCTGGGACATCGCCCAGGCCGCGGCCCGGCTGGCGGCCCAAGGCCAGACCATCACGGAACAGAGCCTGGACGGCGCATTGGCACTTTCGCACGTGCCCGATCCCGACTTGCTGATCCGCACCGGCGGCGAGCAGCGCCTTTCCAATTTCCTGCTGTGGCAAGCGGCGTACGCCGAACTCTATTTCAGCGACAAGCTCTGGCCCGAGTTCGACTCGGCCGCGCTCGATGAAGCCCTTGCGGCGTTCGCGGCGCGTGAACGCCGCTTCGGCATGACCTCCGAGCAGGTGACGCCTGCGACGGTTCGCAAGGTGGCCTGACCCGTCAAGGGTTCACATGCTCAAGCAGCGCATCATCACGGCCATCGTCCTGCTGGCGATCCTGCTGCCGGCGCTCTTCTGGCCGTCGCCGGCGCCGTTCGCGGCGGTGGCATTGGTGCTGATCGCGGCAGGCGCTTGGGAATGGGGCCGGCTGAACGGCCTCGCCCAAGCCGGCTCCGTCGTGATGGCCCTGGTCTGTTTGTTGTTGTGCGTGCTGTCCTGGTACGCGGGCCTGCTCGAGAGACCGTTGCCGGTTCTGTGGGCCGTGGCGGGCGGGCTGTGGGTCCTTTCGGGTGCATGGCTGATTCGCGGCGGCGTAGCGGGGTGGCCGAAGATTCCGAGGGCGGTGCGGCTGGCCGGCGGTGTGCTCGGGCTGTGGGTGGCCTGGCTGGCGGTGGCGCAGGCCCGGGTGATCGGCATCAATTTCCTGTTGTCGATCCTGTTGCTGGTGTGGGTCGCCGACATATTTGCCTATTTCGCGGGCCGCACGTTCGGGCTCAAGTTCACCAAGCGCAAGCTGGCCCCCGCCATCAGCCCCGGCAAGAGCTGGGAAGGCGTATGGGGCGGCATGGCCGGCGTGCTCGTGCTTGCCGTGGCCTGGACGTTCGCCGATCGCGCGTTGCAGGCGCCGGTGCCCAGCTTCTACACGCGCCTCGCGCAGCAGGGCTGGTGGCTGTTGGTCATCGCCGCGGTGTTCATGGCGGCGATGAGCGTGGTGGGGGACCTGGCCGAATCCCTGATCAAGCGCAGCGCCGGTGCCAAGGACTCCAGCAACCTGTTGCCCGGCCATGGCGGCGTGCTCGATCGGGTCGACGCCTTGCTGCCCACGTTGCCCCTGGCCATGATGCTGGCCGGCATCGCTTCGCCATGAAGCAGCGTATCGCCGTCCTGGGCTCCACCGGTTCGGTGGGGGCCAACACGCTGGACGTGATCGCGCGGCACCCGGACCGCTTCGAGGTGTTCGCGCTGAGCGCCTCCAGCCAGGTCGACCTGATGCTGGAGCAATGCGCGCGTTTCCGCCCGCGTCTGGCCGTGATGGCCCGTGAGGATGCGGGGCGCGAATTGGCGCAAAGGATCGAAAGCAGCGGGCTGCCCACCAAGGTACTGGTCGGGCAGCGCGCGCTGCAAGAGGTCGCCTCGCACGAGTCGGTCGACACCGTCATGGCCGCCATCGTCGGCGCGGCGGGCCTGGCCTCGTGCCTGGCCGCGGCCCGCGCCGGCAAACGCCTGCTGCTTGCCAACAAGGAAGCGCTGGTCGTGGGCGGCGACCTTTTCATCCAGGCGGTCAAACAGGGCGGCGCCACCTTGCTGCCGATCGACAGTGAACACTCGGCCATCTTCCAGTCGCTGCCCGAGAACCCGGCCACCTGGGACGCACGGGTCGAGAAGATCATCCTCACAGCATCAGGCGGGCCGTTTCGAACGCGCGACCCGGCGAGCCTGCGCAACGTCACGCCGGAAGAGGCCTGCGCGCATCCCAACTGGGTGATGGGCCGCAAGATATCGGTCGACTCGGCCACCATGATGAACAAGGCGCTGGAAGTGATCGAAGCGCGTTTCCTGTTCGGCCTGGCGCCCGATCGGCTTGAAGTGGTGATCCATCCGCAAAGCGTCATCCATTCGATGGTCCAGTACCGCGACTCCTCGGTGGTCGCGCAACTTGGCACGCCCGACATGCGCGTTCCCATCGCCTACGGCCTGGCTTGGCCGGACCGCGTGGTGTCGGGCGCCCAGGCGCTGGATTTCCACGCGCTGGCCGGCATGAGCTTCGAAGCCATGGACAGCCGCGGCCACCCGGAGCGCTTCCCGGGCCTGGCGCTGGCCTGGGACAGCCTGCGCGCACCGGGCGGCACCACGGCGGTACTCAACGCCGCCAACGAGGTCGGCGTTGCCGCGTTCCTGGAGCGGCGGATCCGCTTCGACCAGATCCACCGTGTCAATGTTGAAACTTTGGAAGCCGTTACAGCCTCCAAGCCCGCATCGCTGGACGATCTGCTGGCCCTGGACGTGCTTTCGCGCGAGGCCGCCAATCGATCGATCGCCCGGCTGGGTACCTGACCTGGACTTTCGCTGGACACATGCTGACCATCGTTGCTTTCATCGTTGCCCTGGGCCTGCTGATCGCCGTGCACGAATACGGCCACTACCGCGTGGCCGTGGCTTGCGGCGTGAAGGTGCTGCGCTTCTCGGTGGGCTTCGGCCATACCCTGTATCGCTGGCACCCGAAGAAGCAAAGGCCCGGGCAGGACACCGAGTTCGTGATCGGCGCCTTTCCGCTGGGCGGCTACGTCAAGATGCTGGACGAGCGCGAAGGCCCGGTCGCGCCGGAAGAGCGGCATCTCGCCTTCAACACACAGCCGCTGAAATCGCGCGCGGCCATCGTCGCCGCGGGCCCACTGGCCAATCTGTTGCTGGCCGTTGTGCTGTACGCGGTCGTGAACTGGTATGGCGTGGAAGAGCCCAAGCCCATTCTCGCGAGCCCGGTACCCGGCTCGGTCGCCGAACAGGCCGGCTTGCGCGGCGGCGAGACTGTCGAGAAAGCCGGCTTCGACGGCGAAGAGCTGCATCCCGTGCGCTCCTTCGAGGACTTGCGCTGGCTGCTGACGCGCGGCGCGCTGGACGGCCATGACGTCCGCCTGCAGTTCGCATCCGCCCGCCAGGGTGTCACGCCCGAAGCCGTGCTGGCCCTGCGCCAGCTGCCATCGCGCGAAGCGGACGCGCAGCTGTTCCGCAAGGTCGGCATCCTGGGGCCGTGGACGCCGCCCGTGATCGGCGATGTGATGGATGGGGCCGCGAAGCGCGCCGGGCTGCTCAAGGGCGACGTGGTCCAGTCGGTCGGCCCGCAAGCCGTGGTCGACGGGCAGCAGTTGCGCGAGATCATCCGATCGGGAGTGCAGGGCGGCAAGGCGATGACGCAGGCATGGCGCTTGCAGCGCGGTGGCCAGGCCCTTGAACTGCCGGTGCAGCCGGACACCGTGCAGGACGGAGCGGCAACCATCGGCCGCATCGGCGCCTATGTCGGCGCGCCGCCCGAATTCATCACCGTTCGCTATGGCCCGTTGGACGGCCTGTGGAAAGGCGCCGAGCGCACCTGGGAAGTCTCGGTCCTCACGCTTCGCATGCTGGGGCGAATGGTGATCGGCGAAGCGTCGCTCAAGAACCTCAGCGGGCCGCTGACGATTGCCGACTACGCCGGCAAGTCGGCCAGCCTCGGCCTGACCCAATACCTGGTGTTCCTGGCGTTGATCAGCGTGAGCCTGGGCGTGCTGAACCTGCTGCCGTTGCCGGTCTTGGACGGTGGGCACCTGATGTATTATCTTTGGGAGGCTGTGACGGGCAAGGGCGTCTCCGACGCGTGGATGGAGCGCCTGCAGCGCGGCGGGGTGGCGGTTCTGCTGGTCATGATGTCGATCGCACTTTTCAACGACTTCACCCGTCTCTTTGGTTAACCTTTTGTGGCTGCTGCCTGCTTTCGCCCCCTGGCGTTGCGGGGCCAGCCTTGATTCATGAAAAAACAAATAAAGCGCTTTCGCGTGCGTACGGTTTCGGCGATGGTGGCTATGGCATTCGTGGCCAATGCGTGGGCGGTAGACCCGTTCACCGTGCGCGACATCCGCGTGGAAGGATTGCAGCGCGTCGAGCCGGGCACCATCTTCGCCTCGCTGCCCTTTCGCATCGGCGAGCAGTACAACGATGAAAAGGGATCCGCCGCGATCCGGGCGCTGTTCGGGCTGGGCCTGTTCAAGGACGTGAGGCTGGAAGTCAGCGGCGACGTGCTGGTGGTCATCGTCGAGGAACGTCCCACGGTGGCCGACGTCGATTTCGTCGGCTCCCGGGAATTCGACAAGGACGTGCTGAAGAAGGCCCTGCGCGAAATCGGCCTGACCGAAGGGCGTCCCTACGACCAGAGCCTGGCCGACCGGGCCGAACAGGAGCTCAAGCGCCAGTACATCAACAAGAGCCTGTACGGCGCCGAGGTGGTCACGACCGTGACGCCGATCGAGCGCAACCGCGTGAACCTCACGTTCACCGTCACCGAAGGCGAACCGGCCCGCATCAAGGAAATCCGCGTCGTCGGCAACAAGGCTTTCGGCGAGTCGACGTTGAAGGGCCTGTTCGACCTGGACACCGGCGGCTTCCTGTCCTGGTACACCAAGTCCGACCGCTACTCACGCGCCAAGCTCAATGCCGACCTGGAAGCGCTGCGTTCCTACTACCTGAGCCGCGGCTATCTCGAGTTCCGCATCGAATCCACCCAGGTTGCGATCTCGCCCAACAAGCAGGACATCACGATCACGGTGAACGTGACCGAGGGCGAGCGCTACGCCGTGTCGGCCGTCCGGCTCGAAGGCAATTACCTGGGCAAGGAAGAAGAATTCAAGTCGCTCGTCACGATCATTCCCGGCGAGCCTTACAACGCCGACAAGGTGGCCGAGACGACCAAGGCCTTCAATGACTACTTCGGCAACTTCGGCTATGCCTTCGCCAATGTGGAGGCGCGCCCGGAGATCGACCGCCCCAACGGCAGGGTGGCGTTCGTGCTGGTCGCGGAGCCTTCGCGGCGCGCCTATGTGCGGCGCATCAACGTCGGCGGCAACAACCGCACGCGCGACGAAGTGATTCGCCGCGAGTTCCGCCAGTTCGAATCCTCCTGGTACGACGCCGACAAGATCAAGCTCTCTCGCGACCGCATCGACCGCCTCGGCTATTTCAAGGAAGTGAACGTCGAAACCAGCGACGTGCCCGGCGCGCCCGACCAGGTCGACCTGAACATCAGCGTGGTCGAAAAACCCACCGGCAGCTTGCAGCTGGGCGCGGGCTTTTCCAGCGCGGAAAAACTGGCACTGTCGTTTTCCATCAAGCAGGAAAACGCCTTCGGCACCGGCAACTACCTGGGCGTCGAAGTCAACACCAGCAAGTACAACCGCACCATCGCCTTCAGCTCGGTCAATCCATATTTCACGCCGGACGGCGTTTCGCGCTCGATCGACCTGTACCACCGCTCGTCGAGGCCTTACGAGGACCAGGGCGGCAACTACGAACTCGCCACGACCGGCGCCGGCCTGCGCTTCGGTGTGCCGTTCAGCGAAGTCGACACGGTGTTTTTCGGCGGCGCCGTGGAACGCACGCAGATCAAGCCCGGCACCAACATCCCGGCCGCGTACCTGCGTTACGCCGAGCGCTTCGGCTATACCAGCACCGCGATGCCGCTGTCGATCGGCTGGGCGCGCGACGACCGCGACAGCGCCATCGCGCCGACCCGCGGGCGCTACCAGCGCGTTGCCGGCGAAGTCGGTGTTTTCGGCGACGCGCGTTACCTGCGAAGCAACTACCAGTTCCAGCAGTACTTCGCGCTCAACAAGCAGTTCACATTGGCCTTCAACGGGGAACTGGGCTACGGCAAGGGCCTGGGCGACCGCCCCTACCCGGTGTTCAAGAATTTCTATTCGGGCGGCCTGGGGTCGGTGCGCGGGTTCGACCAGGGCACGCTGGGCCCCAAGGACGTGACCGGCTCGACCATTGGCGGGCCCAAGAAGATCACGATGAACGCTGAAATCATCACGCCGTTCCCCGGTGCCGGCAATGACCGCAGCTTGCGTATGTTCGGCTTTTTCGACGCCGGCAACGTCTATGGCGAAGAGGAAAAGTTCCGCCTGGGCGAACTGCGCTCCTCGGTGGGCGTGGGCCTCTCGTGGATCTCTCCGATGGGGCCGCTGCGGCTGGCGGCGGCCCATCCCATCCGCAAGTTCGCTGGCGATAGAATCCAGAGATTGCAATTCCAGATCGGAACGTCGTTCTAATGAAGCATCTCTTCCGTCATTGCCTGGTGATTCTTCTCGGCGCGTTGGCCATTGGCGCCCAGGCCCAGGCCGAGGAATTCCGGGTCGGCTTCGTCAACACCGACCGGATTTTTCGCGAGGCCAACACGGCCAAGGCGGCGCAGGCCAAGCTGGAGCAGGAATTCAGCAAGCGCGAGAAAGAGCTCAACGACCTGGGCAACACGCTCAAGAGCGCTTCCGACAAGTTCGAGCGCGAGGCGCCCACGCTGTCGGAAAGCCAGCGCGCGCAGCGCCAGAAGCAGCTGCAGGACCAGGACCGCGATTTCCAGCGCAAGCGGCGTGAATTCCAGGAAGACCTGAACGCGCGCAAGAACGAGGAATTGCAGCAGGTGCTCGAGCGCGCCAACCGCGTGGTCAAGCAGGTCGCCGAAGCGGAAAAATACGACGTCGTTCTGCAGGAAGCGGTCTACATCAACCCGAAGCACGACATCACCGACAAGGTGATCAAGGCGCTCAACGCGGCGAAATGAAAGCCCCCCCCCGAAGCGCCTTCGGCGATGCCCCCTCGGGCGTTGCCCTCTCCCCCTCAAGGGGGCGCCACCAGCGGCCCGGCGAAGCCGGTTCCGCGGTGGCCCCCGCCTCGATGTGCTCCGCCTAGGCGCCATCGTTGAAGCGCTCGGCGGAGAGCTTTGCGGCGATGCGCAGCGAGCCATCGAAGGCCTGGCACCACTCGAATCCGCCACACCTCTGCAGCTGAGCTTCCTCAGCAACCCCAAGTACACGCCGCAGCTGGCCGGTTCGCGCGCCGGCTGCGTCATCGTGGCACCGGCGCAGCGGGACGCGGCCCTGGCTCGGGGCGACTGCATCGTCGTCGACCAGCCTTACCTCTATTTCGCGCGGGTGACCCAGCTTTGGAAAAGGCAGCTCGGCGCCGCGCCAGGCCCGGCGATCCATCCCAGCGCGGTGGTCGACCCGGATGCTGTGGTCGATCCCAGCGCCCGGATAGGAGCGCTCTGCGTGGTGGAGCGGGGCGCGCGCATCGGCGCGGGCACGGTGCTCAAGGCCCGGGTCACCGTGGGCGAGGACTGCGTGATCGGCGAGCGCTGCATCGTCCATTCGGGCGCCGTTGTCGGGGCCGATGGCTTCGGCTTCGCGCCCAACGAGGGTGCCTGGGAGAAGATCGAGCAATTGGGCGCCGTGCGGATCGGCAACGACGTCGAGATCGGGGCCAACACCTGCATCGACCGGGGGGCCCTGGCCGACACGGTGATCGAGGACGGCGTCAAGCTCGACAACCTGATCCAGGTCGGCCACAACGTGCGCATCGGCCGCAACACGGCGATCGCCGGTTGCGCGGGCATCGCGGGCAGCGCGGTCATCGGCGCCCACTGCACCATCGGCGGCGCGGCCATGATCCTGGGCCATCTCACGCTGGCGGACCACGTGAACATTTCGGCCGGCTCGTTCGTGTCGCGCTCCATCCTCAAGCCGGGCTTGTACAGCGGCATCTTTCCCATCGACGACAATGCGGTCTGGGAAAAGAACGCGGCGACGCTCAAGCAGCTGCACAAGCTGCGCGAACGCGTCAAGGCGCTGGAGAAGAGAACCGACACATGATGGACATCCACGAAATCCTCAAGAAGCTGCCGCATCGCTACCCGATCCTGCTGGTGGACCGGGTGCTCGAGCTCGAGCCCGGCAAGCGCATCAAGGCGCTGAAGAACGTGACGATCAACGAGCCGTTTTTTGTCGGCCATTTTCCGCACCGGCCGGTCATGCCGGGCGTGCTGATGCTCGAAGCGATGGCCCAGACCGCGGCCCTGCTTTCGTTCGCCGGGGCCGGCGCGGGGCCGGACAGCAAGTCCGTCATCTATTTCGCGGGCATCGACGGTGCGCGCTTCAAGCGGCCGGTCGAGCCGGGCGACCAACTGGTGATGGACGTGTCCCTGGAGCGCTCCAGGGCCGGCATCTACAAGTTCAAGGGCGTGGCGCGGGTGGGCGACGACATCGCCTGCGAGGCCGAGCTGATGTGCACCATGCGCACTGTCAGTTAGCGAGCGGGGCGGTGACGCAGATCCATCCCACTGCCATCGTCGATCCGCAAGCGCGCATCGACGGTTCGGTATCGGTCGGCCCCTACACCGTCATCGGCCCGCATGTGACGATTGGCGCGGGTACCACGGTGGGCCCGCATTGCGTGATCGAGGGCCACACCTCCATCGGCCGGGACAACCGGATCTTCCAGTTCGCCTCGCTCGGCGCCATTCCCCAGGACAAGAAGTATGCGGGCGAGCCTTGCGAGCTGGTGATCGGGGACCGCAACAACGTGCGCGAGTTCGTCACTTTCAACATCGGTTCGCCCGGCGGCGGCGGCGTCACGCGCATCGGCGACGACAACTGGATCATGGCGTACACCCACATCGCGCACGATTGCCAGATCGGCAACCGCACCACGCTGGCCAACAACACGACGCTGGGCGGTCATGTGGAGCTGGGCGACTGGGTGACCGTCGGCGGCTTGAGCGGCATCCACCAGTTCGTCAAGGTGGGAGCCCATGCGATGGTGGGTTTCGCCAGCGCGGTGTCGCAGGACGTGCCCCCGTACATGCTGGTGGACGGCAATCCGCTGGCGGTGCGCGGCGTCAACGCCATCGGCCTGCGCCGCCGCGACTTCAACGAGGTGCGCGTCAAGGCCGCCAGGCAGATGCATCGCCTGCTGTATCGCGAAGGAAGGACGCTCGAGGATGCGCGCGCCGCGATCGACGCCCTCGCCGGGGAAATTCCCGAAGCCGCGCAGGATGTCGCCCTGATGAGCGGCTTCCTGGCTGCGGCGACGCGCGGTATCGCGCGCTGACCGCGCAATGAGCGAGCCGAGTTTCGCCATGGTCGCGGGCGAGGCGTCCGGCGACTTGCTGGCCGGGCTGCTGCTGGACGGCATGCGGCGGCGCTGGCCGCAGTTGCATGCCGGCGGGATCGGAGGGCCGCAGATGGCGAGCCGGGGTTTCGAAACCTGGTGGCCGAGCGAAAAGCTGGCGGTCAGCGGCTATGTCGAGGTGCTGCGGCACTATCGCGAACTGGTCGGCATCCGCAGCCAGCTCAGGCAACGCCTGCTTCGCGAGCGTCCCTCCGTGTTCATCGGTGTCGACGCGCCCGATTTCAACCTCGACCTGGAAGCGGCGCTGAAAGCCGGTGGCATCAAGACCGTGCACTTCGTCTGCCCCTCGATCTGGGCCTGGCGCGCCGGACGTGTGGAAAAGATCAGGCGCAGTGCGGACCACGTCCTGTGCATTTTCCCTTTCGAGCCCGAGCTGCTGGCCAGGCACGGCATCGCCTCGACCTACGTCGGCCATCCGCTTGCCAGCGTGATCCCGATGGAGCCGGACCGTGCCGCCGCGCGGCGCGTGCTGGGCCTGCCGGTAGAGGGTGAAATGCTGGCCATCCTGCCGGGCAGCCGGCGGTCGGAGATCGGCCACCTTGCGCTTCGATTTTTCGAAGCCGCGCAACGCGTTCGCAAGGCCAGGCCCGACATCGCGCTGGTCGTCCCCGCGCTTCCCGCGC
Source organism: Ramlibacter sp. (assembly GCA_028292245.1). Lineage (GTDB taxonomy): Bacteria > Pseudomonadota > Gammaproteobacteria > Burkholderiales > Burkholderiaceae_C > Ramlibacter. The sequence goes on from JAQGMS010000212.1 coordinate 11,935, forward strand.
GCCGCGCCGCGATCGAGGAGGCGGCGCGCGCCGCCGGCCTGGCGGACCTGAAGATCGTCGATGGCCAATCCCACGCCGTGCTGGCGGCCTGCGACCTGGCATTGGTCGCCAGCGGCACGGCCACATTGGAAGCGGCGCTCTTCAAGCGGCCGATGGTCATCTCGTACGCAGTGAACTGGCTGACTTACCGGATCATGAAACCCCGCCAGCTGCAGCCCTGGCTCGGCCTGCCCAACATCCTGTGCGGCGAATTTGCCGTACCAGAGTTGATGCAGCAGGACGCGAATCCCGAGGCGCTTGCTGCGGCGCTCTTGGATTGGCTGGGTTCCCCTGCCAGAATGGCGGCCGTACAAGAGAAATTCAGGGCGCTGCATGCCACGCTGCAGCGCGATACGGCCACACTGGCGACCGATGCAATCGAAAAAGTCCTCCAAAGTTGAGCAGCACCGCCTCGATTGGGACCCGATCGGCCTGATGGCCGGCGTCGATGAAGCCGGGCGCGGCCCGCTGGCGGGCCCGGTGGTTGCCGCCGCCGTGATCCT
>JAQGMS010000456.1 GCA_028292245.1 Ramlibacter sp.
GACAACATTCTTCTCGGCCGCCACATCCACATGAAGCCGGGAGTAGCGCGCACCGCGCTGTATTGGTGGCTTGCCCGTCAGGACGAAACGGCGAACCGCGCCGCGGTCGAGGACGTGATCGATTTCCTGCAACTCGAGGGCGTTCGTGACGAACTGGTCGACGGGATTCCGATCGGTCTCAAGAAACGGGTCGAGTTGGCGCGTGCGCTGGCCGCCGAACCAAGCTTCCTGATTCTCGATGAGCCGATGGCCGGCATGAACCAGGAAGAAAAGGAATACATGGCACGTTTTATCCTCGATGCGCGCGACGAGCGCGGTGTCACCGTGCTGCTGATCGAACATCATATGGTCGTCATCTCCGGCATTTGCGATCGCATGCTGGCACTGAATTACGGCGCGATGATCGGCAGCGGCATTCCGGCCGACGTCATCGCCGACCCGCGGGTGGTCGAGGCCTATATCGGGGGCGCTCATGCCGCGCGCTGACCAGACCTCGGCCTGGAATTTCGAAACCGATACCACGCTGATCCGCGTGCTCGCGCGCAACGCCGAAGCATTTCCCAACCGGGTCGCGATGCGGGAAAAAAGCAACGGTATCTGGCAGGAAACGACCTGGCGCGAGTTTCGCGACATCGTGCTGCGCTGTGCCGCCGGACTCGATACGCTCGGTTTCAAGCCAGGCGAAGTCATGCTGGTGCTCGGCGACAACCGCCCGCGCCTCTATGCAGGCATGCTGGCTGCGGGCGCGCTGGGCGGTTACGCGATGCCGGCCTATCCGGATGCCACGCTCGACGAGATCAGGCATTTCGTCCATGAAGCCGGGGCTCGGTTCGTGCTCGCGGAAGACCAAGAACAGGTCGACAAGACGCTGGACCTGCGCGAACAAGGCTCCGCCATCGATCACATCGTCTTCGACGATCCGCGGGGCCTCGCCTCCTATTCCAATCCGGGCCTGACGTCCTGGGAAGCAGTTCAAGCAAAGGGCGCTGAGCGCCTTGCGACCGGCGGCGACACGCAGGCGGAACTGGTCGCCCGTGCCGGCCCAGATGACCCCGCCGTGTTCGTGCACTCGTCCGGCAGCACAGGCAAACCGAAAGGCGTCGTGCTGTCGCATCGAAACTTGTTGTCCGGCGTCCGGAACGCCTATCAGGGCAAGGCGTTCGATTTCGGCGAAACCCTCCTGGCTTATCTGCCCATGGCCTGGATCGGCGACTTCGCGGTGACGATGGGTGCCGGCATCGCCCTGCACTTTACCATCAACATTCCGGAGCGGCAGGAAACCGTCCTGCAGAACCTGCGCGAGATCGCGCCGACCTTCTATCTCGCCGCACCGCGCAGTTGGGACAACCTGCTCACCACCATCCAGGTGCTCGTCGAGGATTCCTCGTGGCTCAAGCGGCGCACGTACGACGCGCTGATGGCGTCCGCCATCTCGGCAGAGAAGCGCAAGCTAGACGGCAAGGAACCGACGCTGAAGCAGAGGTTGCTCGCCCCGTTGTGCGAGTTACTGGTTTCCGGGCCGATCAAGGATCAGTTCGGTCTCACCCGGCTGCGCGGCGCCTTCACTGGCGGCGAAGCCATGGGCGAAGACACGTTCGTGTTCTACCGGGCGCTCGGGATCAAGCTGCGCCAGCTTTACGGCCAGACCGAAAGCAGCGCCTATAATGCGATCCAGGGGCTGGACGAGGTCCGGTTGCATACAGTGGGACGTCCGCTGCCGGGCGTCGACGTCAGGATCAGCGAGGCCGGTGAGATCATGATCCGCTCCGGCAGCGTGTTCAGCGGCTATTTCAAGCAGGAACAGGCGACGCGCGAGAGCCTCGAGGACGGCTGGCTGCATACCGGCGACGCCGGCTATGTCGAGCCGGACGGGCATCTCGTCGTTCTGGGGCGCTTGTCCGACGTCGTGCATACCGCCAAGGGCGAGCGATACATCCCGAACTATATCGAGAACCGCCTGAAGTTCAGCCCTTACATCAAGGATGCCGCAGTACTCGGGAGCGGTCGCGATACGCTGGCGGCCCTGATCTGCATCGACAAGGACGCAGTCGGACTCTGGGCCGAGTTGCGCGGAATTTCGTACATGTCTTACGCGGACCTGTCGCAAAAGCCACAGGTGATCGAACTGGTCGCGTCGGCCGTCCGGCACGTCAACAGCACGCTGCTGGATGGATTGCAGCTTCGGCAGTTCGTCTGCCTGCACAAGGAATTCGACCCCGATGACGGCGAAGTCACGCGAACCCGCAAGATTCGTCGCAATGTCGTCGAGGAACGCTACAAGCCGATCATCGACGCGATCTACGATCGAAAGAGCAGCGTGCTGATGAAGGCGCAGGTCAGCTACGAGTCGGGCGAAGTCGGCGTCATCGAACGCACGCTCTCGGTGCAGGAGGCCTGACGATGGATTGGGCACTACTGGCCGAGTCGGCCGCGAACGGCAGCCTGGTTGGCTTGATGTATTCGCTAGTCGCGATGGGGATCGTGCTGATCTACAAGTCGTCGTCGGTCCCCAACCTGGCACAGGGATCGATGACGATGCTCGGCGCCTACATCGTGCTCGCCTATGCGAGCAAGTTCGGCGCGCCGATCTGGCTGGCAATCATCCTGGGTGTTGTCACGATGTTCGGCGTCGGCATCGGCATCGAGCGGGTCGCGCTTCGCCGGTTGGCCGGCCGGCCGATCGTCATGATCCTGATGATGACGCTCGGGCTGGAGATCCTGCTGCGGGCCGGCTCGATGACCATTTGGGGCGGCACCGGACGGCCGATGCCGATCGGCATCAGCGACGATCCGCTGTTCCTGGGCCCGCTCCTGATCAACCGCGCCTATGCGGTCGGCGCCGCCGTCGCCGTCGTGATGTTCGGCGTGTTTTCTTTGTTCTTCCGGACCCGGATGGGCGTGGTCCTGAGCGCGATCTCGGATGACTACACCGCGGCGTGGTCGGTCGGCATCTCCGTCGAGCGCGGCGTGGCACTATCGTGGGCGATGTCGGCGGTGGTGGCGACGATCGCCGGCGTGCTGTGGGCCTCGGTGCAAGGCGTCGACCAGTCGCTGGCGCAATTGCTGCTCAAGGGTGTGACGGTCGCCGTTCTCGGCGGATTGGACAGCATCGGCGGCGCGGTTCTCGCAGGCCTCCTGCTCGGCATCGTCGAAGGCGTGGCCGGCAGCTTCCTCGATCCGTTGCTGGGCGGCGCCAGCCGCGATCTGGTCGATGCCGCGATGCTGATCCTCACCATTATGCTTCGCCCGCACGGCCTGTTCGGCCGCCACGACATCGAGAGGATCTAAGCCGATGTTGTTCAGGCAAGCCGGCATCTTCCATACCAACTATTCCGCCGACCGCGCCCTGTTTCCGATCTCGGCGGACCGCTGGATGATCGGCATCCTGCTGGTGCTCGGCTTTGTCGCCCCGTTCGTTGTGAATTCGCTTTATCTCAGCAGCTATCTGTTGCCCTGGCTGGTGTGGACCGCCGGCGCCCTCGGGCTCAATGTCATTCTGGGCTGGGCCGGGCAGTTTCATCTCGGCTATGCCGCCGTGATGGGCATCGGCGCCTATGCGACGGTTCACGCCAACAAAGCGGGCATTCCCTGGGAAATCGCGATCGTGGTCGGCGGCGCGACTGCTTCGATTATCGGCATCGGCTTTGCGTTCGCCGCGCTGCGCGTTAAGGGACTGTATCTGGCGCTGAGCACCCTCGCCTTGCAGTTCGTGATGGACTGGACCATCTCGCATGTCCCGGCGATCAGCGGCGGTACGCAGGCCACGCTACAGGCGCCGGATATCCGCCTGCTGGGCCAGCCGATCACCTCGGACGCCGGGCTCTATTACGTGGCGCTGGTGTGGTGCATTCTGGTGACCTCGTTCATGCTCAACCTGCGACGCACCGCGCTCGGCCGTGCCTTGGTCGCGGTCCGGGAAAAGGACTTCGCAGCAGCCGTGATCGGCGTCAACAGCTTCTATTTCAAGCTGGTCGCCTTTGCGACATCCTCGTTCATCGGCGGCGTGACCGGCGCCATTTTGATCGGCACGTTCTACCATGCCGTCACGCCCGAGCAGTTTTCGGTCGACGTTTCGATCCAGGCGCTGGCGATGGTGATCGTCGGCGGGCTCGGCAGCATCATCGGCAGCTATTTCGGCGCCGCTTTCATCCTGCTGATGCCGGGCGCGATGAACAGCCTGATCTCGTGGGCCGCGGTCCGCTTCGGCTTTTCGCTCAGCATCGAGACTTTGGCGCATCTGCCGCAAGCCTTGTATGGCGCGTTGATCATCGGCTTCCTGCTGGTCGAACCATTGGGGCTCGGCAAGATCTACAAGAACGTACGCGACTATCTGCTGGTCTGGCCGTTCGGCTATGTGAAGAAATAGGGCCATCATGAGCGCATCGAGCCCAACCCCGACTGCCGCCAAGGTGCTTTCGCTCAACAATATCGAGGTCGTCTACGACTACGTGTCGCTGGCCATCAAGGGCGTGTCACTCGATGTTCCCCAGGGCGGCATGGTGGCGCTGCTGGGCGCCAACGGCGCCGGCAAGAGCACCACGCTGAAAGCGATCAGCGGGTTGCTGGTCGCCGAACGCGGCGAGGTTCGCCGTGGCGAAGTTCAGTTTAACGACCGCAACATCGGCCCTTTGTCGCCGCAACAACGGGTCGAACTCGGCGTCGCCCACGTGCTCGAGGGACGACGGGTGTTCGAACATCTTACCCCCGACGAGAACCTGGTTGCGGCCTCGGCGATACGCAGCCGTCACGACATGGCCCGCAACAAGGAGATGGTTTACAGCTATTTTCCGCGGCTGCACGAACGCCGCGCCAGCGCCGCAGGTTATCTTTCGGGCGGCGAGCAACAGATGCTGGCGATCGGACGCGCCCTGATGACGCAACCGAAACTGCTGATGCTCGATGAGCCGAGTCTCGGGCTGGCACCGTTTCTGGTGGCGGAAATCTTCCAGATCATCAGCCGCATCAACCGCGAGGAAGGGCTTTCGGTGCTGCTGGTCGAACAGAATGCGGTGGCGGCGCTC
>JAQGMS010000107.1 GCA_028292245.1 Ramlibacter sp.
GTTTCGTCGCCAGCATCCACTGGGAAACTACGTCGCCGATTTCGCCTGCCTCGATCCCAAGGTAATCGTCGAGCTGGATGGTTCGCAGCATGCGGACCAAGGCGACTATGACGAGCGCAGAGATCAATTCTTTCGCGCCCAGGGCTTCGTAGTGCTTCGGTTTGCCTCGAACGAGCCATTTCTCAATCTTGATGGGCTGTTGACCGTGGTTGCAGCGAAGTTGCAAGCCTGCAATCTGCCCCCATCCCAACCTTCCCCCGAAGGGGGAAGGAGTGAACATCCCAGGAGCACCCCATGAAACAAATCCAAGAAGCCTATATCGTCGCCGCGACCCGCACGCCGATCGGGCGCTCGCATCGCGGGTTCTTCCGCAACACGCGGCCTGACGACCTGCTGGCCACCACGCTGCGTGCCGCGCTGGCGCAGGTGCCGGGGCTCGATCCCCACGCGATCGAAGACGTGATCTGCGGCTGCGCGATTCCCGAAGCGCAACAGGGATTGAACGTCGCTCGCATCGGCGCGGTGCTGGCGGGCCTGCCCAAGAGCGTGGGCGGCATCACCGTGAACCGCTTCTGCGCCTCGGGGCTGTCGGCCGTGCAGATGGCCGCGGACCGCATCCGCGTCGGCGAGGCCGACGTGATGATCGCCGCCGGCACCGAGAGCATGAGCATGGTGCCGATGATGGGCAACTCGCCTTCGCTGTCGCCCACGATCTTTTCCAACCCCGACGACATCGAAAGCTACGGCATCGCCTACGGCATGGGCCTGACAGCCGAGAAAGTGGCGCAGCAGTGGAAAGTCTCGCGCGCCGCGCAGGACGAGTTCGCCTATCGCTCGCACATGAAAGCCATCGCCGCGATGAAGGCCGGCGAGTTCGCCAACGAGATCACGCCGGTCGAAGTGTCCGAGCGCTCGGTAGACCTTGGCTCGGCCGAAGTCGCCATCCAGACGCGCACCGTCAACCTCGACGAAGGCGCCCGCCCGGACACCACCGTCGAAGGCCTCGCGAAACTGCGGACCGTGTTCGCGGCACGCGGCTCGGTCACCGCCGGCAACAGCTCGCAGACTTCCGACGGCGCGGGTGTGCTGGTCCTGGCCAGCGAAACCGCCGTCAAGCGCTTCGGGCTGAAGCCGCTGGCCCGCTTCGTCAGCTACGCCAGCCGCGGCGTGCCGCCGCACATCATGGGCATCGGCCCGATCGAGGCGATCCCCGCCGCGTTGCGCTACGCCGGACTGAAGCAGGACGACATCGACTGGATCGAGCTGAACGAAGCTTTCGCCGCGCAATCGCTGGCGGTGATCAACACGCTGGGCCTCGATGCGAGCAAGGTCAACCCGATGGGTGGCGCGATCGCCTTGGGCCATCCGCTGGGCGCCACCGGCGCCATCCGATCGGCGACAGTCGTGCATGCCTTGCAGCGCAAGAACCTCAAGTACGGCATGGTCACCATGTGCGTCGGCATGGGGCAGGGCGCGGCCGGTATCTTCGAGCGGGTGTGATGAGCCCGCACGCCTTCGATGTCGCGATCGCGTTGGCGCCGCAGGGCGATGGCGTGTGGCAGGGCCACACCAGCCCGGCCTACGCGAACATGATCGGCCCGTTCGGCGGCGCGACGGCGGCGCAGGCGCTGAACGCGGTGTTGCAGCATCCGGGCCGGCAGGGCGAGCCGGTGGCCTTCACGGTCAACTTCGCCGCGGCGCTGGCGGACGGTCCGTTCCTGGTGTACGCCCGGCCGGTGCGCACGAACCGTTCCACGCAGCACTGGATCGTCGAGACGCGCCAGGGCGAGCAGACCGTGGCGACAGCCACCGCGGTCACTGCATTGCGGCGCGATACCTGGGGCGCGACGGAAGTGCCGATGCCCGATGTACCGCGCCCGCGCGACGTGGCCGCTCCCGGCCGCAAGGGCAGTGTCGAGTGGTTCAACCGGTACGACATCCGCTTCATCGACGGCGGCTTCCCGCCGGCCTGGGACGGCGCGGACACGCAGGACAGCATCACGCAACTCTGGGTGCGCGACAACCCGGCGCGGCCGCTGGACTTCGCTTCGCTCACCGCGCTGTCCGACGTGTTCTTCCCCCGCATCTGGCGCCGCCGTGCGACCATGACGCCGATCGGCACCGTGTCGATGACGGTCTACTTCCATTGCAGCCAGGCGCAGTTGCAGGCCACCGGCACCGGCTACCTGCTCGGCCAGGCGCAGGCCCAGGCGTTTCGCGACGGCTACTTCGACCAGACGGCGCAGTTGTGGAACGAGGCCGGCGAGTTGCTGGTGACGACGCACCAGGTCGTCTACTACAAGGAATAGATATGCCCAACCCCGTTGCATTGATCGTCGGCGCCGGCGACGCCACCGGCGGGGCTGTGGCCCGCCGCTTCGCAAAGGGCGGCTACACCGTCTGCGCGACGCGGCGCAGCCTGGACAAATTGCAGCCGCTGCTCGAGCAGATCCGGGCCGACGGCGGCACGGCCCACGGTTTCCCGACCGACGCCCGCAAGGAAGAAGAGGTGGTCGCGCTGGTCGAGCAGATCGAGTCGTCCATCGGCCCGATCGAAGTGCTGGTGTTCAACATCGGCGCCAACGTTCCCAGCAGCATCCTCGACGAGACCGCGCGCAAGTATTTCAAGATCTGGGAGATGGCCTGCCTCTCCGGCTTCCTCGCCGGGCGCGAAGTGGCGCGGCGCATGGTTGTGCGCGAACGCGGCACCATCCTCTTTACCGGCGCCACCGCGGGCCTGCGCGGCGCCGCCAACTTCGCCGCCTTCGCCGGCGCCAAGCACGC
>JAQGMS010000121.1 GCA_028292245.1 Ramlibacter sp.
CGGTCAAAACCCGCGAGCCGGGCCAGGACCCTGCAACGCGCACATTTCAGGCTCTTCGGATTTTCATCAACGCCGAGCTTGAAGAGCTGCAACAGGCGCTAGGGGCCAGCTTGGACATCCTGCAACCCCAAGGCCGGCTCGTGGTGATCAGCTTTCACTCGCTGGAAGACCGCATCGTCAAGCAGTTCATCGCGCAGCACTCCAAGGAGGTGTTCGACCGCCGCGCGCCGTTCGCGGCGCCCAAGGCGATGAAGCTCAAGGCGCTGGGACGCGTCAAGCCCTCGGCCGAAGAGGTCGCGGCCAATCCCCGTTCGCGCAGCGCCATCATGCGGGTGGCGGAAAGGACGGACGCATGACACGGCTGAACCTCGTCCTGTTGATCGCGGTGCTGGCCAGCGCGCTGTACCTGGTGCGCACGCAATATGAATCGCGCCGCCTGTTCGCGGAGATCGACAAGGCGGCGGGCGACGCGCGCAAGCTCGAACTCGAACACGAGCGCCTGCAGGTGGAAAAGCGCGCACAGGCGACGCCGCTGCGGGTGGAGAAATTGGCCAAGGAGCAATTGCAGATGCGTGGCGCCTCGCCGGCGATCACGCAGTACGTCACATCGAAGGCGTCGGCTTCAGCGCCGGCCTCGGGGGCCCAATGAGCCGCAGCGTGGCCTACACCTCCAGCCCCTTGCTCGCGAGCAAGACGCCGGTCTGGCGCAGCAAATTCATCGTCGCGGCCATCGCGCTGGGCTTCGTGGTGCTGGCCGGGCGTGCCGCCTGGGTCCAGGTGTTCGCCAACGACTTCTTCCAGAAGCAGGGCGAGGTGCGCTTTGCCCGCACGCTGGAACTGCCCGCCAACCGCGGCCGCATCCTCGACCGCAACGGCCTGCTGCTGGCGTCCAGCGTGCCGGCGCCCAGCATCTGGGCCATCCCCGAGGACGTGGAGCGCGATCGCGCCAAGCTGGGGCAACTGGCCAAGCTGCTCGAGATGCCGCTGGCCGACCTCGACAAGAAACTCGAGGACGAGGACAAGACGTTCGTCTGGTTGAAGCGCCAACTCGACGAGCCGGTGGCGCAGCAGGTGGCCGCGTTGAACATCAAGGGCATCTACCAGCGCAAGGAATACAAGCGGCAGTATCCCGAGGGCGAGGCGGCTGCGCACGTTGTTGGCTTCACCAACGTCGAGGACAAGGGCCAGGAAGGCATGGAACTCGCGTTCGAAAGCCAATTGGCGGGCCGCGCCGGCATGCGGCACGTGATCAAGGACCGGCTGGGCCGGGTGGTGGAAGACGTCGGCGAACAGGTGTTGCCGGTGGACGGGCGCGACCTGCAGCTGTCGATCGACAGCAAGGTGCAGTTCTTCGCCTACCAGAAGCTGCGCGACGCGGTGCTGGAGAACAAGGCCAAGGCCGGCAGCGTCGTGGTGCTCGACGCGGCCACCGGCGAAGTGCTGGCACTGGCCAACTATCCCAGCTATGCGCCGAATCGCCGGCAGAACCTTTCGGGCGAACAATTGCGCAACCGCGCGCTCACCGACGTGTTCGAGCCCGGCTCCACCATCAAGCCCTTCACCATCGGGCTGGCGCTGGAGAACGGCCTGGTGACGCCGCAAACGCAGATCCAGACCGCGCCCGGCTACGTGATGATGAGTGGGATGAAGATTTCGGATTCGCATGCGCACGGTGTGCTCACGGTGCAGGAAGTGATCCAGAAATCCAGCAACGTCGGCACGCTGAAGATCGCGCTGCAGATGCAGCCGCGCGAAATGTGGGAGCTGTTCACGCAGGCCGGTTTCGGCCAGAAGCCGCAGATCACCTTCCCCGGCGCGGTGAGCGGACGGCTGCGTCCGTACAAGACCTGGAAGCCGGTGGAGCAGGCGACGATGTCGTACGGCTACGGACTGTCGGCGTCGCTGTTCCAGATGGCGCGCTCGTACACGGTGTTCGCGCACGACGGCCAGATCATTCCGGCGACGTTGCTCAAGAGCAGCGAACCCGCGGTCGGCGTCCGGGTGTTCTCGCCCAAGACCGTGGCCGAGGTCCGCACCATGCTGCAGATGGCCGCGGGCCCTGGCGGCACCGGCCCGAAGGCGCAGACGCTGGGCTATTCGGTGGGTGGCAAGTCCGGCACCGCCTACAAGCAGGTCGGCAAGGGCTACGTCACCAACAAGTACCGATCCTGGTTCGTCGGCATCGCGCCGATCGACAAGCCGCGCATCATCGTGGCGGTGATGGTGGACGAGCCGTCGGCCGGCAAGTACTTCGGCGGCGACGTCGCGGCGCCCGTGTTCAGCACCACCGTGCAGCAGACGCTGCGCCTGCTCGGCGTCCAGCCCGACATGAGCGTCAAGCCGCAGATCGTCATCGACGCGGTGGAGGAGTCGTTCTGATGCTCGAACTCCACACCCCCCACGAGGCCGCGAAGTGGCTGCACGGCCGCGTCACCGGCACGTTGCATTGCGACAGCCGCAAGATCGAAGCGGGCGACGGTTTCATCGCCTGGCCGGGCGCGGCCACCGATGGGCGCAACCACGTGCTGCCGGCCCTGGCGCAAGGCGCGACGGCCTGCCTGGTCGAGCGCGAAGGGGTGGAGGCGTTCGGCTTCGACGCGCAGTCGATCTCCACCTATACCCGGCTCAAGGCGGCCACCGGCCCGATCGCCGCCGCGTATTTCGAGCAGCCCTCCGAGCATCTCGAGGTGCTGGCGGTGACGGGCACCAATGGCAAGACATCGACGGCCTGGTGGCTGGCGCAGGCGCTGTCGAACCTGCGCGGCAAGGCGAAGATGCCGTGCGGCATCATCGGCACGCTCGGCACGGGCCGGCCACCCGACGTGGAGTTCGTCGGCCTGACGACGCCCGACCCGGTACTGCTGCAGCGGCAGTTCCGCCGTTTCGTGGACGACGGGCTCAAGGCCTGCGCGATCGAGGCTTCGTCGGTCGGCATCGTCGAGCGCCGGCTGGACGGCACGCGCATCCGCGTGGCGATCTTCACCAATTTCTCTCAGGACCACCTGGACTACCACGAGACGATGCAAGCCTATTGGGAGGCCAAGGCGGAGCTGTTCCGCTGGCCGGGCCTGCGGGCGGCGGTCGTCAACCTGGACGACGAGAAGGGCGCGGCGCTGTCGCAGTCGCTGCAAGGCGGCGAACTGGACTTGTGGACGTTCTCGTGCCAGGAGCCGGCGCGGCTTTGCGCACAGGAGATCGGCTACGACGAGCAAGGCCTGCGCTTCACGGTGCAGGAGGGCGCCGAGCGCCATCAACTGGCGACGCATCTGATCGGCCAGTACAACGTCTCGAACCTGCTGGGCGTCATCGCGGCGATGCGCGCGTTGGGCGTGCCGCTGGCCGAGTCCGTCCGGGCCTGCGGCAGCCTGCTGCCGGTTCCCGGCCGGATGGAACGGCTGCAGGAGGCCGGCAAGCCCGTCGTCGCGGTGGACTATGCGCACACACCGGATGCCCTGGACAAGGCGCTGCAGGCGTTGCGGCCGCTCGCGCAGCAGCGCGGCGGGAAGCTCTGGTGCGTGTTCGGCTGCGGCGGCGACCGCGACCCGACCAAGCGCCCGCTGATGGCCGCGGTGGTCGAGAAAAACGCCGACCGCGTGGTCGTCACCAGCGACAACCCGCGCAGCGAGAAGCCCGAGAACATCATCAGCCAGATCCTGCTGGGCCTGTCGC
>JAQGMS010000143.1 GCA_028292245.1 Ramlibacter sp.
TGCCCGAATCGCAGGTGTCCGCGCTGTTCGACCAGGCGCTCGCCTTCCCGGGCTACCAGCTCACCATCGACCTGGAGCGGCAGGTCGTCGTCAAGCCCCAGGGCGAAGAGCTGGCCTTCGAAGTCCAGCCTTTCCGCAAGTTCTGCCTCACCAATGGCTTCGACGACATCGGACTGACCTTGCGCCAGTCCGACAAGATCAAGGCCTTCGAGGCCCAGCGGCTGGCGCAGAAACCCTGGTTGGCCCACACGCTCGTCGGTTGAGCATCCCAATTCCTGAGATTCCAAAAAATGAAAATCGCAGTTCTGCCGGGCGACGGCATCGGCACTGAAATCGTCGCCGAGGCCTTGAAGGTCCTCGATGTGCTGGACCTGAAGTTCGAGATGGAGAGCGCCCTGGTCGGCGGCGCCGCCTACGAAGCCCATGGCCATCCGCTTCCCGAAGCCACCCTGAAGCTGGCCAAGCAAGCCGATGCGGTGCTGTTCGGCGCCGTCGGTGACTGGAAGTACGACAAGCTCGATCGGCCGCTGCGGCCCGAGCAGGCGATCCTGGGCTTGCGCAAGAACTTGGGCCTGTTTGCCAACTTCCGCCCGGCCATCTGCTACGAGCAGCTGGTGGGCGCGTCCAGCCTGAAGCCGGAGCTGATCTCCGGCCTGGACATCCTCATCATCCGCGAGCTCACCGGCGACATCTATTTCGGCCAGCCGCGCGGGCGCCGCACCGCCGTGGACGGGCACTTCCCGGGCAGCGAGGAAGCCTTCGACACCATGCGCTATTCTCGGCCCGAGATCGAACGGATCGCTCACGTGGCATTCGAGGCGGCCCGTAAGCGCAGCCAGCGCGTCACCAGCGTGGACAAGGCCAACGTGCTGGAGACTTTCCAATTGTGGAAGGACGTGGTCACCGAGATCGGCAAGCAGTACCCGGACGTGGAGCTCGATCACATGTACGTGGACAACGCGGCGATGCAACTGGTCAAGGCGCCCAAGAAGTTCGACGTGGTGGTGACGGGCAACATGTTCGGCGACATCCTCTCGGACGAGGCCGCCATGCTGACCGGATCGATCGGGATGCTGCCCTCCGCCAGCCTGAACGCTTCCAGCCAGGGCCTGTACGAACCCAGCCACGGAAGCGCCCCGGACATCGCCGGCAAGGGAATCGCCAATCCTTTGGCTACAATATTGTCTGCCGCCATGATGCTTCGCTATTCACTCAACCAAGCCAGCGCCGCCGACCGTATCGAGTCGGCGGTGAAGGACGTGCTCGCCTCGGGCCTGCGCACCGCGGACATCTGGTCGGATGGCACGAAGAAAGTCGGCACCCGCGAAATGGGCGACGCCGTCGTGGCCGCCCTGTCGACGATTACCAAGAAGACCACCAAGGGCTAGCAGCTCCGGTTCGTCGCGCCCTTCCCCGGCCAGACGAGCCGGGGAACAAAAGGTTTCCAGATAACTTTTGAAAAGGCGATGACATGAAACTCTCGAACGGACAACAACCCCTGGTCGGCCTGGTCGGCTGGCGCGGCATGGTGGGCTCGGTCCTGATGGACCGGATGCAGGCCGAGGGCGATTTCGCCCTGATCGAGCCGCTGTTCTTCTCCACCTCCAACGCGGGGGGCAAGGCGCCGGCGCAGGCGAAGAACGAAACCACGCTCAAGAACGCCTTCGACATCGAGGCGCTGAAGAAGTGCGACATCGTCATCACCGCCCAGGGCGGCGATTACACCAGCGAAGTCTTCCCCAAACTGCGCGCCGCCGGCTGGAACGGCCACTGGATCGACGCCGCCTCGACGCTGCGCATGAAAGACGACGCCGTCATCATCCTGGACCCGGTCAACATGCCGGTGATCAAGAACTCGCTGGGCAAGGGCGGCCGCAACTGGATCGGCGGCAACTGCACCGTCAGCTGCATGCTCATGGGCGTCGGCGCGCTGTACAAGGCCGGCCTGGTCGAATGGATGAGCAGCATGACGTACCAGGCGGCATCCGGCGGCGGAGCGCAGCACATGCGCGAGCTGCTGACGCAGTTCGGCACGCTGAACGCCGAAGTGCGCTCGCTGCTGGACGACCCGAAGTCGGCGATCCTGGAGATCGACCGCAAGGTGCTGGCGCGCCAGCAGGCGCTGTCCGGCGACGACATCGCCAACTTCGGTGTCCCGCTGGGCGGCTCGCTGATCCCCTGGATCGACAAGGACCTGGGCAACGGCATGAGCCGCGAGGAATGGAAGGCCGGCGCTGTAACCAACAAGATCCTCGGTCAGGGCGAAGGCTTCGGCACTCCGGCAACGCCCGTCGACGGGTTCTGCGTGCGGGTGGGGGCGATGCGCTGCCACAGCCAAGCCCTCACCTTCAAGCTGCGCAAGGACGTGCCGTTGGCCGACATCGAGCAACTGATCGCGAATGACAACGCCTGGGTCAAGGTGGTGCCCAACAACCGCGAAGCGACGATGCAGGACCTCACGCCGGTGGCCGTCACCGGCACCCTGCGTATTCCGGTGGGCCGCATCCGCAAGCTCGCCATGGGCCCCGAGTACCTTGGCGCCTTCACGATCGGCGACCAATTGCTGTGGGGCGCGGCCGAACCGCTGCGCAGGATGTTGCGCATTCTGCTTGACGCATAATTCGCCCCGGCAGCTCACGCTCCAACGGCCTGTAATCTTCGGTTACAGGCCGTTGTCGCATCACAACAAAGGCCTGTCCGGGCAACCTGCGGGGAGACGCGTCCGAAGTTAAAAGCTGTCTCAGCTTGTCACTCTAAGACATTGATGTTATGGTCCTTTTAGCAAATTCAGCGTCGAGGCGTTTGTTCGCATGATGAGAAAAAAATTGCCTGCAGACCGAGCAATGGGCCAGCAACAATCGATGGAGAAGCCGCATTGGCGCGCAACCGCTCTGGCAATCGCCGCGGCCGTGCTACTAGGTGTTTCCGCATCGGACGCCAATGCCCTCGCCTTGGGTCGCGTGACGGTCCAGTCCGCACTGGGCGAGCCGCTGCGCGCCGACATCGACATCCCCGAAATCACCGCTGAAGAAGTGGCGAGCCTGCGTGCCGCTGTCGCCTCTCCCGAAGCCTTTCGCGCCGCTGGTTTCGATTTCAACCCGTCGTTGTCCGGCATCCAGATCACGCTGCAGCGGCGGCCCGACGGCCGCCACTTCCTGCAACTCACCAGCACGCGCCCCGTCAACGATCCCTTCATCGACCTGATCCTCGAGGCCAACTGGGCCTCCGGGCGCATCGTGCGCGACTACACGATGCTGTTCGACCCGCCGACCCTGCGGCAGTCGGCGCCTCCCGTCGCCGCCCAGGTCTCGCCGGCCGCTCCGCCGGCCCGTGCACCGGCGGCCACGGAACCCCGAACGAGCGCCGCGCCTTCCGCGGCACCAGTGACCTCCGGGCGCGCTGCCGGCCAGCGCCTCGCGCCGGCTCCGGCGGCCCCGGCGCCCAAGCCTGCGTCTGGCGACAGCAAGCAGGTGACGGTACAGAACGGTGACACAGCGGGCAAGATCGCCGCCGCGCACAAACCTCCCAGCGTGTCGCTCGACCAGATGCTGGTCGCGATGCTGCGGGCCAATCCCGACGCTTTCGTGGGTGGCAACGTCAATCGGCTGCGGGCCGGCGCGGTGCTGGACCTGCCGACGGGCGAAGAAGTTGGCTTGGTGCCGTCGACCGACGCAAACCAGACCATCATCGCCCAAAGCCGTGACTTCAATGAGTTTCGCCGCCGCCTGGCCGAAGGGCTGCCCACCACGCAGATCGGCGCGGCCGACCGCAAGTCCTCCGGCAAGGTGCAAGCCCAAGTCGAGGAAAAGAAGCCCGCTGCGGCCACGCCCGACAAGCTGACCCTCTCCAAGGGCGCCGTGCAAGGCACGGCAGCCGCCGACAAGATCGCCCGCGATCGCGCCGCGCAGGACGCTGCAACCCGGGTCGCCGAACTCAACAAGAACATCAGCGACCTGAACCGGCTCGGCACGGCGACCGCTCCGGCTGGTGGCGCCAGTGCCGGCAAACCTGCCGTGGGCCTGCCAGTGGGAGCTGCCAGCGCGGCCAAGCCGGCGCCTGCTCCCACTGCCGCGCCCGTCGCCGCCGCCCCTGCTGCCAAGCCCGCGTCCGCGCTCGCCGCCATGGCCTCGGCCGCCAAACCCGCCGTAACGGCTTCCGCAGTTGCCGCACCGATGGCCGCCCCGGCCTCGGCCGCCAAACCGGCTTCCGCTCCGGCGGTTGCTGCGGCGGCCATGGCAAGCGCACCCGTTGCGGCCGCGGCGCCTGGGGCTGCAGCATCGGCAGCGCCACCGGTAGCAGCTGCCACGGCAGCAAGCGCACCCGCCAGCGCTGCGGTTGCAGGCGCCAGCGCGCCGGCTCCCGCGTCTCAAGCTCCTGCAAGTGCGGCGGTGGCCGCCACGGCTGCGGCCGCGGCAGCCTCCAAGCCGCGCGCGGCGACCCCGCCCCCCGAAACCAGCCTGCTCGACGATCTGCTCGAAAATCCGATCGTGCCGGCCACCGTGGGCGGCGTGCTGGCACTTTTGCTGGGTTTTGGTTTTTATCGCGCCCAGCAGCGCAAGAAGTCGACCCAGGTAGACAGCTCCTTCCTGGAAAGCCGGCTGCAGCCCGACTCGTTCTTCGGCGCCAGCGGCGGCCAGCGCATCGACACCAATGAAGGCAGTCCCACCGGTTCGTCGATGGTCTATTCGCCCAGCCAGCTCGACGCGGCCGGCGACGTGGACCCGGTGGCGGAAGCCGACGTCTACCTGGCCTATGGGCGCGACCTGCAGGCCGAGGAAATCCTCAAGGAAGCCATGCGCACCACGCCGCAGCGCGTCGCGGTGCACAGCAAGCTGCTCGAGATCTATTCCAAGCGCCGCGATGCCAAGGCGTTCGAGCTGGTTGCCACCGAAGCCTATGGCCTGACGCACGGCGAAGGCCCCGAGTGGGAACATATCTGCGAACTCGGCCAGGAACTGGACCCGTCCAACCCCTTGTATCGCCCCGGTGGCCATCCTGCGGAAGGCGCGGCAGTTGCAGCTGGAGCCAACTTCGGCGCCACGCAAGCAACTTCGACTGCGGCATCCACGCAGGCCATGCCGAGCGCGCCCGCTGTCGATCTCGACCTCGACCTCGACTTCTCGATCGGTGACGATGCGCCTGCCGCGGGGCCGGCACCGGCGCCGACTGCCGCAGCACCTGCGCCCCAGCCGACGCTGACGATGACTGTTCCTCCCGCAGCGGCTGACCAGCCGATGCCGGCGCTGGACATGGATTTTGGTGCGGTCACAGCCACACCGGCGGCACCCGCCGTTGCGGCAGCGCCGGTATCGCTGGAACTGCCGCCGGTTGCGCAGACGGAACCCGCGCGGCTGGACGCGCCCGAACTGACCTTGCCAGAAAACAGCCTGGCCTTCACGACCGACCCACCCAAGGCTCCCTCGCCCCCGCCGCCAAGCCCCGCTGCGGCCGCGCCGGCCCCGGCCGCCGCCGATACGGGGATGATCGAATTCGACCTGGGCGCCTTGTCCCTGGACCTGGGCACGCCGGCAACCGCTGCGCCTGCACCAGCCGCGAGCGCACCGGCCCCGAAGGCCGCCGCTCCCGCCGAACCCGAAGCGGAAGATTCCATGCTGAGTACCGCAGGCGCACCGCTGAGCACGGGCGGCTTCGAGGACACCGGCGGCGGCGACCCCCTGGCCACCAAGCTTGCGTTGGCGCAGGAATTCAATGCCATCGGCGACCCCGACGGCGCCCGCAGCTTGGCCGAGGAAGTCGTGGCCGAGGCCTCTGGGGACCTGAAGAACAAGGCCCAGAAGTTCCTGGCGGAAATCGGCTGATCCGACCCGCCGGATCGCGCCGCGCCATCCTGAAGGCCTGCCAATGAGGCTGGCACTGGGCATCAGCTACAACGGACAAGCTTACGAGGGCTGGCAAAGCCAGTCATCGGGCCGGACCGTCCAGGACAGGCTGGAGCATGCCCTCGGCCAGTTCGCCGCGCAGCCCATTTCCACCGTATGCGCCGGCCGCACCGACGCCGGCGTCCATGGCCTGATGCAAGTGGTGCATTTCGACACGCCGCTGGATCGCGAAGAGTTCTCGTGGATGCGCGGCACCAATCGATTCCTGCCCGATGACATCGCCGTCGAATGGGCCAGGCCGGTGCCGGATGCCTTCCATTCCCGGGCCTGCGCCCTGTCGCGCCGCTACGCCTATGTCGTGCTCGAGTCCGCGGTGCGGCCCAGCGTGGATGCCGGCCGGGTCGGCTGGGTGTTTCGTCCGCTGCATGCGCCAGCAATGCAGGAAGCCGCGGCCCTGCTTGTCGGCAAGCACGATTTCACTTCGTTCCGCGCATCCAGCTGCCAGGCCATGTCGCCCGTCAAGAACATGGCGCGCATCGAGATCAGCCGGCGCGGCGCGTACTGGCGCTTCGAGTTCGAGGCGGACGCGTTCCTGCATCACATGATCCGCAACATCATGGGTTGCCTGCTCGCGATCGGCCAAGGCCAACAGCCCGCGCAATGGATGAGGCAGGTGCTAGGCGCGCGCGACCGAGATGCGGCTGCGCCCACTTTTTCGCCCGATGGCTTGTATTTTCTCGGCCCTGTCTATGGCCCGGAGTGGGACCTGCCCACCCGCACGCCTGCGTATGATTGGCTGCCATGAGCCCCGGGAACCCGACCACCGAGCGCACCCGCATCAAGATCTGCGGGCTGACGCGCGAGCAGGACGTGGACGCCGCCGTGGCTGCCGGCGCCGATGCGGTGGGGTTCGTGATGTACGCGAAAAGCCCGCGCTGCATCGCGCCGCAGCGCGCGGCCGAGCTGGCACGCCGGTTGCCGCCCTTCGTGACGCCGGTCCTGCTGTTCGTGAACGAGGCGCCCAATGCGGTGAAAGCCGCCTGCGAACAAGTCGCCGGCGCCACCGTCCAGTTCCACGGCGACGAGACCGCGCGCGAATGCCACGAATCGACCGGCAACGGTCGCCATCCTTACCTGAGGGCGGCGCGCATCCCGCTGGACGAATCCAAACCCTTCGACTTGGTAAGATTCGTCTCTGAATATCCATTGGCCCAAGCCATCCTGCTCGACGCGCACGTCGAGGGGTACGGCGGCGGCGGAAAAGCCTTCAATTGGTCACGTCTTCCACCAAGCGTCAACTGTCACCTCGTTTTGTCTGGTGGATTGACGCCTGCAAACGTGACCGATGGCATCGTGCAGGTGCGGCCGCGCTGTAGAACGCTGGCCGTCGATGTGAGCTCCGGGGTCGAGATGGCCGCCGCGGGAGGGCAGACCCTCAAAGGCATCAAGGACCCGGAAAAGATCCATCAGTTTGTCGCGGCCGTGCGTGCCGCCGACAGGCTTCTTGCCCAGAGTCAACATGCCTTCCTACCAACAACCTGACCCGACAGGCCATTTCGGGAATTACGGCGGCAGCTTCGTCAGCGAAACGCTGACCCACGCCATCAACGAACTGCGCGACGCCTACGCGAAGTACCAGCACGACCCGCCGTTCCTGGCCGAATTCCAGTGGGAGCTGAAGCACTTCGTCGGCCGTCCTTCCCCGGTCTACCATGCCGCCCGAATGAGCCGGGAACAGGGCGGCGCGCAGATCTACCTCAAGCGCGAGGACTTGAACCACACCGGCGCGCACAAGATCAACAACGTGATCGGCCAGGCGATGCTGGCGCGCCGCATGGGCAAGCCGCGCATCATTGCCGAAACCGGCGCCGGCCAGCACGGCGTCGCCACCGCGACGATCTGCGCGCGTTACGGCCTGGAGTGCGTGGTCTACATGGGCAGCGAGGACGTCAAGCGCCAGAGCCCGAACGTCTACCGCATGAACCTGCTGGGCGCCAGCGTCGTGCCCGTCGAGTCGGGCAGCAAGACCCTGAAGGACGCGTTGAACGAGGCCATGCGCGACTGGGTCACCAACGTCGAGAACACCTTCTACATCATCGGCCCCGTGGCCGGGCCGCACCCCTACCCGATGATGGTGCGCGATTTCCAGAGCGTGATCGGCAACGAGTGCCTGCAACAGATGCCCGAGCTGGCCGGCTCGCAGCCGGACGTGGTGGTTGCCTGCGTCGGCGGCGGCAGCAACGCCATGGGCATCTTCCATCCCTACATCCCGTTCGAAAAGACGCGCCTGGTGGGGGTCGAGGCTGCCGGTGAGGGCCTGGACAGCGGCAAGCATTCGGCGTCGCTGCAGCGCGGCAGCCCCGGGGTGCTGCACGGCAACCGCACCTATATCCTGCAGGACGAGGACGGCCAGATCACCGAGACGCACAGCATCAGCGCCGGGCTGGACTATCCCGGCGTCGGCCCGGAGCACGCGTGGCTCAAGGACATCGGCCGGGCCGAATACGTGGGCATCACCGACAAGGAAGCGCTGGAAGCGTTCCACTACCTGTGCCGCACTGAAGGCATCATCCCCGCGCTGGAGTCCAGCCACGCAATTGCCTACGCGATGAAGCTGGCCGCCACCATGAAGCCGGACCAGAAGATCCTGGTGAACCTCTCGGGACGCGGCGACAAGGACATCGGTACCGTCGCCGACCTGGCCGGTGTCGACTTCTATGACCGGCCGTCGATGCGCGGCCTGCAGGTCAAGGGCGCAAGCGGGACCAAATCATGAGCCGCATCCAGATAACCTTTGCGGCGCTCAAATCGCAGCAGCGCACAGCCCTCATTCCCTATGTCACTGCCGGCTTTCCCTTTGCCGACATCACGCCCGAACTGATGCATGGCATGGTCGCGGCGGGTGCCGATGTCATCGAGCTGGGCGTGCCGTTCTCCGACCCGATGGCCGATGGGCCGGTGATCCAGAAGGCCGGGGAGCATGCGCTTGCGCTGGGCATCGGCACACGGCAAGTCCTCGAAATGGTGCGCCGGTTTCGCCTGGATGACGGCCAGACACCGGTCGTGCTCATGGGCTACGCGAATCCGGTGGAACGCTACGACCTGACCCACGGCAAGGACGCATTCATTCGCGACGCGGCGGCGGCCGGGGTCGATGGCATCCTTGTCGTCGACTATCCGCCCGAGGAGTGCGAGGCGTTCGCGGCCAAGCTCAAGTCCAACGGGCTGGACCTCATCTTCCTGCTGGCGCCGACCAGCACCGACGAGCGAATGCAGCAGGTTGCGCGCGTGGCCAGCGGCTACGTGTACTACGTGTCGCTCAAGGGCGTCACAGGCGCGGGCAACTTGGACACCGGCGCCGTCGAGCGGATGCTGCCGCGTATCCGGCAGCATGTGCACATCCCGGTGGGCGTCGGTTTCGGCATTCGCGACGCGCAAACCGCAAAGGCCATCGGCAAGGTGGCCGATGCGGTCGTGATCGGCACCAAGATCATTCAGCTGGCACAAGCCCAGCCACGGGAGAAAGTAGTACCGGCGGTATCGGATTTCCTG
Source organism: Ramlibacter sp. (assembly GCA_028292245.1). Taxonomy (GTDB): domain Bacteria; phylum Pseudomonadota; class Gammaproteobacteria; order Burkholderiales; family Burkholderiaceae_C; genus Ramlibacter. Next base: position 9,393 of record JAQGMS010000143.1, read on the forward strand.
CGCGGAATCCGCGTGGCACTCGACGCATAGAATAGTCTTCCTCGAAGGAACACCCCCAATGAGCTGGCTCGAAAAACTCCTCCCGCCCAAAATCCAGCCGACCGATCCGGCCGAGCGCCGCCAGGTGCCCGAGGGCCTGTGGGTCAAGTGCCCCAGCTGCGAAAGCGTGCTCTACAAGACCGACCTGGAGCAGAACCAAAATGTCTGCCCGACCTGCGGCCATCATCACCGCATCGGCGCTCGCGCGCGTCTGAACGGTTTCCTGGATCCCGAGGGACGCTATGAGCTCGGCCAGGAAGTACTGCCGGTGGACGCGTTGAAATTCAAGGACAGCCGCAAGTATCCCGAGCGCCTGAAGGAAGCGCTGGAGAACACCGGCGAGACCGATGCCCTGGTCGTGATGGGCGGTGCGGTGCAAAGCATCAGCCTGGTCGCCGCCGCCTTCGAATTCGACTTCATGGGCGGCAGCATGGGCAGCGTCGTGGGCGAGCGCTTCGTGCGCGGCGTGGAAGCCGCAGTGGAGCAGAAGGTCCCCTTCCTGTGCTTCACCGCCACCGGCGGGGCGCGCATGCAGGAAGGCCTCCTCTCGCTGATGCAGATGGCCAAGACCAATGCCGCGCTGACGCGGCTGGCCAAGAAGGGCCTGCCCTACATCAGCGTGCTGACCGACCCAACCATGGGCGGCGTGAGCGCCGGTTTTGCATTTGTGGGCGACATCGTCATCGCCGAGCCGAAGGCCTTGATCGGCTTTGCCGGGCCGCGGGTGATCGAATCCACCGTGCGCGTGACCTTGCCCGAAGGTTTCCAGCGGGCCGAGTTCCTGCAGACCAAGGGCGCCGTGGATTTCATCTGCGACCGGCGCGAATTGCGCAAGACGGTGGCGCATGCGCTGGCCATGCTGCAGCGCCAGCCGGCCGACGCGGTCAGCTAGGAGCCTGCTTCTAGACGCGCAAGAGGATCGCGATGGGGCCCAGGAAATCCGCCAGGCTCCACAGCACGAAAATCCCGATCTGGATCGGCACCAGAAACGCCAGCGGCGAAAGGTCGATGCCGCCCACCAGCGGGATGTGCCTGCGAAACGGGCGCAGCAGCGGGGCACACAGCCGGTCGATCACGTCCACGATGGGCGAATCGGCCCGGACCCAGGACAGGATGGCATAGACGATCACCAGCGCCATCAGGGCCGAAAGCGTCAGCCGGACCAAGGCGAACAGCGCGATGGCCAGCAGCGAGACCGCAGGCCCCGGCTGGCCCCGCAGCAGCCAGAGAATCCCGAACTGCGCCAGCTCCACCAGCAGCACACTGACCAGACTGGCCGTGTCCCAGCGCCCCACGGCGGGCAGGACCCGGCGCAGCGGCAGCACCAGCCAGTCAGTAAGCGCAAACACGAATTTCCCCACTGGATTGCCGAACGGAACTCGTTGGTATTGCATGTACAGGCGCAGCAGGCAGGCACCGCCGAGCAGGCCGGCCGCGACATCGAGCAAAAATGAAATGATTTGGTAGGGCATGCAACGCGGGAAAGTGGGTCGTGGGATGATAGCGGGCAGAAACGGGAATTCGATGTCGTCCGCACTCACCCTGCAGTCTCTGCCGCTGTTCCCTCTGGGGGCAGTGCTGTTCCCCGGCGGCGTGCTGCCGCTGCGGATTTTCGAGGTGCGCTACCTGGACATGATCGGCCGCTGCCACAAGGCCGGCGCTCCCTTCGGCGTCGTGTTGCTGACCCAAGGCAACGAGGTGCGGCAACCCGGTTCCACCGAGGCTTTTTCCCATGTGGGCACGCTGGCAACGATCAGCGAGTTCGAAACCCCCCGCCCGGGCCTCATGATGATCCGCGCCAATGGCGCGCAACGTTTTCGCATCACCGCAAGCGACCAGTTGCGGCACGGCCTGTGGGTCGCCAACGTCGAACGGCTCGCCGCCGATATGACCGTCCCGATCCCGGAAGACTTGAAGATCACGGCGACGGCGCTCGCCAAGTTGATCCAATCGCTGGAGCAAAAGGCCGGCGCTCCGAGCCAGATGCCGATACAAGGTCCGTGGCGGCTCGACGACTGCGGCTGGGTGGCCAATCGCTGGTGCGAACTGCTGCCGCTGCCGATGCCGCTCAAGCAACGGCTGATGGAACTGGACAACCCGCTGGTGCGGCTGGAATTGGTCAGCGACGTGCTGGCGCGCACCGGCATCGCCAACTAGCCATCCGTCGATTCAACGCGGCGTGTACTCGGGCACCTGCCCGCGCAGCCAGCGGCGCAGTTCGTCGTGCGCCGGTGCCGGCCCCGCATCGGCGATCCAGCGAACCACCGACTCGATGTCGGGCAATTGTCCCGACGTCTTGGCCACCCTCAACTTCGGGTGCGGTGTCGGCTCGGTCGTTTCATCGTCCGCCAGCAGCTCCTCGAAAAGTTTTTCGCCCGGCCGCAGGCCCGTGTAGCTGATCGGGATTTCCTGCTCGGTCTTGCCCGACAGCCGGATCAGCATGCGCGCGAGTTCGACGATCTTCATCGGCTCGCCCATGTCCAGCACGAAGATCTGGCCCGAGCTTCCCATCAGCCCGGCCTGCAGCACCAGCTGCGCGGCCTCCGGAATGGTCATGAAGTAACGCACGATCTCCGGATGGGTCACCGTCACCGGCCCGCCGCGCGCGATCTGCGCGGTGAAAAGCGGGACCACCGATCCGCTCGATCCCAACACGTTGCCGAAGCGCACGGAGACATATTGCGTGCCGCTGTATTCGGCCGCGACACCCTGCACCATCAGCTCGGCAAGGCGCTTGCTGGAGCCCATCACGTTGGTCGGGTTTACGGCCTTGTCGGTGGAGATCATCACGAACCGCCGGGCACCGCACTCTCCTGCCACGCGCGCGGCGTTCAGCGTGCCCAGGACGTTGGTGCGCAACGCCTCGATCTCGTTGAGCTCCTCCATCAGCGGCACGTGCTTGTAGGCGGCAGCGTGGAACACCACCGCCGGCCTGTGCTTGAGCGCGATGGCGCGAAGCCGGTCCACCTCCCGCACATTCGCGGTGTAGTAGCTGCCATGCATCTGCGGATGGGTCTCGCGCATCTCCTGCTCGAGCTGGTAGACGCCGTATTCGGACACGTCCACGCAGACCAGCCGCGCGACCCCGAAACGCGCGGCCTGCCGGCACAACTCCGAGCCGATCGAGCCGCCCGCTCCGGTGACCAGTACGGTCTGGCCCGACAACAGTTCGGCCAGCCCCGCCTCATCGAGCTGCACCGCGGTGCGGCCGAGCAGGTCTTCGAGCTCGATCTTGCGCGGGCCCGCGCCCTCGGTCTTGAGCCATTCGTCGGGCCGCGGCATCGTCAGCAGTGTCAAGTGCGAACCCGCCGCGCTCATCAGCGCGGCGCGGCGTTCGGACGAGCCGGCCGGGCTCGCCACCAGCGCTGCGCTGGCATCGGCGGCCTCGCAGATATGCGCGATCTCCGCCGTCGGCCCGAGCACGCGCACATCCTGGATCGAGCGTCCGACTTCGGCGGCCAGGGGCGACACAATGCCGACCGGCTGCCACTGCTGCGAGCCCTTGAGCGCGCGCAAGGCGTCAGAAGCGTCCTGCAGCGATCCGACGATCACCAGGCGGCGGCCGCCCTGGCTCAACGTGCGCCGTTCGATGAACGTGCGCCAAGCGGCCCGGACGGCGCCCAGCATCACCAGGGCAATCATGGGCTGCAGCAGGAGCACCGATCGCGGAAACCCCGGCATGCGCTGCATCAGGATCGCCGCCGTGGTGAGCAAGCCACCGAGCATGATCCCCGTGGCCAGCTGCCGCAGTTCCGGCAGCCCGATATAACTCCAGACCTGCCGATAGACCCGCGCCAGCGTGAGGCCGGCAGCGTAGGCCACCACGCACCAGGGGCTCGCCAACAGGGCCAGGTGGTCGAACTCTTCGGGAATGTCGAAGTTGAAGCGCAGCCAGAACGCGGCCCAGCCGGCCAGCAGCACCAGCGCCAAGTCGACCGCCAACAGGACCAGTGTGTTCCTAGGCAGCCGCACGCCGGTCCTCTGCCAATGCAAGGGCGCGGCGCAACTGCTCGATCACGCGGGCCTGCTGGTCCGGTGTCAGATTGGAGCCCGAGGGCAGGCAGATGCCGGCTTCGAACAATCCCGCCGACACGTCGCCGCTTTCGTGCGCGAAATACGGCGCGCCGCGAAACAGCGGCTGCTGGTGCATCGGCTTCCAGACCGGCCGCGCTTCGATGGAGTGGCGCTCCAGCGCCCGGAGCACCAGGTCACGCCGCAGGCCGGCATCGCGGCCCGGCAAGGTGAAGCAAGTCAGCCAGCGGGTGGAGCGATAACCTTGCGGCTCGGGCATCCACTGCAATTGGGGCTGGTCGGCCAGCTCGGTGCGATAGGTCTCGAACACCTGGCGCCGCTGCGCCACCCGCTGCTCCAGCACCCGCAATTGGCCGCGGCCGATGCCGGCCAGCACATTGCTCATGCGGTAGTTGAAGCCGACCTCGGTGTGCTCGTAGTGGGGAGCCGGTTCGCGCGCCTGGGTCGCGAGCTTGCGCGCGCGCTCGACCACTGCCGGGTCATCGGCGACCAGCATGCCGCCGCCCGACGTCGTGATGATCTTGTTGCCGTTGAAGGAATAGATGCCGATGCGGCCAAAGCTGCCGCTGGCCCGTCCCTTGTAGCGCGCGCCCAGCGACTCGGCCGCGTCTTCCAGCACCGGGACGCCGTAGCGGTCGCAGATCGGAAGAATCGCGTCCATATCGGCGCTCTGGCCGTAGAGGTTGACCGGGATGACGCAGCGCGGCAGGCGCCCTTCCTTCTTCGCCCACTCCAGCGCGCGCTCCAGCGCGGCAGGCGACATGTTCCAGGTCTGCGGGTCCGAGTCGATGAACACCGGACGCGCGCCGCAATACAGGATCGGGTTGCAGCTGCCCACGAAAGTCAGCGACGAGCAGAACACCGTGTCGCCCGGCTTCACGCCGAGCAGCAGCAGCGCCAGGTGGATCGCCGCCGTACCCGAGCTCACCGCGGCCGCGTGGCCCACACCGACGTGCGCCGCCAGCTCACGCTCGAAGCCGTCGACGTGCGGGCCGAGCGGGGCGATCCAGTTGGTGCGAAACGCATCTTCGACGAACGCCGTTTCCTCTTCGCCCAGGTGCGGCGACGACAACCAGATCCGCTGCGAGAGTTCGCGCCGGAACATGACGTCCACCGGCCTGCCGGACGCATCGACCACCGGCAGATGGTCGATCTGGTGTTCGTCCAGCAGCGCCATGCCGGCGGCAAACGTACCATCGGTGCCGATGGTGATCGGCGGCTGCTCGGGCAGTTCGCCAACCTGCGTGGACTCGCTCACATGACTGAGCGCGGCGCGCCGCAAGTCGCCGTCGGTGAGCGTGCGCCGCAGCCTGCCGTCGGGATGCAGCACCAGCAACACGCCCCGGCCGCTCTCGTTCAATGCCGCGAGCGCCTGCAGTAGCGTGCAGGCGGCTGGTACGCACAGCGCGTTGAATTCGTCCGCGGTCACTTCAATCTCCTGGCGGGAACACCCGCGTAGACGCCGGCCTCGGGCAGGTCTTCCACGACGACCGCCCCGGCCCCGATCACCACGTCGTCGCCGACGCGCAAGCCGGGCAGGATACCAGCGCCGCCGCCGACCAGCACGCGCCGGCCCACCTGCACGCCGCCGCCCAGCACAGCCAGCGGCGCAATGTGGGAGAAATCGCCCACGCTCACGTCGTGATCGACGACAGCGCCATGGTTCACGATCACGGCGATGCCGAGGCTGGCGCCGGGCGCCACCACCGCCTGTGCCGCAACGAAGCAGCCGGGCGATATCCGCGCGAGGGGCGAAATGCTGGCCTTGGGATGAACCACGCTCGCGAGCGCGCCGGGCGGCAATGCGCCGACTTCCCTAGCGCGCGCCGCAGCGTCGCCTATCGCGACGTGCACAGCGGCGGCTGAAGCGGCCATGCTCGCTGGCCCCAGCGCCACACCCGGCAGCAACTCACCGGTGCAGCGCGCGGGATCGCGATCGGTCGCAGACACGCTTGGCCAGCGGCCCGCCGCAAGCGCCGCATCCGCAACCACGCGGCCATGGCCGCCTGCGCCAAAGATCAGCAAGCTGGACACGCCAGGAGAGCCCTCGGGTTTCAATAGCTGTTTACCTTTTCCAGGAGCTGCGGGCCGGCGGGCAGCGTCGCCAGCAACCCGGCGATGCGCTCGCCGGCCCCGCCCTCGCCCCAGAGATTGTCACACGGCCACCGGCCATGTCCCAGCGCGGTTCGCAGGCCCGCCTCGATGGCGCCGGCTTCGGCGGCCACGTCGATCACGTTGGCATTGTGTTCGCGCAGCCGCTGGCGGTCGCCGACGTTCACCACCGGCGTGCCGAAGGTCGCCGCCTCGATGATGCCGGACGAGGAGTTGCCGGCCAGCACGTCGCAGTGGCGCAGCGCCGCAGCGAACAGCGGCCGTGGAACATGGCTGATGCGCAGTGATCCAGCCGGCAGCGGTGTTTCATCGAGAGCGGCCATGATTTCCAGAGAACCGGCGTCAGCATTCGGCTCCAGCCAGACCACCGGCAAACCAACGTCTCGCACGGCCTGCAACAGCGCCTGGGTCTGCGCACGCGCCTGCCCCGCCTGTTGGACCACCGGATGGAACACCGCCAGGATGAAGCGTGCGCCGCCGGCGAGACCCAGTCCGCGCAGGCATTCCTCGCGATCCATCGCGCCCAGCGCCGACAACCCGTCCAGGCCCGGCGCACCGACGACGAAGATACGGCCTTCGTCCTCGCCCATCCGACGCAGGCGTTCCTTCGAACCCGCCGTGGCGACCAGGTGGTAGCTGGCGAGCTTGCTGATGGCGTGGCGCACCGGCTCGTCAACGGTACCGGAGCGCTCGCCGCCGTGGATGTGGACGCAAGGCACACCCACATGAAGCGCCGCAATGGCGCCGGCCAGCATCTCGCCGCGATCGCCGAGCAGCAGCAGGAAATCCGGCTTCTCACGCTGCAGCAGTTCGGTCATGCCGCGCAGGCAATCGGCGATGCCCAGCGCCATGCTCGCGCCCGAGCGCGTGCTCATGTCCATCGCGATCTCGGCGCAGATCGGCAAGCCGCTGGCGCGCACTTCCTGCGCCGTGTTGCCGTGCGCCGGGCTCAGGTGCATACCGGTGACCGCGACTTGAACCGCCAGCCTCGGTGTCGACGCGATCCGCTTGAGCGTACTTTCCATCAGGCCCCAATCGGCCCGGGTACCGGTGAGGTAGATCACTCGCCGGGAAGGTGCGGCCGTGCTCATCGCGGCTCTCCGCCCAATTGGTCCCACTGCAAGACCGTCCCCGCATCAATCGGAACCAGCGCGACACGGCCAATGACACGCGGCAATTCGCGCGGCGCGATACCGGTGGCGGGTCGGCGGCACACCAGCATTGCTTCGCTGATAGCAACGCCGGCGGGAATATCCACTGCCGCGGCCACGCTGCGCCGCGCCACCCGGGCCGTGTCGCGCTCCTGCGGCGTGGGCGCCTTGATGCCGTCGCCCAACATCGCAGCCACGCGCCGGATGCCGGTGACCATGCGGCCGAACTCGGCCGGCTCCAGCGATGCGGCGTGATCGGGTCCCGGCAAAGCCCGGTCCAGTGTCAGGTGCTTCTCGATCACCGTGGCGCCCAGGGCAACGGCGGCCAAGGGAGCTTCGATGCCCAAGCTGTGGTCCGAATAGCCGATGTCGACCTTCAAGTCGCGCGCCATCGAACGCAGTGCGTTCAGGTTGAGCGCCTCGTCCGGCGCGGGATAGGCTGAAGTGCAATGCAACACCGTAACGCCATCCAGGTTACCGCGGGCACCGCCTATCCATTGCAGGGCCTCACCGATCTCCTCCATGGTCGCCATGCCGGTGGATACCAACAGGGGCAGCCGCGCGGCGGCGGCGCGCTCCACCAGGGCGCGATGCGTGAGCTCGCCCGAAGACAATTTGATGCGGCGCACTCCCAGCTCCACCAGCATGTCCACGGCGCCAACCGAAAAAGGCGTGGAGAAGAATTCGATGCCGATGCCGTCGCAATGCGCCTTGATGGCCGCGTGCTGTTGTTTCGACAACTCCAGCTTCTGCAGCATCGCGAACTGGTCGTGCTGGCCGGTCTGCCTTTGCTGGTAGTCCGCCGTCGGCGCGCCGGGCAAGACCAGGTCTTGCGCGCGGAAGGTCTGGAACTTCACCGCATCGGCGCCGGCGGCGCGCGCTGCATCGCACAGGCGCAGCGCCATCGACAGGTCACCGTTGTGGTTGACGCCGGCTTCGGCGATGACGAACACCGGCTCAACCATTGCCTGCTCCTGTGGCCAGGTGACGCCCGAACAGCCACTGGGCGTGTTCGAAATCCTCCAGCGTGTCGATGTCGACGCACTTCCATCGTGGCATCACATAGGGCGCGACTGTCACGCTCCACAAACCGTGGATCGCGGCGTGCGCCAACGCGGAGCGCTGCCAGACGTAGATCGAGCCGTTGAGCGCGTACACGGGCGGAACATCCTGGCGGCGCGCGGCACCATCGCCCTTCGACAGGTGAACGAGGCCGTCGCCGGCCGCCTCCACCAGGTTGAAATAAGGATTGTCCGCGGCCTCGCCGACGCTGACCACCAATTGCGCATCGGGACGCGTACGCAGCGCTGCGGCGATGTCGGAACTCTCGCGCAGCGGCGAGGTCGGCTGCAGGTCGACGATGCGGCCGATCAGCTCGCCCTGTTGCTCCAGGTGCGACGCCAGATGTTCGATCACCGGCAATTTTCCAGCCTGGTCGGTTGCGAGTTCGGCCGGGCGCAGGTAAGGGACGATGGCGCCCGCGATGCGGGCTGCATCGGCGATCAGGGGATCGTCAGTGGAAACATAAACCGCGTCGATCTCGGGGCAACCCAGCGCGTGCGCGATGGTATGGGCGATCAATGGCTTGCCTGAGAACGGGCGGATGTTCTTTCCGGGCAGGCCCTTGCTGCCGCCGCGCGCGCAGATGGTCGCGATCGTGCGGGCGGTGTTCATGAGCCGAGGAATCGCCGGAGCACGCTCAGGCCCGGTTCCGCGCTGCGCTCCGGATGGAACTGGCAACCGTACAGGTTGTCGCGGTGGACTGCCGCGCAGATCGGGACCCCGTCGTAGTCCACATGCGCCAGACGCACGCCGTCCTGCGCCGGCTCGGCCGCGAACGAATGAACGAAATAGACGCGGTCCAGCGGCCGGACGTCCGCCAGGACGGTCTCCTGCCACGGCGCATCGGGCTGGAGGGGCCGCCAGCCGATATGTGGAATGCGATGCGGCGCGCCGTCCGCGCCGGTGGCGGGGATGGCGCGCACCCGCCCGGCCAGCAAACCCAGCCCGGCGTGCTCGCCCATCTCCTCGCTGGCTTCGAACATCACCTGCATGCCCACGCAGATTCCGAGAAACGGACGGCCGGTCTGCGCGAACCGCTTGACCAGGTCGTCGAAACCGCGCGCGCGCAGTTCGGCCATGCCGTCGCCGAAAGCACCGACGCCGGGGAGCACCAACCGCTGCGCCTCCACATCACCGGCCGAAGCCTTCTGCACGACTTTCACCGACGCGCCGCAATGCTCGAGCGCGCGCAGCACGTTCAACTGGTTGCCGATGCCGTAATCCAGGACCGTGACGGGAATGCTCACGCCGGCCCCCCATCGGTGCGCCGCACGTCCAGGCCAGCCGCGGCCGCATGTGCCTTGATCTCGGACAGGGTCATGCGCTTCCAGTGCAGCGCATCGGCGATCGCGATGCCCGAGACACCCGTGGCACCGACCGCGGCCAGGTCTTCGGCGCGGCCAAAACCGCCGCTGGCCGTCACGGGCACATTCACCGCGTCGCAGACCTGCTGCACCAGCGGCAAGTCGAAGCCCTTGCGCGTGCCTTCCTGGTCAACCGACGTCAACAGGATTTCGCCGGCGCCCAGTTGCACGGCGCGGCGCGCCCACTCGACCACATCCTGGCCGGTCTTCTCGCGCCCGTTGTCGGTGTAGGCCTCCCAGCGGCCGGGCGCGACCCGCTTGGCTTCGATGCCAAGGACCATGCACTGCGAGCCGTAGCGGCGCGCCACCTCGGTGATGAGGTCCGGCCGGGCGATCGCCGCCGTGTTGATGGCGACCTTGTCGGCCCCCGAATGCATCATCTCGCTCACGTTGTCCAGGGAGCGGATCCCTCCGCCCACCGTGATCGGGACATAAATTCGGTCCGCCGTGCGCTTGATGATGTCCGAGAGGTTGTTGCGCTGGTACAAGCTGGCGACGATGTCGATGAACAGCAGTTCGTCGGCATCCTGCGCGTAATAGCGCAACGCGAACTCGTGCGGATCGCCGACCACGCGAAGCCCTTCCAGGTGGATGCCCTTGATGAGGTTGGGTCCCTTGATGTCGAGCCGCGGGATGATGCGAACGCTGTTGGCCATCGCTAGCGGGTCATGTTTCCCAGACGGGATGGCGCAGCTTCCACTGCGCGCCTTCGCGCTTCCAGATGTGGTCGCCGCGCCAGCTGTCGATCACCGCGTGGAAATCTTCCTCGCTGATCTCGCAGTAATCCAGGAAGTCCCGGAAGTAGCGCTGAGGGAATTCGCCGTCGTAGCGGCGCACCAGGGCCATGCCCTCTTCGCGCGTGATCTTGTGATCGCGAATCTCGTGAGCGGTGTCGGATGTAGTGCGGCCGATGCCGAACTTGATGTAGGCCAGGTAGTAGTGATAGCCATCGATGCGGTCGTCGAGGCTGGCGTACTTGGAATAGGTGCCTTCGGACCGCTCGGTGTTCGGCGCGAACCCGGTGTGCTCCACGCAATAGTAGAAATTCTCCTGCGGGTCCCAGAACTTGTAGTAGCCCAGGAAGTGGATCTCGGTCCGGTTCTCCATGATGCGGTTGTAGGGCGGCGCCATGAACGGGTACAGGTCCCCCAAGGAGACGCCATGCTCGGCCCAGAATTCCGGGGGCAGTCCCGAGAAATAGTGCTTGTCGTGGTCGGCGATGTCGCGCGTCGGCTTGAACGCGTTCTTCATGTCGCCGCCATATTCCACCTCGCCGTTCTCGCCGTACATGATGAGCTGTACGTCATGCTTCACGGCCATGTGCAGGGGGTAGTTCGTCTGGCCGTAGATGAACGGCTGGAACGGGTCGCCCAGGTGCGCAAACGAAAGCTGCGTGAGCTTGCGCGTCACGATCGGGTTGGGAGTGCCCAGCACATGGTTGAAGCCCGACTGGATGAAGGAATCGAGGTTGCGCCGGCCGATCTCGGTGGCCAGCAGCGGCGCCCAGGTGACGCACAGCGGATTCATGCCGTAGCGGTGCTTGAGCTGATGGGCGACAAAACTGCCGTCCTTGCCGCCGCTGCAAGGCACGATCACGTCGTAGCCACCGTCGCTCTTGCGGTGCTGGTCGCACAGTTCGCGCAACTCGCGCTCGCGCGCATCCCAGTCGACTTTCTCGCGCTTGTACACCGCGTAATGGCAAGCCGCGCAAATGCCGTTCTCGTCGAAGGTGATGCGCGGCCGCTGGTTGGAGACCGTGCACAGCTTGCAGAACTTCACTTCGGCGGGCAGCTTGTACAACTGCGCCACATCCTTGCGCTGGATCGACAAAAAACTCATCTCATAGTTCCTTCAACACTGCCAATACGGCCTTCGCGGCACCTTTGCTTTCCCGGTCCGTCTGGGCGTGCTCTTCCCGGGTTGCGGCACCCGCCGCCAGGCAGCCGTCCAGCACACCAGCCAGCTCGCCGGGGGAATGGCACGCCGTTGCCATGCCGAATCGGGCAAGGGGCACCGATTCATCAAAGAGCGAACCCAGAACCTGCACCACCGGGCGTCCCGCGATGTAGGCCTCGACACCGACGGTCGAATTCATGGTCACCAGCGCGTCGCAGGCATGCAGCAACTGGTGCAGCTCGAATTGTCGCCCATCCCATCGTACGTTGGGAACCGGCAGCGGCACGGGCTCGGCCTCGCTGGGGTGCCTGCGCACCACCAGCAGGCGGTCGTTTGCCGCGGCAGCCCATTGCAGCAATTCCTGCTGGATCTGTCCGGGCAGCGCCGGATTGCCGGTGCGGCCCGGCACGGAAGGGTGGGTCGCGGGCTCGGGCTGCGAAGCCCACACCACGACATTCCTGCCGCCCCAACCCTGTGTTTCGCGCAGCTCTTGCCCGCTTGTCGCCATGTCAGGGTCACGCAACGCGTCGAAAGCCGGGTTGCCGGTCACGACGATCTCTTCGGGCCGGCGGCCGGCGGCAACCAGGCGGGCGCGCACTGCCTCGTTCAGGACGCACACCCGGTCGGCGTAACCATCGCGGCCGATCCACGCCACCTCGTCGACCGCGAACAGGTCGACGATGCAGGCCGAGGGGACGCCCCGCGCATGGGCCGCGAGGATGGCCGCCTTCTCGGCACGTGGTGAGTTGGTCGCCACCACCAGCGCCGGCTTCATCCGGCCAATGATGCGCTCGAGCACACCCTGCGGCTCGAAGCACTGCCGCCCCTCCTGCTCGTAACGGCGCTTCGCCTCGGGGGGGCCGTACCGCGCTTCCAGGTCCGCATAGGACAGACCCAGGTATGCAGCGGTCTCTCGCCCATCGACCGGGATACTGGCGAGGCCGGCAGCCAGTTGCCTGCCCTTTTCCAAAGCCTGATCGTCGCCCGGCTCGACGAAGTCCGCGAAACCGACCGGCTCGAAACCTTCCTGGCGCGCAGCGGCGGCGGCCGTGGTGAGGGCCAGGATGACGGGTTCAGCCAGGCCGCGTTCACGCGCGAGCCGTGCCACGGGCAGGAGCATCCTGATGTGGCCGCCCCCGTATGCCACGAACAGCCAGACCGGAGGTTTACCGCTCAAGGGTGCGCTCCCACAACGCCAATGCCGCGAGCGCCCGCAGTTCGCGCGTGTGGTTGGCCGTGCCGTCACGGTGGCTGGACAACATGGCTTCGATCGCTTCGGGCCGCAACAGCCGCTGCAACAGTTCGCTGCCCTCGAGCGTCTGCTTGAGCCAGGGATAGCTCGATGTGCGGAACCATTCACCCACCGGGACGGTGAACATCTGCTTCTTGCGGTACGCCAGGTCGGCGCCAATCAAGGGCACCACCGCCTTCTTGTACCAATGCTTCTTGTCGCCGCCTTGCAGTTTGGTCTCTCCGCGCGAGCGGAAAGCGAATTCCATCATTCGCCAATCGAGAAACGGGGTGCGCGCCTCGATCGACACCGCCATGCCCATGCGGTCGGGCTTGACCAGGTTGTTGCCGGACAGGAGCAATTGCATGTCCAGGTACAGCGCCTGGTTGAGCCGGTCGAAGTGCTGCGATTCGTCGAACCACGGCTTGGCCGCGACAGTGAAACTGTCCAATCCCTGCAGCTGCGACGCGACGCCCGGCTGGTACAGCGCGTTCTTCGCCTGCGGCGTGAACAGGGAGATCGAATCGAAGTAGCCGCGCTGAAAGCTTCCCGCATCCAGCCCCTGGGCGCCGGGCCGGTCGAAGAAATCGGCGTACTTCTCGTAGCCGGCGAAAAGTTCATCCCCACCGTCGCCGGTGAGCACCACCTTGACGTGCCTGGCGGCCAGTTCGCTCACGCGCAGCGTCGGCATGAACGACGCGTCGCCGTGCGGCTGGTCCAGGTGGTACAGCACATGAGGCCAGCGATCGAGCATGTTCAGCTCCGCGATCTCGCTGGTGTGCTCGCAACCGAAGCGCCGCGCCGCTTCGGCGGCAAAAGCCGATTCGTCGAAGCGCGGATCGGAAAATCCGATGCAGAAGGTCTTGACGGGCCGGTCCACATGCCGCGCCATCAGCCCCACGATGGTGCTGGAGTCGACGCCGCCCGAAAGAAACGCGCCCCAGGGGACGTCCGCACGCAGCCGGATGCGGGTGGCGTCATCCAGGATGGACATGAATTCCTGGGCCCAGTCGCCGAACGCGAAGTCCCGCTCCCGCTGCTCGGCCAGGTTCCACCAGCGATGTGTCTCCACGCCGTTGCGCGTGAACTTCATCCAGGTTCCGGGCATCACGTGGCGGATGCCACGCCAGATGGTCCACGGCGCCGGGATGTAGTTGAACGTGAGGTAGTGATGGACGGCCTCGAGATCGATGCCCTCGAAACCACGGTCGGTGCCGGTCCACGGCAGCATCGCCTTGATCTCGGAGGCGAAGATGGCGCGAGTCCCGTCGTCGGCAACATACAGAGGCTTGACGCCGATGCGGTCGCGCACCAGGTACATGGCGTCTTGGCGCACATCGTCGATGGCGATGGCGAACATACCGTTGAGCTTGCTGAGGAACGAAATGCCTTCGCGCTCGTACAGGCGCAGGATGACCTCGGTGTCCGAAGCCGTCCGCAGATGAACGCCCTGCTGGCGCAACTGCGCGGCGAGCTCGACGTAGTTGAAGATCTCGCCGTTCTGCACCACGGCCACCTGGCCGTCGTCCGAGACAAAGGGCTGGTGCCCACCGCCGATGTCGATGATCGACAGGCGCCGGTTGCCCAGTGCGACGCCGCGCTGCGGCTGGTTCCAGATGCCTTCGTCATCCGGCCCGCGGTGCGCGAGCTTTTGGGCCATGGCAGGCAAGGCATCGGCCGGCAACGCCCGGCGCTGCCGATCCCAATAGCCGAAGATTCCGCACATCTAGTTGCTTCCCTTGCCGGTCAACCGGCCCAGCGTCCATCCCAGGATTCTGAGGTCCAGCCAAAGGCTGTGTTCGCGGGCGTAGCGCAGGTCCAGTTCCAGGCGCTGGGCCTCGGTGGCTTCCGAGCGCAATCGGGCCTGCGCCAGACCGGTGATGCCGGGGCGGACGCTGCAACGCCGGGCCCAATCGGAATCGCTGTAGAGCGCGCGCTGCGCCGGGACGTCGGGCCGCGGGCCGACCAGGCTCATGTCGCCCTTGAGGACGTTGAGCAATTGCGGCAGCTCGTCGATGCTGGTGCGCCGCAGGAAGCGGCCGGCCCGCGTGATGCGGGGGTCGTCGCTGGCGGTGTGCCATGCGCCGATCGAGGCGGCGTCCTTGACCATGCTGCGGAACTTGTACATCGCGAATTCGCGGCCGCCCAGGCCCAGCCGCGTCTGGCGAAACAGGATGGGCCTGCCGCTTTCGAACGCGATGGCCGCGGCGGCCGCCACGATCAACGGGGAAAGCAGCGCCAGCGCGAGCAGGGACAGCAGCACGTCGAGCATCCTTTTCATGCGCCAGGACCCGCACCGGCCGCGATGCGCTCGATGGTGGCGGCGACGCGCTTTGCGTCGGCGTCGACCTGCGCCGGCGACCGCTGCGCCAGTTCCCGTTCCGCTGCGCGCAGCTTGGCCACTTCGGTTTCGAACGGATCGCTTTCCCCGCCGCGATGGAACGTGCGCGAAAGAATGACCGAGCCCGATCCCAGCCGCAAGTGTTCGGCCAGCACGTCGCGACCGGGCAACTGGCCTTCGTCCACGCGCGCGATGCCGCCGAACCCGAAGCGCAAGCCCTGGAGCTGGGCGGCCCGTGCCACGCGATCCACCAGCCCCAACGCCAGCGGCTCGAACATGAAACGGCAGCCCAGCGACAGGTGCAGGTCGTTCAACCCGACATAGACCTCGCTCAGGCCCGGCGTGGCGATCCATTCCTCCAGGCACTCCAGCGCGCCGGCCGTTTCCAGTAGCGGCACAATTGGAGCGCGCCCGGCGACCAAGGCCGCGAATTCGCGCAGCTCATGCGCCTGGGTGAACATCGGCAGCATCAACAGGTCGGCGCCCTGGGCCAGCGCGCCGTCGACCTCCGCGGGCGTGCCCGGATTGAGCGGGTTCACGCGCACCATCAACGGCGAACGCTGCAGCGCCTGTTTCACGCGGCCCACATCTTCGAGTGCGTGGACGCTGATGAACGTGTTGCGGCCGGCTTGGCGCTCGGCCTTGCCCAACCGCTCGAGGTCGACGAACAGGCGGAAGCCGCCGAGTGCGTCGCAGCGGCGCGCGAACGCCGGGTCATTCGTGATCTGGATCAGTTCAAGCATGGGGGAGCCTGTAATTATCGCGCCAGGGCCGCACGCAGGTCGTCGCTTCCCCACCAGGTCAGGAGCATCACCGCCAAGCCTGCGAAGACGGCGGCGGCCAACCCGGGCCACAAGCCAGGGACCGGCGGCAACCAGGCCTGCGCAGCCACGCCGGCAAGGGCCGACAGGCAGGCCATCGATATCGCCATCGAGCGCCAGGGCAGCCAATCGCGCGCATCCGGTCCGAGCGCGATGAGCACGATGATCGCGACCGCGCCAAGCAGCAAGTTCAGCAGAATCATCAAAGCCGCGCCGTCGGGTGCGCCCCAGGCCGCGTACGACAGCAACGCCGCCAACGCCAGGCCGTAAGCCGTCACGGCGATTTTCATCCGGCCGCGAGCCGCCAGCACCGTGAGGGCCACTGCGATCAGCGCTTGCGGCAGCAAGCCCCATGCGCCGAGGGCGCCCCAGTGCGCCACGCGAGCCAGACCTTGTGCGTCCATCCGGCCCCAGCCGAACAGCAATTGGGCAATCGCCGGCGCTCCCACCACCAGTGCCGCGGCTGAGGCGCAGGCGAGCGTCCAAGCCAGGGCCATAGCACCGCGCACCGCGCTTTTCGTGACAAGCGGATCGCCGCCCGCGAGCGCCTTGGCGATGGCGGGAAACGCCAATGTCGCCACCAGCTGGATCGCAAGGATCAAGGGCAACTCCACCAGTTTCCAGGCGTAATTGAAGGTGGCGAGCGCGCCCTCCCCCGCCTGCGAGGCGATCGAGCGCGCCGCGAACGGCAGCGCCAACGGCAGGCCGGCCGACAGGACGGCCCACAGCCAGACGGGAACCGATGGCAATGCCGGCCCCGGCGCGACGCCGTCGTCCCGTGCGATGGCTTGCGCCGGCGTTCGCCAGCGCAACCAGCCCAGGCGCAACAGCATCGCGGTCAGCAGCCCCGCACCCAGCCATGGCATCGCGGTGCCGGTACCCACCCGGCTGCCTGCCCATGCGATGGCGGCGATGAGAACGGCATTGACCACCAGGTTGGCCGAATACATGCCGGCGAAATCGTGCTCGTGCTGCAGCCGGGTGGTCCACAAGCCGGCGAGCAAAGCGGCTGGAAGCGCCAACGCGCTCCAGACCATGGCATTGGCCGCGGCCGGCACCATGGAGCGGGAGAGTCCCCCGGCGAGCCATTCCACCGCCGGTTCACGCAGCAGGATCAACAACAGGGCCAGCGCTGCACCCGCAGCCAGCAGACCCGTTGCCACCTTGCGCTGGGTCGCCGCAACCTGCGCGGGCGACTGCCCGGCCCAGGCCGGCACCAGCACATAGGCCAGGGCGCCGCTGGCGAGCACGCCGGCCAGCCAATCGGGCAGCGTCAACATCAGGACCACCACGTCGGCCAAGCCCGAGGTACCGAAAGCCGCGGCCTGGGCCGATTCCCGCATCAGCCCGAAGACCCGGCTGGCCAGCAGCAAGGCCAGGGACAGGGCACCGGCTTTCAAAAACATGGGCTGGATTATCGAGGGCGCTCAGTCCCCATCCTCAACAAAAAACTAAAATCAGCGGTTTCGCCCGCAATACCCCTCTTCCCCTTCCCTCCATGTCCGACAAGAACACTTCAGCGCCACCGGCGCCGCCCATCGACGAAAACCAGCTGATCGCCGAGCGCCGCGAGAAACTCAAGGCCCTGCGCGAGGCGCAGCGGCAGGGCAAGGGCGTGGCCTTCCCCAACGATTTCAAGCCCGGCCACCATGCGGCGGACCTGCAGCAACATCACGGTGACAAGACGACCGAACTGCTGGCTGAACAGGCGATGCCGGCCAGCATCGCCGGCCGCATGATGCTCAAGCGGGTGATGGGCAAGGCCAGCTTTGCCACCATTCAGGACGCGACGGGGCGCTTCCAGATCTACGTGACCCGGGACGACGTGGGCGAGGAAACCTACGCCGCGTTCAAGCACTGGGACCTGGGCGACATCATCGCGGCCGAAGGCAAGCTGTTCAAGACGCGCACTGGCGAGTTGTCGCTGCACGCGACCAGCATCCGCTTGCTCACCAAAAGCTTGCGGCCGATGCCCGACAAGTTCCATGGCGTAGCCGACCAGGAGGTGAAATACCGCCAGCGCTACATCGACCTGATGATGGACCCGGTCGCGCGCGACCGCTTTGTGGCCCGCTCCAAAGCCATCAGCGGCATCCGTGAGTTCATGGTGTCGCACGGCTTTCTGGAGGTCGAGACGCCGATGCTGCACCCGATCCCGGGCGGCGCCAACGCCAAGCCTTTCGTCACCCACCACAACGCGCTGGACCAGGAGATGTACCTGCGCATCGCGCCCGAGCTGTACTTGAAGCGCCTGATCGTCGGCGGCTTCGAGCGGGTGTTCGAGATCAACCGCAGCTATCGCAACGAGGGCATCTCGGTGCGCCACAACCCCGAGTTCACCATGATGGAGTTCTACGCGGCCTACTGGAACTACCGCGACCTGATGGACTTCACGGAAACACTGATTCGCGACGCGGCGCAAAAGGCCGTCGGCACGCTGCAACTGAGCTACAGCGGCCGGCCGGTCGACCTGTCGCAGCCGTTCGAGCGGCTCACGATCCGCGAGGCCATCCTCAAGCACACCGAAGCCGGGGCGAACGTGGACGACCGGCAATGGCTGGTCAACGCCTTGCGCAAGCTCGGCATGAGCGAGGAGAAGGACAAGCTCGCGGCACGTTCGCTGGCCAGCCTGCAGGTCATGTACTTCGAGGAGACGGTGGAGGAAAAGCTCTGGCAGCCGACCTTCATCATGGAGCACCCGACCGAGATCTCGCCCCTGGCGCGCGCCAACGACGAGCGTCCCGAGGTGACGGAGCGCTTCGAGCTCTACATCACAGGCCGTGAATTCGGCAACGGCTTCTCGGAACTGAACGACGCGGAGGACCAGGCGGCGCGCTTCAACGCACAGGTCAGCGCCAAGGACGCGGGCGATGACGAAGCGATGTTCTACGACCACGATTTCGTGCGGGCCCTGGAATACGGCATGCCGCCCACCGGCGGCTGCGGTGTCGGCATCGACCGGTTGATGATGCTGCTGACGGACAGCCCCAGCATCCGCGACGTGATCCTGTTCCCGGCCCTGCGCCGGGAAACCTGAGGCTACGGCAGCAGGCCCAGCGCGTGGATGTAGTCGGGATGCGCCATCAGCGCGTCCCAAGGCATCGCGGGGCCTGCCGGCAAGAGCGCCAGGCGCCGCTGTTCGCTCGCTTCGCTGGCCTGCCACTGCCCCTTGACCTGGGCCCGCGCCAGGCCGTCAAGCAAGTCGTCGACGGCCTGCGGATCGTTCACCGACTGGTTGCACAGCGGCACCAGGTCGCAGCCGGCGTTCAGCGCGGCGACAGCGGCTTCGGTAAAGCTCAGTTCGCGGCCTTCGATCAGCCGCGCGCCGGCCATGCTCAGGTCATCGCTGATCACAGCCCCGCCGAAGCCCAGTTGACCCCGCAGGATGTCATTGAGCCAGCGGCTGGAGAAACCGGCCGGCCGCGGGTCGACCTTCGGATACACGACGTGGGCGGGCATGACGCCGGACAGCGCCGTGTTGAGCCACTGGTACGGCGCCGCATCGTCGGCGAGGATGGCCTTGAGGCTGCGGCCATCGACCGGAATCTCGGCATGCGAATCGGCCTTGACGAAGCCGTGACCCGGGAAGTGCTTGCCGCAATTGGCCATGCCGGCCCGCAGCAGCCCGTGCACCAGGCTCTTGGCCAGCAGCGTCACCACGCGAGGGTCGCGATGGAAGGAACGGTCGCCGATGACGCCGCTTTCGCCCCAATCCAGGTCCAGCACCGGCGTGAAACTGAAGTCCACGCCGCAAGCGCGCAGTTCGGCGCCGAGCACGTAGCCCGCCGCCGTTGCGGCATTGGTTGCGGCCATCGCGCCGGCCGTCTGCCCGGACCCTTCCTTCATCCAGAGCTCACCCAGCGCCCGCATTGGCGGCAGGTGGGTGAAGCCGCCGGTGCGAAACCGCTGCACCCGCCCGCCCTCGTGATCCACGCAGATCAGCAAATCCTCGCCGACCGACTTGATGTCGGCGCACAGGACCTGGAGGTGCGCCCGGTCCTGCCAGTTGCGCGCGAACAGGATGATGCCGCCGGTCATGGGATGCGCCAGGCGCCGGCGATCGACGTCCGTCAAGGAGGTGCCGGCGATATCCAGGATCAGGGGTGCGTGGTCGCTCATTCAATTGCCCTTTTCTCGACGACCACAAAGCTGGCCGCGTAGTCGCTTTCGTCGGTCACGGTGACGTGGGCCACCCAGCCCTTCGTCTCGAACCAGTCCTTCAGGCCGCCGTGCAACACGATCACCGGCTTGCCGCTGGCGAGGTTGGCGATCTCGCAAAGGCGCCACGTCATGGGCATGCGCAGGCCCAGGCCGACGGCCTTGCTGAAGGCTTCCTTGGCCGAAAACCGGGTCGCCAGGTAGCGCAAGCCGCGCTCCGGCCAGCGGGCGCTGCGTGACTTCCAGACCGCCAGTTCGCCGTCGCTGAGGATCCTGCGGGCGAAGCGCTCGCCGTGCCGCTCCAGCGAAGCACGGATTCGCCGAACGTCGCAGATGTCGGTGCCGATGCCCTGGATCATGGCTTGGCGCTATTGTCGAAAGCGCGGGCTATGGCGGCAAGGTAGGCCTTGATCGCGGCTGCATAACCCAGCTCCAGCGCGTCCGAGACCAGCGCATGGCCGATCGAGACTTCGCGCACGCCGGGCACGGCACGCAAGAAGTCCGTCAAATTCTCGCGGCTCAGGTCGTGGCCCGCGTTGACTTCCAGCCCGGCGGCTTGGGCCGCCTTTGCGGCTTGCGCGAACGAGCGCAGCACTTCAGCCTGGCGCGGCGTGCCCCAGGCGCTGGCGTAGCTCTCGGTATACAGCTCCACCCGGTCGGCGCCGATGGCCTTGGCCTGCGCCATGGCCTGCGGCAGCGGGTCCATGAACAGGCTGATGCGCACGCCCAGCGACTTCGCTTCGTCGATGACAGGCCGCAGCCGTTCGCTGTCCGCCGGCAGGCTCCAGCCATGGTCGCTGGTTAACTGGCCCTCGCTGTCCGGGACCAGCGTGCATTGGTGCGGGCGCAATTCGCGCACGAAATCCATCAGGTTGTGGAACGGGTTGCCTTCGATGTTGAATTCCACCCCGGGCCAGAATTTCAGCATCCGGTGCAGGTCACGGACGTCGTCGGCGCGGATATGGCGGGCATCGGGGCGGGGGTGCACCGTGATGCCTTGCGCCCCGGCCTCGAGGCACAGCGTGGCCGCGCGAGTGACGCTCGGGATGCCGAGGTGACGGGTGTTGCGCACCAGCGCCACCTTGTTGAGGTTCACCGAAAGAGCCGTCCTGGAATGGGATGAAGTCATAGGGCTTGCAGGTCGATCATCAGCTGCCGGGTGCGCAGCGTCGAGACACCGCAATGGTAGTGCAGCAGGGTGCGCAGTTGGGGCTTGAGCTCGGCCATGGTCTGGGCGGCCTGCCGCAACGTGGCGTTGAAGGGGGCGCCATCGTCGAGCGAACGCTGCAAGGCCAGCCACTGCGCGCCGCTGAGACTGCCGCGGCCTTCCTGATCGCGCGATGCGACCAGGCCCGCTTCCGGCACCAGACTGTAGCGGGCGTCCGGCTCCAGCGGCGCCAGTGTCAAGGTTTGAAGGTCGAGCGAGGGCAGCAAGCCGATCTCGCGAAGCAGCAGCAGTTCGAACGCGCGCAGCGCCGGCTCCAGCGCTTCGCCGTGTTCCGACGCCAGCACGCTCACGGCCGCGGCGTAGGTGTCGAACAGCTGGGCGTGCGGGTCGTCACGCGCCAGCAGCCGCAGCACCAGTTCGTTGAGGTAATAGCCGGAGAGCAGCGCGTCGCCGGTGGGCATGACCTGCCCGCCCACCCACTCTGCCCCCTTCAGGGTGCGGATTTCCGCGTCGCCGCCGAACGCGATACGCAGCGGCTGCAACGGCAGCAGGACGGGCCGGAAGTTGGAGCTGGGTCTCTTGGCGCCCTTGGCGACCAGCGCCACGCGGCCGTGATCGCGCGTGAACACTTCCAGGATCAGGCTGGATTCGCTCCAGTCGTAGCGGTGCAGGACGAAAGCGGGCTCGTCGGAGATGCGCTTGGCCACCGCGATCCAGTACGGCTACTCGTAGCCGAACGACTTGACCCGGGCCTCGTCGTCGGCCCATCCGGAACGCACCTTGACCCAGATTTCCAGGAACACCTTGCAGTCCATGAGCTTTTCCAGTTCCTGGCGCGCCTCGGTGCCGATCCGCTTGAGCCGCTCGCCCTTGTCGCCGATGACCATCGCCTTGTGGCCGTCGCGCTCCACCACGATGGTGGCGGCGATCTTGACCATCCGCTTGTGCTTGGGGCTGGGCTCTTCCTCGAACTTGTCGATGATCACCGTGGAGGTGTAAGGCAGTTCGTCGCCGGTGAAGCGGAACAGCTTCTCGCGCACCGTTTCCGAAGCCAGGAATTTTTCGGTGCGGTCCGTCAGCTCGTCCTCGGCATACC
The DNA here is from genome assembly GCA_028292245.1 of Ramlibacter sp. Taxonomy (GTDB): domain Bacteria; phylum Pseudomonadota; class Gammaproteobacteria; order Burkholderiales; family Burkholderiaceae_C; genus Ramlibacter. The sequence continues at coordinate 31,864 of JAQGMS010000143.1, forward strand.
ACCAGGGCTGTTCGGGGAGGTACTTCTCGCAGATCGCGAACAGGCGCTCGGCGTCTTTCGCATTCTTGGCCGACATCGGCACGAATTCCGCGAATTCGTGGCGCTTCTGCATTTCCTGCAGCCAGGGCGCCAGGTCGCCGCGCCGGTGTACTTCGTCGAGCTTGTTCGCCACCAGCAGCACCGGGATGCCCGGTTTGAGCAGCGCCAGCACCTTCGCGTCGGCCGGGGTGAACTTGCCGGCCTCGACCACGAACAGCACCAGGTCGACGTCGCCGATGGCGCCCATCACCGTCTTGTTCAGCGACTTGTTCAGCGCGGTGGTGTGGCGGGTCTGGAAGCCCGGCGTGTCGACGAAAACGAACTGGGCCAGGCCCACGGTTCGGATGCCGGTGATCCGGTGCCGGGTGGTCTGCGCCTTGCGCGAAGTGATGCTGATCTTCTGGCCCACCAGCGCATTCAGCAGCGTCGACTTGCCGACGTTCGGCTTGCCGACGATGGCGATCACGCCGCAGCGCTGGGCTCCGCTTGCTTCCATCATTTACCCTTGGCTTTCAGCGCCAGCAGCATGGCCGCGGCGGCAGCCTGCTCGCCGGCTCGGCGGGAGGCCCCGATGCCCCGCTCCACGGTGCCCAGCTCCGGAATTTCGCATTCGACGTCGAAGGTCTGCTTGTGGGCAGCGCCGAGCGTGGCAGCCACGCGGTAGATCGGCACCTTCATCTTGCGGCCTTGCAGCCATTCCTGTAGTTCGGTCTTGGGGTCCTTGGCGGTGGCGGCCATGGTCGGCTTGATCTCGACGTCGTCGAACAGGCGCCGCACCAGCGCCTCCGCGGCGCCATACCCGCCGTCCAGGTGCACGGCGCCGATCAAGGCTTCCAGCGCATCCGCCAGGATGGAGGGGCGGCGGCTGCCGCCGGAGCGCACCTCGCCTTCGCCGAGGCGGATCAGGTCCGGCAACCCCAGGCCGATGGCGAGCTGGTGCAGGGTTTCCTGCTTGACCAGGTTGGCGCGCACCCGCGAGAGGTCGCCTTCAGGTAGGGCTTCGAGCCGGTCAAAAAGGAGCGCGGCGACCGCGAGGTTGAGGACCGAGTCACCCAGGAACTCGAGGCGCTCGTTGTGGTCGGCCGAAAAACTGCGGTGCGTCAGCGCCCGCGCCAGCAGCTGCGGGTCCGAGAACTGGTGCTGCAAGCGGGCTTGCAGTGCAATGTGCTGGCCATCCACGCTTCGCCTGGATCTACTTCGACTGGCCGGTGTATTTCAGCAGCAGGAAGGCCGGCCCGAACATGTGGATTTCCTTGTTGTAGGCGAACTTCACGACCACCTTGTCGCCGTTCTTGCTGACATCCAGGTCCTTGGCGGTGACCGACTTGATGTCGTCGATCTGCGACGCCTTGTCGAAAATCTGCTTGACCTCCGCCACCGTGTTGCCGGCCGAGGCCTTTTGCGCCGCCTTCAGGATGGCCTGGTATTCGACCGCCGTGGGGAACACCTGCGCCGCCAGCACGCCGAGGCAGGCGAACACGCCCACCACGAACAGCAGGCCGATGAAGGAGATACCAGACTGTCTGGACTTGAGTCGAAGCTTCATGTTGCCAATCCCTCGGAGCAGAAGAGAACCTATTCGAACGACCCGATGCGCCGGATATTGCTGAAATTCATCCAGACGAGGAAGGCCTTGCCGACAATGTTGCGGTCGGGAACGAACCCCCAGTAGCGCGAATCCTGCGAATTATCGCGGTTGTCGCCCATCATGAAATAGTGCCCTTCGGGCACCTTGCAGACAACGCCCTCGACACTGTAGCGGCAATTCTGCTGATTGGGAAACTCCATGATCTCGGCCTCGGAGAGCCCCGCGCGCCGGCTGTCGTCATTGAGCAGGCGGTGGCGGTGCGTGCCCAGGACTTCTTCGTACTGCTTGAAGTAGCGCATCATGTCTTCGTCGAAGAAATCGGGGATGGCCGCCTTGCTGACCGGCTGGCCGTTGATGGTGAGCTGCTTGTTGAGATATGCCACCTCGTCGCCGGGGACGCCGACCACCCGCTTGATGTAGTCCAGGCTCGGCTTCGGGGGATAGCGGAACACCATCACGTCGCCTCGCTGGGGCGGAGTGCCCTCGGTCAGCTTGGTATTGAGGACGGGCAAGCGCACGCCGTAGGCGAATTTGTTGACCAGGATCAGGTCGCCCACCAGCAGCGTCGGGATCATCGAGCCAGACGGGATCTTGAAAGGCTCGAACAGGAACGAGCGCAGCACGAACACGGCGAGGATCACCGGGAACAAACCGGCCGTCCAATCCAGCCACCAGGGCTGCATCAGGATGCGCTGGCGCGCTTGCGCCACGTCGCCGTCGACCTGGGTGATTCCCTTGGCCGTCAGGTCGGCGCGGCGCTGGGCGGCGCTGGCCTCCAGCAATGCCGCCGCCTTGCGGCGCTGCGGCAGGAAATAGAGCCGCTCGGCCAGCCAGTACAGGCCGGTGACGACCGTCGCCAGGAACAGCAGCAGAGCGAAGTTGCCCTCCACGTAACCCAGGTACCAGGCGCCGGCATAGCCGGCGAACGCCGCGAGCACCGCGGCCGTGAGGAACTGCATTTATTCCTCCACCTGAAGGATGGCGAGGAACGCTTCCTGGGGCACTTCGACGGAACCGATCTGCTTCATTCTTTTCTTGCCTGCCTTCTGTTTTTCGAGGAGCTTGCGCTTGCGGCTGATGTCGCCGCCGTAGCATTTTGCCAGCACGTTCTTGCGCAGCGCCTTGATGGTCTCGCGGGCGATGATATTGGCGCCTATGGCCGCCTGGATGGCGACGTCGAACATCTGGCGGCTGATGATTTCACGCATCTTCGCGACCACCGCCCGTGCCCGGTACTGGGACTGGCTGCGGTGGACGATGATGGACAGCGCGTCGACCTTTTCGCCGTTGAGCAGGATGTCGACCTTGACGACGTCGGAAGCACGGAATTCCTTGAACGTGTAGTCCATGGACGCGTAGCCGCGGCTCACCGACTTGAGCTTGTCGAAGAAATCCAGCACGATCTCGCCCAGCGGCAGCTCGTAGGTCAGCATGACTTGCTTGCCGTGGTAGGCCATGTTCAGTTGTACGCCACGCTTCTGGTTGGCCAGGGTCATCACCGGCCCGACGTACTCCTGGGGCATGTACAGGTGCACGGTGACGATCGGCTCCCGGATTTCGGTAACCTTGCCTTGGTCCGGGATCTTCGACGGGTTTTCCACCATCATCATCTCGCCGTCGGCCTTGAGCACCTGGTAGACCACGCTCGGGGCGGTCGTGATCAGGTCCTGGTCGAACTCGCGCTCCAGCCGCTCCTGGACGATCTCCATGTGCAGCAGGCCCAGGAAGCCACAGCGAAAGCCGAAGCCCAGCGCCTGGCTGACTTCGGGCTCGTAGTGCAGCGACGCGTCGTTGAGCTTGAGCTTTTCCAGGGCGTCGCGCAGGGAGTCGTACTGGTTGGCTTCGGTCGGATAGAGCCCTGCGAACACCTGCGGCTGGATTTCCTTGAAACCGGGCAGCGCCTCGGTCGCCGTGAATGCCGCCCCACCGGTGCCCAACTTGATCAGCGTCACGGTGTCGCCGACCTTGGCGGCCTGCAGTTCCTTGATGCCGGCGATGATGAAGCCCACCTGCCCGGCCTCCAGCGAATCGCGCGGCTCGCTGCCGGGGGTGAAGACGCCGAGGTTGTCGGCGTTGTAGGTGGCGCCGGTGGCCATCAGCTTGATGCGCTCGCCCTTGGCCAGGCGGCCGTCGACCACCCGCACCAGCATGACGACGCCGACATAGGTGTCGAACCAGCTGTCGATGATCATGGCGCGCAGGGGGCCATCGGGGTCACCGCGCGGTGCCGGGATGCGCGCCACGATCGCCTCGAGAATCTCGTCGATGCCCATGCCGGTCTTGGCCGAGCAGGGAATGGCGTGCTCCGCGTCGATGCCGATCACCTCCTCGATTTCCGCCTTCGCGTTTTCCGGATCGGCCTGCGGCAGGTCCATCTTGTTCAGGACAGGAACCACTTCGACTCCGAGGTCCAGGGCCGTGTAGCAGTTGGCGACGGTCTGCGCTTCGACGCCCTGGCTGGCATCGACGACGAGCAGCGCGCCTTCGCATGCCGACAACGAGCGCGAGACTTCGTAAGAGAAGTCCACATGGCCCGGCGTGTCGATCAGATTGAGGTTGTAGACCTGTCCATCAAGCGCCGTGTAGCGCAGCGAAGCGGTCTGCGCCTTGATGGTTATCCCACGCTCCTTTTCGAGATCCATCGAGTCGAGCACCTGCTCTTCCATCTCACGATCCGACAAGCCGCCGCAACGCTGGATCAAGCGGTCCGCGAGCGTGGATTTGCCGTGATCGATGTGCGCGATGATCGAAAAGTTTCTGATGTGATTCATCAACGGGAACGCTTAAGTGATTGAAAACAATAGGGGCCGGAAAAGAAAAAAGGGCGCGTCGAATGGTGACGCGCCCTAAACCAACAATCTATGGCAACTGCGATAGTTGGAGCTTCATTGTAGGCAAAAAGCCCAGGGCGTACAGATGAACCGGCGGCCAAACCGGCTCGTTGCAGACCAGCAACATGAATGTTATTCACAACTTATCAACAAAATTAGGGGGCAAGCTTTGGGACAACATGTGGGCGATCTGTGGATCGCCGGTGCACCACCGGAATTCATCCCGTATCGTGGTTTGCGCGCTTTTTATATGCCGCTAATGGCCGATGAGGTGACCAGATTCTATCCAAAAATGCAATTAGCTCAGCCAAAAAGTTAGCAAGCGCAAACATAAATGGGGAAACCAAGAGCCGAAATATTTTTTTCCGCTCGTGTTTTTTTGGTGACCGCCCAAATAAAAAACCCCAAACCCGACCTGGGGCTGGGGCTTTGGACGAGGCCCGGCCTACCGTGCGGGGCGGATCAGCAGGTACGTCGCTAACTCCCCCCGGCGCAGCAGCACCGGGATCGGCTTGGTCTTGTCGACCTTCGCCACCACCGAATCGAACTCCTTCACGCTGCCGATTTCGGTGTTGCCGATAGCGACGATGATGTCGCCCTCCCGGATCCCCGCACGCGCCGCGGCGTCGGTCACGGCATCAACCTTCACGCCGCCCTTGAGCTTGAGTTCCTTCTTCTGGTCCGCACCCAGTTCGCTCACCGTGAGGCCGACAGACTGCGCGGCCGGCGAGCCCTTGGGCTTTTCTTCCTTCTCGGCAACCTTCTTCACGGGCTTTTCGGGCTCGAGCTCGGCGATCGTGACCGCGATGTCCTTGGAGCCGCCGCGACGAAACACGGTCATCGTGCCGCGCGTACCGGGCTTGGTATTGCCCACCAGGCGCTGCAGATCAGTCGCCTTTTCGATCACCTTGCCGTCGAACTTCGTGATGATGTCGCCTGCCTCGACGCCGGCCTTGTCCGCCGGCGAACCGGCCTCGACGCTGCGCACCAGCGCGCCCTGCGGTTTGCCCAGGCCGATGGACTCCGCCACGTCCTTGGTGACTTGGTCGATCTGCACGCCGATGCGGCCGCGCGTGACGCGACCGGAAACGCGCAGCTGTTCGCTGACACGGATCGCCTCGTCGATGGGAATTGCGAAGGAGATGCCCATGAAGCCGCCGGAGCGCGAGTAGATCTGGCTGTTGATGCCCACCACTTCACCACGCATGTTGATCAGCGGCCCACCGGAGTTGCCCGGGTTGATCGCCACGTCGGTCTGGATGAACGGCACGTAGTCGCCAGTCTCGCGGCCCTTGGCGCTGACGATGCCGGCCGTCACCGTATTTTCCAGGCCGAACGGCGAGCCGATCGCCATCACCCATTCACCCACCTTGAGGCGGGCCACGTCACCGACCTTCACCGCCGGCAGGCCGGTGGCCTCGATCTTTACCACGGCAACGTCGGTACGCTTGTCGAAGCCGACGATCTTGGCCTTGAATTCACGCTTGTCGGGCAAGGTCACCAGCACCTCTTCGGCGCCATCCACCACATGCGCGTTGGTCATCACGAAGCCATCGGGCGTCAGGATGAAGCCCGAGCCCACGCCGCGCGGCTGCTGCTGGTCCTCGTCGGGCGCGGGCCGGTTGGGGCGGGGGGCCTGCCGCGGCGCACCAGGCACGCCGGGCATGGGCTGGCCGAAGAAGCGCCGGAAGAACTCCTGCATCTCTTCGTCCATGCCTCCGGGTGCCGCGCTGCTGCTGGCAGGGCGCGAACGCTCTAGCGTGCGGATGTTCACCACGGATGGCCCCACCTGTTCGACCAGGTCGGTGAAATCGGGCAGCACCCGGGTCTGCGCCACAGCCGCGGGCGGAGCAAGCGCCATCGTGCCCGACACCGCCAGCGCGATGGCCACGCCGCATGCGCGCAATTTCATCGCATCGATCTTGAACATACCGACCTTTCAATCACAGGTAAATGCCGAGCCCGAATTGGGGGCTTATTTGCGCCGCTCAAGGCTGAGCGCAAACGCCTTGAGCGTCTGCGGCGGCACTTCACCGACAGCGGTGAGCCACCAGTCCTGGATGCGCCGCGTGAGCGTCTGCGTCGCACCGCTGGAAAACAGGCCTTCATGAACATGGCGCTGCCGGTCGTAGGCCTCGACGAACAGCGACACGGCGGCCAAGCCATCGGAAAAGACCCACTGCAACGTGCCATCCGGCGCCGGCGACACCGCCGGGCGCTTGTAGCAGCTGATGGGCTTGAACCCCGCCACTGCCGCTTTCATCTGCCAGCCTTCGGCCGCCGGGGTCGTCTTCACCGCTTCGGACTTTTCGACGCGCCAGCCCTCGGTGGCGCCCATCATCTGGCTGAGCTTTTCGATCCTGACCGGCGCGTCGAGTGCAAGCTCGGAAAAAGCCGCCTGCTCCAACACGTTGCCTTCCGGATCCACGGTTTGCAATTTGACGACCAAGCCGGTCTTTTTCTCGCTCCAGACGCGGTAGCCAAAACGCAGGTTGTCCTTGGGGGCCAGCTGGACGACGTCGGTCTCGAAGCCGGCAACCCGGTCGGCGCCCAGGCGGCGAGCGGCATAGAACTCCGGGATCGAGCTGTCGGTGGACTTGAGAAGGTTCGGGAACAGCCCCAGCGACTCGCGCTTCTCGGTTCGCACCACCCGGCTTTCCGGCAGGAAGGTGACCACCTCTTCGTTGCGCCGGAAAGTCGAGCGTGGCGCGCCCGTGAGAGATTCCACCCGCTCGATCTGCTGGTCGCCGTCGCAGGCGTGCCAGATGCGGGCGCTGGACATGCCCCCGTTGCTCGAAGAGACGACGAAGGTGCCGATATAGCTGCGCAAGCGCGAAGCCTCGTGCATGCGCACCAGCCATTCGCTGACACTGCGCTCGGCATGCCTGCCGTAGCCCGGCCCCGGCGGCGCCGGGATTGGGAGCGGGGTCTCGGCACCCGCGATGCCCAGCACGCCCAACGCGCAGAAGGCCGCGAAGCCGCGGCGGCCGGCGATGATCAGTTGTGGCGTGGCGAAATATCCCATGCAATGCCTGGCCGCCCTCAGCGGATGGGTCCTTCGAACGTGGCATTGCGCAGGAACCCCGCAGGCATCTGCAGGGCGGAAGCCCCGCCAAGCTGGCGGTGCGCCGCCAGGAATTCGTCAAGGCGCGCGTCGCGGATCATCACGCCGCGCTCGCTTTCGGCCAGCACGGTGCTGCCCGGCACAGCAGCCAGTTGGCCCTGCTCGGGCTTGGCGGCAAGTCCGCCGACCACAGTCCAGCCCATCGCCGCGATCGCGGCAACCGATGCGAAGCCCGCCACCAGCTTCCAGCGAAAACTGGCGTCGTTGGCCGCCGCCGGCGATTCGGCCCGGCGGGCAGCGGCCAAGATAGCGCCATCCGCAGCGACGGCCGAAAACCGTTGCTCCGCCTGCAGCCGCACCTGCAGGCGGCTCAGGAACGCCGTCGGCACCGTACCTGCGGCATGCTCGCCGGAACGCAGCACGTCGCCGATCAGGTGGTAGGTATGCCACGTCTGTCGCGCCGACAGGTCGCTGGCAGCAAGCTCCACGCCGCGCGCGAACGCCTCGCCTTGAAGCTGGCCGTCCGCCAATGCCGAAATTAGTTCCTGCGTCTGCATCTTGTCCATCACATCACCTCGCCCCATCACCATTACCAGCGCTTGCCCGACTGGTTTTCCAGCAAGGGCTTTATCCTGACCGAAATCGCCTCGCGCGCCCGGAAAATACGGGAGCGCACCGTG
>JAQGMS010000493.1 GCA_028292245.1 Ramlibacter sp.
CATCCCTCAGCGCGGTGTACCGAGCGTCGCGGGCGCGATTGCCCCATAAGAAAGATTTCATTCATCCGGACCGCGAAGATTTGACCAGTGACGTCCTCGGCGGCATCAGACAGCAGGAAGACGGCGAGGGGGGCGATCTTCTCCGGCCCCATCTGTTGCATGCGAGCGACGCGCGCTTTCTCTTCCTCGGTTTCCGTGGGAATAGTGCCGATCAGGCGGCTCCAGGCAAAGGGCGATATGCAGTTGCTGCGCACGTGGAAGCGCTGCATATCAAGCGCGATGGACTTTGACAGGCCGACGATGCCAAGCTTAGCTGCGGCATAGTTGGCCTGACCGAAATTTCCGATCAACCCCGACGTGGAGGTAAAATGGACGAACGTCCCGCTTTGCTGTTCACGATAAAGGCGCGCGGCGGCATGTGAGACATAGAACGAGCCCATCAGATGAACCTTGATGACGGACTCGAAGGCTTCCACGCTCATTCGATGGAAGATCGCGTCTCGCAGAATCCCGGCGTTGTTGACGACGCCGTCGAGCCGCCCGTAGGTATCAACGGCGGTCTTGACGATCCTGCTGGCGGGTATTGCCTCCGCAACGGTGTCGAAGTTTGCTACCGCGGCGCCCCCACGCTTCCGTATCTCGTGGACCACTTCCTCTGCCGGCGCCGCATTGGTGCCCGATCCGTCGGCGGCGACACCGGGATCGTTAACCACGACCATTGCTCCCTCGTGTGCCGCGAGCAAGGCAATTTCGCGGCCGATGCCCCGGCCTGCGCCGGTAACAACGATGACCTTGCCGTCAAGAATTTTTCCGTTCGGCATAGAGCCCTCCGCACGTCTGGCGATTGTGTCCACGAGTGAGAACACCAGCCAGTCGGACGAACTTGTAGGGGAGCCGCGTCCTCTCCGCCAATATCGAAAGGGAATTGATCGATACCGCGATAGCATTCGCCGCTCGCGGGTCTGACGCGTAGGGTTGGTATCAGCCCGCTCGACCTGCCGCGCGAGAACACCGATGAATGCGCCCATTGAAGCTGCACAGTCCCGCAACGACGGCACGGAAAGACGTCCGCGTATTTTTTGCGACAATCTTCTCGGCGGCCGCATTGCCCTGATCACCGGGGGAAGCTCCGGCATCGGCCTGGGCATAGCGCGCCTCTACGCCGAGCTCGGCGCCACCGTCGTAATCTTGGGCCGACGAGAAGAGCGGCTTGCATCGGCGATCGATCAACTCAGCGGTGAGATGCCGGACGCTGAACTCGTAGCTCTTGCGGTCGACGTCCGCAATCATCTTGCGATACGCGACTCCGTTAACGGTGTCATCCAGCGGTTTGGACGGCTGGACATCCTCATCAACAACGCTGCCGGCAATTTCCATTGCCCGACCGAAGACTTATCGGAAAACGCGTGGCGCACCGTAATCGATATCGATCTTCACGGCACCTTCAACTGCTGCCAGGCTGCCTTGGCGGGCCTCAAGGCCTCAGCGCACGGCGGGCGGATCATGAATATCACGGTACCACAGGCTTTGTCGGGCTGGCCGGGCAGCGCACATGCCGCCTCGGCGAAGGCCGGGGTACTGTCGCTCACCCGCAGCCTCGCCGTCGAGTGGGGCGGCTATGGAATTCGCGTTAATAACGTTCTGCCCGGGCCTATCGCGGGCACCGAGGGCTTGAAGCGGCTGTATGAGGATCGCGGCACCGCCGTCCATGAAATGAAACGCATGGCTTTGGGCAGCTTCGGCCTGGTCGATGACATCGCGAACGCCTGCGCCTTCCTTGCTTCACCAGGTGGGGATTTCGTCACGGGCTGTGACTTCATGGTCGATGGAGGACGTTGGTTGAAGCGCGGCTGGGTGTAGGCCGCATGACACGCAATCAAGCTGCGACGGCTGCCCGTGCGGAAGAGCCGGGCATTCTTCAGGCCGATCGGTTTCTATCGCGCCAAGATCTCAGGAGCCGTGTAAATCGAGCCGCCGGCGGGTTTGTCAGCATGGGACTTGGCGCAGGCGATACCATCGCCGTGCTGATGCGAAATGATATCGCATTTCTCGAAGTCAGCCTTGCGGCGATCGAGATGGGCGCTTATGCAGTGCCGATCAATTGGCATGCCACATCTGTAGAGATCGACTACATCCTTAGGGACTGCGGCGCGCGCGTTTTGGTCGCCCATGCGGACTTGCTGACGCCCCTCGCACCTGAAATTCTCTCCGTCATAGAGGTCTTCGCAGTCCCGACGCCGTCGGATCTGATCACCACATACCGAATCGATATGCGAAAGGCAGCGTCTCGGACACCCGCGACCGATTGGCACCAATGGCTGCCGACCCAGCCGGAGCATGGCGGTGGCGCGCGACCGGTGGCGCAGAGCATGCTCTACACGTCGGGAACGACAGGCGTTCCCAAGGGGGTCCGCCGCTTTGCGCCTACCGGCGAACAGAAAACACTGATGGAAGAAACCAGGCGCATCGTATACGGCGTCGTTCCCGGTGCGCGAGTCCTGATCCCAGGGCCGCTCTACCACGGCGCACCGAACGGCATTGCGATCAGTGCAGCGACGGTTGCCGATCTCGTCGTCCTGATGGCCCGCTTCGAGCCCGAGCCGCTTCTCGCCTTGATCGATAAGCATCGGATTGACTGCATCTTTCTGGTTCCCACGATGTTCGTGCGGTTGCTTGCGCTTCCTGCTGAGGTCCGGACGAAATACGACCTGTCGTCGCTGCGATTTGTGCTGCATGCAGCAGCACCCTGTCCTGTGGACATCAAGCGCCGTATGATCGATTGGTGGGGGCCGGTGATCAACGAATTCTATGGAGGTACCGAAAGCGGCCCGATCGCCTTTTGCGATTCTCTGGATTGGCTGCGACGTCCCGGCACCGTTGGACGCGTACTCGAGCGCGCCGTCGTACGTATTGTCGATGACAATGGTACGGACTGCCCGGCCGGCGTGCCCGGCGAAATATTTGCCAGACTGTGTCACTATCCCGATTTTACGTATCACGGCCAGGAGCAAAAGCGGCGCGAGATCGAACGCGAGGGGCTCATCACCCTAGGGGACATCGGATACCGGGATGACGATGGCTTTCTGTTCCTGTGTGATCGGAAGCGCGACATGGTCATCATCGGCGGCGCGAACGTCTATCCGGCCGAGATCGAATCCGTGCTGACCGCGATGCCCGGCGTGAAGGACTGTGCGGTGTTCGGCATTCCCGACGCCGAGTATGGCGAATCCCTGCTCGCGCTGGTCGAACCGCACCATGACGCGTCGTTGGGTTCAGCCGAGGTGATGGCCTATCTCC
>JAQGMS010000438.1 GCA_028292245.1 Ramlibacter sp.
CGGCGTAGTCCTTCTCCCAGGCTTCCACCGTCATCTTCGGCATCGACAGACCGTGTGAGATGCCGACATTGAGCGCCATCCCGTCGAGCCCGCCGAGTTGTTTGGTGCAGTGCTCCACCGCAGGCCCGATCGCCGCGACATCCGAGACGTCGGCGACATGCGCAAATGCCTTGCCGCCTTCGCCCGTGATCTGCGCCACCGTGTGGTCGGCGGCCTCCTTGTTGAGATCGATGCAGGCAACCGTCGCCCCCTCGCGCGCGAACAGCACCGACATGGCACGGCCGTTGCCGATCGGCGGCTCCTCGTCGACCACCTTGCGCTGCCCCGCGCCGACCACAATGATCCGCCGCCCCGCCAGCCGGCCATGACTTTTGGCGAGGCCGAGGGATTCGGCATGCAGCGAGGCGGAGGGATCAATTTGCTTGGGCGCGTGCGTGGCGGTGGACATGGGCGTTGCCTCAAGTTTTTGTTTTTTTGATTGCAGCAGCGATCTCTACCGTCATTGCGAGCGTAGCGAAGCAATCCAGCTTCTTTGCAGCTCAAGGAAAGCTGGATTGTTTGTCGCTTCGCTCCTCGCAATGACGACGGGGACGTTGTTACTTCACTCCGAGAAAATCCTTCTTGCCGATCTCCACGCCATTGTGCCTCAAGATGCCGTGGGCGGTGGCGGCGTGGAAGTAGAAGTTCGGGAAGGCGAAATTGTTGAGGAACTGCTGGCCCTTCATGGTCATGGTGTTGCTGGGGCCGACGGGAAAGCTGACATCCCTGGTGTCGCCGCCCTCGAATTGCGCCGGCTTGAACGCCTTGACGTAGTCGATGGTCTTGGCGAGCCGCGCCTTCAGTTCGCCGAAGGTTGTTTCGGTGTCGGGGACGGCGGGCACTTCGCTATGGGTCAGTCGCGCGCAGCCCTTGGCGGCGAAATCGCACACCAGCTGGATCTGTTTGGAGAACGGCAGCATGTCCGGATACAGCCGCGCACCGAGCAGTACCTCGGGCTTGATATTCTTCGCCGCGCAATGCGCCTCCGCCTTGTCGAGAATACCGGTAAGGCTGTTGAGAATCTGCAGGAACGCCGGAACGGATGCGTCGTGGAAAGACATGTGATGCTCTTTTCGTGTTGTTGCCGTCATTGCGAGGAGCCAACGCTTCGCTTCGCTCGCAATGACGGGAGGGTTTGGCCAGGTCGTTTCGTCTAGTCTTATATGCTCTACCGTACAACTAACGATTCCGAGGCTACCGGCGCCGTGCGCCCCCCGCGCAGCCGCGCCAAGAGTTCGGCGGTCGGCCAGGAATCGGCGGGCAGGCCGTATTTGATCTGCATCGCCTTGACCGCAGTCCGGCTCTGCTGGCCCATGATGCCGTCGACCGTGCCGACATTGAAGCCGGCGCGCACCAATAAGTGCTGCATCTCGCGCCGTTCGTTGAACGGCAGTTGCGCGATCGCCGCCGAGGGACGCTGCATCGGTGGCGCGCCCGCGATGCGGGTAGCGAGGTAGCCGGCGGTGGTCGAATAGATCAGCGAGTTGTTCCATTCGGTGTAGGCGGCGAAATTCGCGTAAGCCAGAAACGCCGGCCCGGTACGGCCCATCGGCAGCAGCAATGAGGCCGGCATATCGTCGTTCGGCAATGCCCTGCCGTCGGGATAGGTGACTCCGAGCTGCGCCCATTTCGACCGCGACAGTTTTATCGTGAGGTCGGCCTGATCCCAAGGAAGGTTTTGCGGGACCCGCACTTCCTGCAGCCAGGGCTCGCCGCGCCGCCACTTCAACCCATTGGCGATATAATTCGCGGTCGAGCCGATCACGTCGGGCACGCTGCTCAGCAGATTGCGATGGCCGTCGCCGTCGTAGTCGACCGCGTAGTTGAAATAATGCGTCGGCAGGAATTGCGTCTGGCCGAGTTCGCCGGCCCACGAACCGATCATCTCGCTTGCCGTGAGATCGCCGCGATCGATAATCTTCAACGCGGCGATGGTCTCCTTCTGGAACATCTCGGAGCGGCGGCAGTCATACGCCAGCGACACCAGCGACGGCAGCGTATGCAGCTTGCCCAATTCGGCGCCGAAACTGCTCTCCAGCCCCCAGAACGCGGCGATCACGGCCGGCGGCACCCCATATTCCTTCTCGGCGCGGCTGAACGCTGCCGCATGCATCCGGATTCGCGCCTGCGCATTTTTTGCCGCGCCGTCGGACGCCCTGTTGCGGGCGAATTCGGTGAACACCTGGCCGAACACGCGCTGGCCGCGATCGCGGTTGACGATGCCCTGGTCGTAGACGAGGTAGGGCGCGGCTTCGGCGAGCGCGCGCTGCGACACGCCGGCGGCGACCGCTTGTTGCTTGAGGTCGGCAAGGAACCGATCAAAGCTCATGCCGTTGTGGCACGCCGCGCCACCGCGTGGCGCAGCCGGCGCTGCGGTTTGGGCCGGTGTTGCGCCTGATATGCTGGGAGCCGGCCTGGCGACGGCGGGTCGCGCCGGAGCTGCCGCGGGCCGGACCGGCGTTGGCGACGGTTGCGCCAAGGCCGGCGGCGCGCCGTACAGAATTAAAACTAACGTTGCGCCAAGAAAAAATCGTTTCGTTGAAAATTGTCGCATGCGGTTTCCGGTTATGACGAATTCAAGAAGGCGGTCCGTCCTAGCATCCGTGCAGGATAAGGTCATTACCGGCGTCGTCCCTGCGAGTGCAGGGACCATAGGGCGCGGAGTTTCGTTCGGCGGGGAGGAAAGCCTTTCCTACCTTTTAAGGCCAGGGGTGATGGGGCCCTGCGTTCGCAGCGACGACGGAGACGGGTGCCAGTTGCCCGGCAAAAGCGACGCAAGCCCGCCCCATGCATGGGAGCCTGCCAGCCGGACCGGGCCTGGAGGCTGTTCCAATCGTTTTGGCCCGTGTAGGCTACCTCGTCTGCAGGCCCGAACACGTGAACCAACACGGGGGGCGCGAGGCAGACCAGGGAGATCACGGGAACGACATGACGGAACTCCGATATTTGGCGCCTGACACGCTTGATGAAGCGATCAGCGCATTTGCCGCCGCGGGGAGTGCTGGGCGCATTCTGGCAGGTGGCACCGATCTACTGGTGCAGATGCGCTCCGGCGCGGTGAAGCCGGGCCTGATCGTCGATATCAAGAAAATCGCCGAAATGACCACGATCGAGCAAACCGCCGACGGCGGTTTCCGCATTGGCGCCGCGGTTGCAGGCGCGGTGCTGGCCGAACACCCGCAATTCGGAAAAATCTGGCCCGGCGTGCTGGAGGCCGTCAATCTGATCGGCTCCACCCAGGTCCAGGGCCGGGCCTCGGCGGGCGGCAATCTCTGCAACGGCTCGCCGGCCGGAGACAGCGTGCCCGCCATGGTTGCCGCCGGCGCCATCGCCACGCTGCAGGGGCCGAACGGCCGCCGCGAGATGGCGGTCGAGAAAGTGCCGGCCGGCCCCGGCCGGACCAATCTTTTGCCGGGCGAAATCCTGGTCAGTTTTACCTTTCCGAAGCGTCCGCCCGGTTCTTCCGATGCGTATCTGCGCATGATCCCGCGCACCGAGATGGACATCGCCGTGGTCGGCGTCGGCGTCAGCGTGACGATGAAGGACGGCGTCTGCACATCAGCCCGCGTCGGCCTCGGCGCTGTCGCGCCGACCGTGCTGCTGGTCGAAGCGTCGGCGAAGGCGCTGATCGGCAGCAAACTCGACGATGCGGCGCTGACTGCCGCGGCCGCCGCATGCTCCGCGGCCTGCCGTCCGATCGACGACAAGCGCGGCACCAT
>JAQGMS010000166.1 GCA_028292245.1 Ramlibacter sp.
CAACCAGCGCCTGTCGGTCCGCCGCGCTGAAGCCGTCAAGGCCTACCTCGTGTCGAAGGGCATCGAGAAGAACCGCGTGTACACCGAAGGCAAGGGCGAGAAGCAGCCGGTCGCGGACAACAAGACCTCCGAAGGCCGCGCCAAGAACCGCCGCGTGGAAATCGAAGTGGTCGGCACCCGCGCCAACAAATAAGCCTGCGGCTTAGAGGCGAGAAAAAGGCCCCGCGATGCGGGGCCTTTTTACGTGTGGCGCGCCCTGATGGGCGCGTTCGTTCGTCCACAATCACGCCATGACCGAAACTGCCGTCAACGCTGATCCCGCCGAACTGGCCAAGTTCTCCGACTTGGCCCATCGCTGGTGGGACCCTGAAAGCGAGTTCAGGCCATTGCACCAGATCAACCCGTTGCGGCTGGACTGGATCCAATCGCATCTCCCGCTGGCGGGGCGGCGGGTGCTGGACGTTGGTTGCGGCGGCGGCATCCTCGCCGATTCGATGGCGCGCAAAGGCGCGCAGGTGCTGGGCATCGACCTCGCAACCAAGGCGCTCAAGGTCGCGCAGTTGCACGCACTCGAAGCACATACCACCAACGTCGAATACCGTGAAGTGAGCGCCGAGGCGCTGGCCGCCGAACAGCCGGGCAGCTTCGACGCCGTGACTTGCATGGAAATGCTCGAGCACGTGCCCGATCCGGCGTCGGTAGTGCGTGCTTGCCGGGCGCTGGTCAAGCCGGGCGGGTGGGTGTTCTTCTCCACCATCAACCGCAATCCCAAGGCATTCCTGTTCGCGATCGTCGGCGCGGAATACCTGCTCAATATGCTGCCGCGCGGCACCCATGAATACCTCAAGTTCATCCGGCCGAGCGAACTTGCCGGATACTGCCGTGCCGCCGGCCTGCACCTGGCCGATACCCGCGGCATGGCATACAACCCCTTGACCCGGCGCTACTGGCTGTCGGGCGACACCAGCGTCAACTACCTGTTGGCAACACAGAGAAACTGATGTTCAACGATGTGGTGGCAGTGCTGTTCGACCTCGACGGCACCCTGATCGACAGCGCGCCCGACCTGGGCGCCGCGGCCGACAAGATGCGGCTGGATCGCGGCCTGCCGTCGCTGCCGCTGGAGTTGTACCGCCCCATGGCGGGCGCCGGCGCCAGGGGAATGCTCGGCATCGCCTTCGGCGTTACGCCGGACCACGCCGACTATCCGGCGATGCGTGAGGAGTTCTTCGTCAACTACGAGAACTGCATGACTGAGCGCACCTATGCGTTCGCGGGCATTCCCGAGCTCATCGCCCAGTTGCGCGGACGGGGGCTGGCCTGGGGCGTCGTGACCAACAAGTCGATGCGCTTCACCCGGCCGTTGACCACCGGCATGGACCTGTTCGCGACGGCCGGCACCGTGGTTGGAGGCGACAGTACGCCCCACGCCAAACCCCATCCCGCGCCTCTGCTGGAAGCCGCCCGGCAGCTCGGCCTGGAGCCGTGCCGCTGCATCTATGTGGGTGATGACGAGCGCGACGTGATTGCTGGCCGGTCGGCCGGCATGGCGACGGTCGCGGCGACGTATGGGTACCTCGGCGGCAACGCGGATACCTCGCGATGGGGTGCGGATGCCCACATCGGCGCCCCGCTTGAATTGCTCGCGCTCTTGCAAACCCGCGCAAGGGCCTAAAATACGAGTTCCTGGGGCTGCACTGGTTTCGACGTGGGTTCGGACGCGTGGCAGGGCATGTCGAGCTGAATGTGCTCGTAAAACTGATTCAAAAAAAGTAACTGCAAACGACGAACGTTTCGCACTCGCCGCTTAATTGCCGGTGAGCTTTGCAACAGCAGGCCTATGGGCTGGGCAAGGGTCCCTTCGGGGGTCCAGGCTGCAAAGATAATTTCATAGGCTGGTTCTCGGCCGGGTCACTTGGCAGGGGACGAGAAAATAGGTGACTGGCGTTCTTGATTGCGTGTCGCTGCGCGGTCAAGGAGGCGAGACTTGAGCAGACGACTACACATGTAGAACTGTACGAAGAAGGCTTGCGGACGCGGGTTCAATTCCCGCCAGCTCCACCAATCATCTACCATGGCGGCCACTCATCCCGAGAGGCCGCCATGCGAATTGCTGTTTTCCTTGCCGTCCTGGCCATGCTGGCTGGCTGTACCGTCGTACCGCGCGATGCCTGGACCTTCGATCCCACGCATCCCCGGCCCCTCGCGACGCTTCCCATGGAAGAGATCGTCATGCTGACCGACCGGGTCGCGCAATTGCAGCTGGAGCGCAACGACATTCGCGGGCGCATCGCGCAAGAGCCGGACATCTGGGCGCGCCAGCGGCTGTACGCCAGATTGCACGGCGTCGGCATGGATCTGTCGCCACTCGAGCGTCGTCTCGCTTCGGTCGCATCCGCGCGTTAGCCCGCGTCCTACACGCATGAGCGCGCGTCCTACAGGCGCGGTCGCGCAGCCGTTCTAGATTTCGCGTGGGTGGCAGCGCCGCCTTCATCCCAGTACGCCAAGGACGATCCATGCACCAATCGCCGCAAAAGAAGTCTGCCGGACGACGCGACAAATACGCTGACCAAGACCTGCCTGATGCGCAAGCCGAGCGCCGGCTGCAACGCGGCAGCCAGCCCAAGGCACGCAAGTTTGCGCTGCGCGAGGAATATGCGCGTGAAGCGCGTCTGGACCGGAAGTACGACCGCTAGTTCGCGGACGGGGCACAGCTTGCCTTGAGCAAGGCCTGGCGCGCCGCGGCAGGAATTTTCTGGAGCAACTCAGGCGGCATGCCGGCCTCACGGCCTGAGCTGTCGGCGCCCAGTCGCGGGCCGGACCCCGCGGGCAGGGGGAAATAGGCCGAGCTGGTCAGCGAGATGCTGCGCTGCTTGCAGTCGAAATGCGCGGTGGCGACGAAGGACCGGTAGCCGAAACCGGCGCTGTGGGGCTGCAGCACTTCGAATGTCACGCGGATGGCGCCTTCACCACCCTGGTTGCGGATGCGTACTGTGTCCAGATCGATCTCGACCACCGTGCCTTCGGTCTGGCTGCCGGAACCGCCCACGGAAAACCATTGCTCGGCGCCGGCTGATGCAGCAAGCACCAAGCCTGCGAGAACGCAAAGGCACTTCATGCGCATTTTCATTGCCGCGCCCGGCTCTCCTGGCATAGCGTCGAGCCGGTCATTTTCTCATGAGGCACGGAAATCGCCACCCCGGCGCTCTTGCGATACTCGGCACCCATGCAATTGCAGGATCTTCTCTTTTCCCAGGGTTTCGGCACGCGGCGGGTCTGCGCGGGCTTGATCCAGCAGGGGCACGTTTCGGTCGCAGGTGAAACCGTCGCCGACGCCACTGCCGATTTCGAGCCCGCGGGCTTGCTGTTCCGGGTCGATGGCGTCGAGTGGCAATACCATGAGCGGGCCTACCTCATGCTGCACAAGCCGGCCGGCACCGAATGCTCGCGCAAACCCTCGGCGTATCCGAGCATCTACACACTGTTGCCCGCACCACTGCGCCAGCGGCCGCAAAAGGGAGCCGTGCAGGGAGTGCAGGCGGTCGGCCGCCTGGATCAGGACACCACGGGCCTGCTGCTGCTCACCGACGACGGGCAGTTCATCCACCGCATGAGCTCGCCGAAGCACCACGTGCCGAAGGTGTACGAGGTCACGCTCAAGCACGCCGGGGACGAGCGGCAAGTTCAGCGCCTGCTCGAAGGCGTGACGTTGGAGGACGACCCGCGGCCCGTGCGCGCAGCTGCCTGCGAATTGGCTGGCGAGAAGCAGCTGCGTTTGACGCTCACCGAAGGCAAATATCACCAGGTCAAGCGGATGGTCGCCGCGGTAGGCAACCGCGTCGAGGCGCTGCATCGCTCGAAGATCGGCGGCCTGGCGCTACCGGCGGACCTGCTGCCGGGCCAGTGGCGGTGGCTCGGTCCCGCGGACCTGGACACGCTGCGGCCGTGATCAGGGAAGCGGCGCGAGGAATTCGGCGATGGCGCGCCGGGTCGGGTCCGGCTGGTCACGCTGGGGCGAGTGCCCGCAATGCGGCAGCACCTGCCGGACGAAGGGGCCGCGCGTGGGCGCGATCTCGTCGATCTGCCGCAGCGTGCCGTAGGGGTCGTCCTCGCCCTGGATCGCCAAAACGGGCACGTCGATACGCCGGCATTCGGGGCGGATGTCGAAGCTGCGGAAGGCCGGGTTGAGCCAGATGTCGTTCCATTGCCAGAAGGCGCCGTCCACATCTGCGTGATAGCGCCGCAGCCGCTCGCGAAGTGGGCCGGCCTCGAAGGCCGTCCGGGCTTCCTCGATGGATCGCACCGACACATCTTCCACGACCACGTGCGGCGCCATCACCACGCAAGCCGTCACCGGAAAATGGCTGGCGTGAATCAACGCGATCGAACCGCCGTCCGAATGGCCGAGCAGCACAGGCCGCTCGATGGCGAGCGCGTCGAGCAAAGAGGGCAACACTCTCAGCGCCTCGTCGTGCATGTAGTCGGGTCGCAGGCGGCCCTGGCCTCGCACGTCTGGGACTGCATCCGATGAACCATAGCCGCGCCGCGAGTAGACGACGCCGGCGCGGCCTGTGGCCGCACAGACGCTGGCCGGCCAATCGCGCCACATCGCGACCGAGCCCAAGCCCTCGTGCAGGAAAACAATCGGCTCGGCGTACGGGCCTGCCGCCGCCGGTAGCCGCTGCACTTCGAGATTCACGCCATTGACCTGGATCGCTTCCATCCAGGAATGTTACGGGATGGGTCGGCGCCGTGCCCGCGCTATCCTCGGCGCATGAACCTGTTCCTCGATTCGTTCTGGCGCGCGGTGGCGTACTGCCTGCACCCGCGCGTCATCGCGCTTTCCTTCCTGCCACTGGTGATCATGGTGGCCGCTTCGCTGGGCCTCGGCTATTTCTTCTGGGAGCCGGCGGTCGACTGGGTGCGGGGCGGGCTCGAGGCGTCAGACCTGCTCAAAGGCGTCTGGGGCTGGCTGGAAGGCGTGGGCGCCGGAAACCTGAAGACAGTGGTCGCGCCGTTGATCGTGATCTTCGCGGTGACTCCGGTGATCGTGCTGGTATCGCTGTTGAGCGTGGCGGCATTCATGACGCCGTCACTGGCTGCCCTGGTGGCCGAGCGGCGGTTCACCTTGCTCGAGCGCAAGCGCGGCGGCTCGCTGGTGGCGAGCGTCATCTGGTCGCTGGGCTCGACGCTGCTGGCCTTGCTGGCATTGGTGATTTCGCTTCCGCTGTGGGTCGTGCCCCCGCTGATCCTCATCCTGCCGCCGCTGATCTGGGGCTGGCTGACCTACCGCGTGATCGCGTACGACGTGCTGGCAGAACACGCCAGCAAAGAAGAGCGGCGCGAAGTGTTCCGCCGCCATCGCGGCTGGCTCCTGGGCATCGGTGTCCTTACGGGCTACCTGGGCGCGGCGCCCAGTCTCATCTGGGCCTCGGGCGCGCTTTTCGCGGCCGCTTTCGTCATCCTGGTACCGCTCGCGATCTGGATCTACACGCTGGTGTTTGCCTTCTCGTCGCTGTGGTTCGCGCACTATGCGTTGTCGGCCCTGGAGAAAATCCGCGCGGAGGCGGCGGCTGCGCCACCGTCGCCACCTCCAGCGCCCACGGCCACACCCGCACCGTTAGGATTGGCAGATGACGCAAATTCCCGCACCGGCTGAATCATCCGCTGAATCGCGCGATATCGGCCTGGTCATCGTCGGCGATGAAATCCTGTCGGGCAAGCGCGCCGACAAGCACATGCCCAAGGTGATCGAACTGCTGGCGGCGCGCGGCCTCCAGCTGGCCTGGGCCGAGTACGTCGGCGACGATCCCGAACGCATCACCGCCGTGCTGCGGCGCGCCTTTGCTTCGGCCGACCTCGTGTTCTCCTGCGGCGGCATCGGTGCCACGCCGGACGACCATACGCGGCAGTGCGCGGCCAAGGCGCTCGATGTCGAACTGGAATTGCATCCGCAAGCCGAAGCGCTGATTCGCGAGCGCATGCAGGACACCGCGCGCGAGCAAGGCATCACCTACGAGCCCGATCGGCCGGACAACATCCACCGCCTGAACATGGGCGTGTTCCCAAAGGGCGCGCGAATCATCCCGAACCCGTACAACAAGATCCCGGGCTTCAGTGTGAGACACGTGCATTTCGTGCCCGGCTTCCCGGTCATGGCCTGGCCGATGATCGAATGGGTGCTGGACAGCCACTACCGCCAGCTGTTCCGCGACAAGGCCTACGCCGAGAAATCGGTGATCGTGTTCGGCGCCATGGAGGCGACGTTGACGCCGCTGATGGAACAGATCGAGCGCGATCATCCGGGCGTCAAGGTGTTCAGTCTGCCCAGCGTCGACCATCCGGAGTACGGCCGCCACATCGACCTTGGCGTGAAGGGCGATCCGGCACGGATCGAGCCTGCCTACGCGCAATTGCTCGCCGGCCTGAAGGGTTTTGGCGCCCGGCTCGGCCCTGAATTGGTGCGATGACGCCATGGCACCAAGTTGGTGCTACGGGCAAACAGCACCAATTCAGGGTGCTGCTCATCCAAAAGCGCAAGGCTTCCGTAGGGAAAAGGCCAAAAGATCGGGGACAATCGCCGGGCTCCGCAGCGCTCGCCATGCACCAGCTTTGGCACAGAAACTGCATTCCCAACCCAGCCCCTATTTTCAACAACCATCCCTAGGAGAAACCTGATGGCAGCCAAGAGCGTCGCAGACGTCATGAAGATGGTGAAGGAAAACGAAGTCAAGTTTGTCGACTTCCGTTTCACCGACACCCGCGGAAAAGAACAACACGTCACTGTGCCGGTGTCGCATTTCGATGAAGACAAGTTCATCTCGGGCCACGCGTTCGACGGCTCGTCGGTCGCCGGATGGAAGGGCATCGAAGCCTCCGACATGCTGCTGATGCCGGATCCCGCCACCGCCAACATCGACCCCTTCTTCGAGGAAACCACGCTGTTCCTGTCGTGCGACGTGCTCGAGCCGGGCGACGGCAAGGCCTACGACCGCGACCCGCGTTCCATTGCCAAGCGCGCCGAAGCCTACCTCAAGGCCTCCGGCCTGGGCGACACGGCCTTCTTCGGTCCGGAGCCCGAATTCTTCATCTTCGACGACGTGCGCTGGGGTGCCGATCAATCGGGTTCGTTCGTCCACATCGACGAATACGAAGCGCCATGGAACACCGGCAAGGTCATCGAAGGCGGCAACAAGGGGCACCGTCCCACCACCAAGGGCGGCTACTTTCCCGTGCCCCCGGTCGACAGCACTCAGGACCTGCGCGCCGAAGTCTCGCTGATCCTCGAATCGCTGGGCATCCCGGTCGAGGTGTTCCACCACGAAGTGGCGGGCGCCGGCCAGAACGAGATCGGCACCCGGTTCTCGACCCTGGTGCAGCGCGCTGACTGGACCATCCTGATGAAGTACGTGATCCACAACGTCGCCAATGCCTACGGCAAGACCGCGACGTTCATGCCCAAGCCCGTCGTCGGCGACAACGGTTCGGGCATGCACGTTCACCAGTCGGTGTGGAAGGACGGCAAGAACCTGTTCGCCGGCGACGGCTATGCCGGCCTGTCGGACTTCGCGCTGTACTACATCGGCGGCATCATCAAGCACGCCCGCGCGCTGAACGCCATCACCAACCCCGGCACCAACAGCTACAAGCG
>JAQGMS010000170.1 GCA_028292245.1 Ramlibacter sp.
CCGAATGGGTGCCGGGCTGGACCGGCATCGACAGCCCCGTGCTGGCCGGGGCCCTCGCGTTCGCGCTCGCCGGCGCGATGATGTTCGTCGTCGCATGGCTGATCGAGCGGCTGGTGCTGCGCCACCTGGTGAACCAGGAGGGCGCCACGCTGCTCATGGCGACGCTGGGCATCGCCAACTTCATCGACGGCATGGGGCAGTCGCTGTTCGGCAGCGACATCTACAAGATCAACATCGGCATGCCCAAGGAGCCGGTGATGGCGTTCGAGAACGTCTTTGCCGGCGGCATCCTGATCAACAAGGAAGACCTGATCGCGGCGGCCATCGCCGCGGCGCTGGTGGCGCTGCTCAGCCTGTTCTTCCAGAAGACCGGCACCGGCCGGGCGCTGCGCGCCGTCGCCGACGACCACCAGGCGGCGCAGTCGATCGGCATTCCGCTCACCCGGATCTGGGTCATCGTCTGGTGCGTGGCCGGGGTGGTGGCGCTGGTGGCCGGGATGATCTGGGGCAGCAAGCTGGGCGTGCAGTTCTCGCTGTCCACGGTGGCGCTGCGCGCATTGCCCGTGGTGATCCTGGGCGGCCTCACTTCGGTGCCCGGCGCCATCATCGGCGGATTGATCATCGGCGTGGGCGAGAAGGTGTCCGAGGTCTATCTCGGGCCGTATGTCGGCGGCGGCATAGAAATATGGTTTGCCTATGTCCTCGCGCTGCTGTTCCTGCTGGTGCGCCCGCAGGGCCTGTTCGGCGAGAAGATCATCGATCGCGTCTGAAAACGGAAACCTCATGATCTACAGGGAAAACGGCCAGTTCAAGACCACCTACCGGGCGGACCAGCAGATCTTCCCGATCGCGCAGGACCGGCTGTTCATCCTCGCGGCGATCCTGTTCGCGTTCGTCGTCGTGCCCGGCATCGCCAGCGACTACATGTTCCGCGCGATCCTGATCCCGTTCCTGATCATGGCCCTGGCAGCCCTGGGCGTGAACATCCTGGTCGGCTACTGCGGGCAGATTTCCCTGGGGTCGGGCGCGTTCATGGCGGTGGGCGCCTACGGCGCCTTCAATTTCTTCGTCCGCCTCCCCGGCATGCCGCTGATCCCGGCGCTGGTGCTCGGGGGCTTGTGCGCCACCGCGTTCGGCGTCCTGTTCGGGCTGCCGAGCCTGCGGGTCAAGGGGCTGTACCTCGCCGTGGCAACGCTGGCCGCGCAGTTTTTCGCCGACTGGATGTTCCTGCGCATCAAGTGGCTCACCAACTATTCGCCCTCGGGCTCGGTTTCCGTTTCCGGGCTGCAGGTGCTGGGCTTTCCGATCGAAAGCCCGATCAGCAAGTACCTGCTGTGCCTGTCGATCCTGGCGGTGGTCGGGCTGCTTGCCAAGAACCTGGTGCGCAGCGCCATCGGCCGCGAATGGATGGCGATCCGCGACATGGACGTGGCGGCGGCGGTGATCGGCATCCGGCCGATGTACGCCAAGCTCACCGCCTTCGCCGTCAGCTCGTTCATCATCGGCGTCGCGGGCGGCCTGTGGGCGTTTCTTTACCTGGGCGCCTGGGAGCCCGCCGCATTCTCGGTGGACATGTCGTTTCGCCTGCTGTTCATGGTGATCATCGGCGGCATGGGATCGATCATGGGCAGCTTCTTCGGCGCCGCGTTCATCGTGCTGCTGCCGATCTTCCTGAACCAGTTCCTGCCGGTGCTGGCCGGATGGTTCGGCATCGGCATCTCCACGGCCGGCATTTCGCACGCCGAGCTGATCGTGTTCGGCACGCTGATCGTCTGGTTCCTCATCGTCGAGCCGCATGGGCTGGCCAAGCTGTGGTCCACCGGCAAGCAGAAGCTGCGCCTGTGGCCTTTCCCTCATTGATTTTCGAGTCCTCATTCAGGCAACCCGCACCCACGTGCTATTACAAGGAGACGACATGAAACTGCGCAATCTCGCTCTGGCCACCTGCCTGGCAGCGGTGGCCGCCACGGCCTTCGCCCAGGCCAAGGAACAATTCTTCCCGGGACTGCCCTACCGGACAGGGCCCTACGCGCCCAACGGCGTGCCATGGGCCAACGGCTATGCCGACTACCTCAAGCTGGTCAACGCGCGCGGCGGCATCAACGGCGTGAAGATCTCCTACGAGGAATGCGAAACCGGCTACGACACCGCGCGCGGCGTCGAATGCTACGAGCGGCTGAAGGGCAAGAACGGCGGCGCCACGCTGTTCCAGCCGCTGTCCACCGGCATCACCTTCGCGCTCACCGAAAAGGCGCCTGGCGACAAGATCCCGCTCGTCACCGCCGGCTATGGCCGCAGCGAAAGCGCCGACGGCGGCGTGTTCAAGTGGAACTTCCCGCTGGCCGGAACCTACTGGCTGGCCGCCGACGTGCTGGTGCAGGAAATCGGCAAGAAGGAAGGCGGCCTGGCCAAACTCAAGGGCAAGAAGGTCGCGCTGGTCTATCACGACAGCCCCTATGGCAAGGAGCCGATCGCGCTGCTGGAAGAGCGCAGCCGCATGCTGGGCTTCGAGCTGCAATTGCTGCCGGTCACCGCGCCCGGGGTCGAGCAGAAAGCCACTTGGCTGCAGGTGCGGCAATCGCGCCCCGACTATGTGTTCCTCTGGGGCTGGGGCGTGATGAACTCCACCGCGCTCAAGGAAGCGCAGGCCACCGGCTATCCGCGCGAGAAGATGTACGGCGTGTGGTGGTCCGGCGCGGAGCCGGATGTCAAGGACGTCGGCGAAGGCGCCAAGGGCTACAACGCCGTGACCATGCAGCACGGTGCCGAGCCGAACTCAGCCGTCGTGAAGGAAATCCTGGAGAAGCTGCACGCCAAGGGGCAAGGCACGGGACCGAAGGAAGAAGTCGGCAGCGTGCTCTACATGCGCGGCGCCATGAGCGCGATGATGGGTGTCGAAGGCGTGCGCGCCGCCCAGGAGCGCTTCGGCAAGGGCAAGTGGGTGACCGGTGAGCAGGCGCGTTGGGGCCTGGAAAACCTGAACCTCACCCAGGCCAAGCTCGATGCACTGGGCTTCAAGGGCGTCATGCGTCCCATCAGCACGTCGTGCATGGACCACCTGGGCTCCAACTGGGCGCGCATCCATACCTGGGACGGCAAGGCCTGGCACTTCAGCTCCGACTGGATGCAGGCTGACGAGCAGGTGCTCAAGCCCATGGTGAAGGCCACCGCCGACAAGTACGCCGCCGACAAGAAGATGGCGCGGCGCACGCCGGCCGACTGCCAGTCCTGAGACCCTGTCATCCCGGGCCCGGCCCGGGATGACAACTACCTTGCAAACCATGGACAAACCCAACATCGTCCTGGACGTCAACGGCATCGAGGTCATCTACAACAGCGTGATCCTCGTGCTCAAGGGCGTTTCGCTCCAGGTGCCCGACGGCCGCATCGTGGCCATCCTGGGCGGCAATGGCGCGGGCAAGACCACCACGCTGCGCGCGGTTTCCAACCTGCTCAAGGGCGAGCGCGGCGCCGTCACCAAGGGCTCGATCGAACTGCGCGGCGAGCGGATCGAGAACCTCACGCCCGCCGACCTGGTACAGCGCGGCGTGGTGCAGGTGATGGAAGGCCGCCACTGCTTCGCCCACCTGACGATCGAGGAGAACCTGCTCACGGGCGCGTACACGCGCAAGAGCAAGGCCGAGGTCGCGGCCAACCTGGAGAAGGTCTATGCCTACTTCCCGCGGCTGAAGATGCGGCGCACCTCGCAGGCCGCCTACACCTCGGGCGGCGAGCAGCAGATGTGTGCGATCGGCCGCGCGCTGATGGCCAGCCCGAGCATGGTGTTGCTGGACGAGCCATCGATGGGTTTGGCGCCGCAGATCGTTCAGGAGGTGTTCGAGATCGTGAAGGACCTCAACACCAAGGAGAAGGTCACCTTCCTGCTGGCCGAGCAGAACACGAACATGGCGCTCAAGTATTCCGACTACGGCTACATCATGGAGAGCGGCCGCGTCGTCATGGACGGCCCAGCGGCCGAGCTGGCCAGCAACGAGGACGTCAAGGAGTTCTACCTGGGCGTCGGCGGCGGCGAGCGCAAGAGTTTCCGCGACGTAAAAAGCTACAAGCGCCGCAAGCGCTGGTTGGCCTGAGGGAGGCAAGATGGGAGATCATTACGACGCGCTCGAAACGCGCGACCCGGCGCAACGCGAAGCGCAATTGATGGCGGCGCTGCCGCAGCAGGTGGCGCATGCGCAAGCCAACGCCCGCGCGTTCGCCCATATCCTGGCCGGCTTCGACGCGGCCGCGGTCACTTCGCGCGAAGCGCTGGCACGCCTTCCGGTCACCCGCAAGTCAGAACTGCTGGAGCGCCAGAAGGCCCGCCGCGCCACGGACCCGTTCGGGGGCTTTTCCGCCCTGGTGCGCGGGCCCAAGATGCCGCGGGTGTACTCCTCGCCCGGCCCGATCTACGAACCCGAGGGCACCGGCCTCGATTACTGGCGCATCGCGCGGGCGATGTACGCCGCGGGCTTTCGCTCCGGCGAACTGGTCCACAACGCCTTCAGCTACCACATGACGCCGGGCGCGTTCATGATGGAGTCGGGCGCGCAGGCGGTGGGCTGCACGGTCTTCGCCGCCGGCGTGGGGCAGACCGAACAGCAGTTGCAGGCGATCGCCGAATTGCGGCCCGACGCCTACGCCGGCACACCCAGCTTCCTGCGCATCCTGGTGGAGAAAGCCCGGGAAAGCGGCGCCGACGTGTCCAGCATGCGCAAGGCGATGACCGGCGGCGAGGCCCTGCCGCCGAGTCTGCGGGCCTGGTTCGCGGAACAAGGCATCGCCGTCTACCAGAGCTACGCCACGGCCGACCTCGGCCTGGTCGCCTATGAAACCCAATCGCTCGAGGGCATGGTGCTGGACGAGGCGGTGATCCTCGAGATCGTGCGTCCGGGCACCGGTGACCCCGTCGCCATCGGCGAGGTGGGCGAAATGGTGGTGACCACGCTCAATCCCGCCTACCCGCTGGTGCGCTTCGGCACGGGCGACCTGTCGGCGCTGTTGCCGGGGCAGTGCGCGACCGGCCGCACCAACACGCGCATCAAGGGCTGGATGGGGCGCGCCGACCAGACCACCAAGATCCGCGGCATGTTCGTGCACCCGGCGCAAGTGGCCGACATCGCGCGGCGCTTCCCCGAGGTGCTCAAGGCCCGGCTGGTGGTCAGCGGCGAAATGGCCAACGACGTGATGACGCTCAAGGTCGAGGCGTCGTCGGCGCCGCAGGACCTGCACGCCCGCATCGGTGAAGCCATCCGTGACGTGACCAAATTGCGCGGCGACGTCCAGTTGCTGCAGCCCGGCAGCCTGCCCAACGATGGCAAGGTCATCGAGGACGCGCGCAGCTACAAGTAGAGCTAGGTTGCGACCGGCCCGGGCTTCCCCGGGCCGCCGGTACGTAGTTCCCGTGATGCGCGCCACTGGGCGCGGCCCTACGATGCGGTGTCCGTCCAAAAGGAGTGTTCCCCATGAAGAAGCTGTTCCATTCCCTCGCACCGCTGGCGGTGCTCGCGGCTTGCGCATTCGGCGCGCAGGCGGCCGACTATCCCGCCAAGGACAAGGTCATCACCATCGTCGTGCCGTTCGCGGCGGGCGGCCCGACCGACCGGGTGGCGCGCGACTTGGCCGAAGCCATGCGCAAGCCCATGGGCGGCATCAGCATCGTGGTGGACAACGCCGCCGGCGCCGGTGGCTCGATCGGCGCGAACAAGGTCGCGAAGGCCGCGGCCGACGGCTACACCCTGCTGGTCCACCACATCGGCATGGCCACCATGCCGACCCTGGTGCGCAACATCCCGTTCAAGGTCGAAAGCGATTTCGAATACCTGGGCGCCATCAACGACGTCCCGATGACCATCATCGGCAAGCCCGCGCTGCCGGCCAACAGCTACAAGGAACTGGCCGCCTGGATCGAGCAGAACAAGGGCAAGATCAACCTGGGCAACGCCGGTGTCGGCTCCGCCTCGCACTTGTGCGGGCTGCTGTTCCAGAACGCGCTGAAGACCGACATGACGCCGGTTCCGTACAAGGGCACCGGCCCCGCGATGACCGACCTGATCGGCGGCCAGATCGACCTGATGTGCGACCAGACCACCAATACCACCAGCCAGATCGAGGCCAAGAAGGTCAAGGCCTATGCCGTCACGACGTCCAAGCGCCTGACCACACCCGCGCTGAAGGACCTGCCCACGCTGCAGGAAGCGGGCTTGAAGAACTTCCAGGTCACGATCTGGCACGGCCTGTACGCTCCCAAGGGAACGCCGGCCGACGTGCAGAAGAAGCTGAACGACGCGCTGAAGGTTGCGCTGAAGGATCCCGACTTCATCAAGAAGCAGGAAGGGCTTGGCGCCGTGGTCGTGACCGACAAGCGCATGGAGCCGGCCGAGCACAAGAAGTTCGTGGCCGCCGAGATCACCAAGTGGAGCCCGATCATCAAGGCCGCGGGCGTCTACGCCGACTAGGTGAAGTACATGAACCGCCGCTTCGTCCTGGCCGCGGCAGGATTGGCGATGGGGCTCGCCGCTCTGCCCGCCGTCGCGCAGAGCACCTGGCCCAACAAGCCCGTGCGGATCGTCGTGCCGTTCGCGGCCGGCGGCACCACCGATATCCTGGCGCGGGCCGTGGCGCCCGAACTCTCCAAGGCCTTCGGCCAGCAGTTCATCGTGGACAACCGCGCCGGCGCCGGCGGCAACGTGGGCGCGGAGATCGTGGCCAGGGCGGCCCCGGACGGCTACACGCTGCTGATGGGAACCGTGGGCACGCACGGCATCAACCGCGCGCTGTACGACAAGCTGCCGTACGACCCGATCAAGGACTTCGCGCCCATCACGCTGGTGGCCGGTGTGCCCAACGTGATGGTGATGCAGACCGAGAAGGCGCGCTCGCTGGGCATCAACAACGTGGCCGATTTCATCAAGTACGCCAAGGCCCATCCCGGCAAACTGAACATGGCCTCCAGCGGCAACGGCAACTCGATCCACTTGGCCGGTGAGCTGTTCAAGAGCATGAGCGGCACCTACATGGTCCACTTTCCCTACCGTGGCTCCGGCCCGGCCCTGCTCGACATGGTGGGCGGCACGATGGACGTGATGTTCGACAACCTGCCCTCGTCGATGCCGCAGATCAAGGCCGGTAAGCTCAAGGCGCTGGCCGTCACCAGCAGCAAGCGGTCGGCCGCGCTGCCCGACGTGCCCACCATCGAGGAGGCTGCCGGCCTCAAGGGTTTCGACGCGACTTCATGGTTCGGCTTGCTGGCGCCCGCGGGCACGCCGCCGGACATCGTCAACCGCATCCAGCAGGAAGTGGCGAAGTCGCTGAATACTCCGGCGATCAAGGAGAAGATGCTGGGGCAAGGCGCGATCCCCAGCGGCGACACGCCCGCCGAGTTCGCGCGCCACATCGACGCCGAACACAAGAAATGGGCGAAGGTGGTGAAGGACTCCGGCGCGAAAGTCGACTAGCGGCTCACACGCCCCAGACGATCTCCACGCCCGCTTGCTGGCAGCGGCGCAGCATGTCCAGGAAGGGCACCGCGCGCTGGCGCAACGAGACGGCGTCGAAACGCGGCGGCGTCTGGCCCTTGGCCTTGGCCTCCTCGACCAGCGCTTTCTGGTCCGCATCCTCCTTGACCATCGCCGTCTCCAGCGCGGAAATGGCGGCGGGCATCGCCTCCGGCAGGATGATTCCCTTGGGGCCGGCGTCCTTGCCGATGATCTCGAGCACGCGGCGCCCGTTGGGCTCCAGCATGATCAGGTCACCGGCCGCCTTGGATTTGAATTTGTAGAGCATCAGGACTGGCGGTACATGTATTCGCGGTTGAAGGGATAGCCCGATTGTGCGCCGCGCAGCCCCCCGCTTTGCAGTTGCCCGTCCGGCCGCGTCGCCAGGATCTGGTGCAGCCCGAGCCAGCCCTGCTCGAAGCACATGGCGCTGCCGGCCAGGTAGAGCCTGTAGGCGCGCAGCACCTTGTCCGCGTCGGCCGCGTTGCCGGTGGTCCGCAGCACGCGCTGCGCCTCGTCCAGTCGGGCCTCCAGCGCATCCGACCAGGCCCACAGCGTGCGCGCGTAGTGCGGCCGCAGGTTCTCCGTGTCCACCATTTCCAGCCCGGCCGTGGCCATGTCCTTCAGGACGTGGCTGACGTGCAGCAGCTCGCCGCCCGGAAAGATGTACTTTTCGATGAAGTCGCCCATGCCGGCGCCGAGTTGACCGTCGTGGACGCTACCGGCGGTGATGCCGTGGTTCATCACCAGCCCGCCGGGCTTGAGCAGCCGCTGGATGGTGCCGAAGTACGCCGGCATGTTGACCTGCCCCACGTGCTCGAACATGCCCACCGATGCGATCTTGTCGTAGCCCTCGGTCTCGCCCAGTTCGCGGTAGTCGCACAGTTCCATGCGCACCCGGCCCTGCAGGCCCTTGTCTTCGATCTGCCGCTGCGCATGCGCCAACTGGTTTTTCGACAGCGTGATGCCGGTCGCGTTGACGCCGTAGTTTTCGGCCGCCCACATCAACAGGCCACCCCAACCCGCGCCGATGTCGAGGAACCGCTCGCCGGGCTTGAGCATCAGCTTGCGGCAGATGTGGTCGAGCTTGGCTTCCTGGGCCTGGGCCAGTGACATCGCCGCGTCGCGGAAATACGCGCATGAGTAGACGCGCCGCGGATCGAGCCAGAGCTCGTAGAAATCGTCGGAGATGTCGTAGTGGAACTGGATCTGCTCGGCGTCCTTGTGCGGCGAGTGCGCCGCCAGCGACCTGGCGCGTCGCAGCACCTGCGTCCACCAGGCGCCGTCGTGGTCCACCGGCGTGGCCGGCAGCAGCCGGGCGGCAACCGCCATCAGGTCGCGCATGCGTCCTTCGAGCTGGAGCCGGCTTTCGACGAAGTCTTCCGCCATCCGCCCGATCTGGCCGGCCGCCATGGTCGCCAGGCTGGACCAGTCCTTGAACGACAGCGTGACGGTCGCCGCCGGCGGCCCGACCCGCTTGCCGATGGGCAGTTGAACGGCCACCGGCACCGGCAGCCCATCCAGTTTTGACTCGATCTTGCGAACCAGGGTTTCCATCGGCAAATTCTTGCCAAGCTCAGCCCGTGCCGTCAACGGGCCGGATGTAGGACGGCATCGCTTTCTGGATGTTCGCTGCGCGGCGGTAGCAGCGGATGACGGCGGACAAACTCCTGTTGACAGTATTTCGTTTAGGCCTAAACTATTTAGACCAATTGAGGATTCCACATGGACATGGAAGCGCGCGCCCACAGCGAACACCCCGAAGCCTTGCGCCTCTGGCTGCGCCTGCTCACCTGCACGCAGATCGTGGAAAAGCAGGTGCGCAGCCAATTGCGCGGGCGCTTCGACACGACGCTGCCCCGCTTCGACCTGATGGCCCAGCTCGAGCGCGCGCCGGAGGGCCTGAAAATGAACGAGCTGTCGCGCCGCATGATGGTGACCGGCGGCAACGTCACGGGCATCACCGACCAGCTGGTTGCCGAAGGCCTGGTCGACCGTGTCGACGTGCAGGGCGACCGGCGCGCCTATCGCGTCCGCCTCACGGCCAAGGGCCGCAAGCTGTTCCACGACATGGCGCACCAGCATGAGGGCTGGATCGTGGAAGCCTTTGCCGGCTTGACCGACAAGGACATCGCGACGCTGCACAGGCTGCTGGGCAAGGTGAAGGACCATGCCCACGCCCGGGCCGAAGCGGCCGCGTGATTGTCGAAGGAGCGCGCGATGTCCGCCCAGACCGACCGTTTCGTCCATGACCGTTTGCCGCCGCGCAACCAGTGGCCGCAACTGCGCTACGACCTTGCGGAGTTGCGCTTTCCGGACCGGCTGAACCTGGTCGAGGAACTGCTGGACAAGGGAGCCGGCAAGGGCTTCGGCGAGCGGGCGTTGCTGCGGTCCAGCCGCATCACGCTCACTTACTCCGATGTGCGCGAGCGCGTGGATCGCATCTGCCGCGTGCTGACCGAAGACCTCGGCCTGGTGCCCGGCAACCGCGTCCTGCTGCGCGGCGGCAATTCGGTCGGCCTGTCGCTGGCATGGCTGGCCGTGGTCAAGGCCGGGCTGGTCGCGGTGGCGACGATGCCGCTGCTGCGCGCGCGCGAACTGGGCGACATCATCGACAAAGCACAGCCGGCCGCGGCGTTGTGCGACGCCAAGTTGCTCGAGGAGCTGGAACTGGCGCGCAAGGACCGGCCGGTGCTTGCGACGGTGATTCCCTTCAACGCGCCTGACCAGCCGGGCTCGTTGGCCGCGCGCGCCGCGCAAAAGGACGGCGGCTTCGCCCCCTGCCCCACGGCCGCCGACGACATTGCGATGATGGCTTTCACCTCCGGCACCACCGGCAAGCCCAAGGCCGCCGTGCACACGCATCGCGATGTGCTGGCGGCCTGCGAAGCCTGGCCGCGCCACGTGCTGCGCGCCACGCCCGATGACATCGTGGTGGGCTCGCCGCCGCTGGCCTTCACGTTCGGCCTCGGCGGCCTGCTGATGTTCCCGATGTGGGCGGGCGCCAGCGTGTATTTCCCCGATGCCCCGTACACGCCGGAGAGCATGGTGCGCACGATCAATGAAACCGGCGCGACCATCTGCTACACAGCCCCCACGTTCTACCGGCAGATGGCGCCGTTCGCGCGCGAGCATGGCGTGAGACACCTGCGAATCAGCGTCAGCGCGGGCGAAGGCCTGCCCGATGCCACCCGCCAGTTGTGGAAGCAGGCCACCGGCCTGGAGATGCTGGACGGCATCGGTGCCACCGAGATGTTCCACATCTTCATCTCGGCGGCGGGCGACGATGTGCGGCCCGGCGCCATCGGCAAGGCCGTGCCCGGCTACATCGCCAAGGTGGTGGACGACGACGGCAATGAAGTGCCGCGCGGCACCATCGGCAAACTGGCGGTGATCGGCCCGACCGGCTGCAAGTACCTCGACGATCCGCGCCAGGCGAACTATGTCAAGGACGGCTGGAACTATCCGGGTGATGCCTTCATGCAGGACGAAGACGGCTACTTCTTCTACCAGGCCCGTGCCGACGACATGATCATCACGTCCGGCTACAACGTGGGCGGCCCGGAAGTCGAGGACGCCCTGCTGCGGCACCCGGCCGTGGCCGAATGCGGCGTGATCGGCAAGCCCGACGAGGAGCGCGGCATGATCGTGAAAGCGTTTTGCGTGCTCAAGCCCGGCCACAGCGCCGACGCGGCCATGGCAAAGGCATTGCAAGACCACGTGAAAGCGTCGATCGCGCCTTTCAAGTACCCGCGCGAGATCGAGTTCGTGGCCGGCCTGCCGCGCACCGAAACCGGCAAGCTGCAACGCTTCAAGTTGCGGCAGTCCTGAAGACTCAAAGCGGACAACTGCCGGAGCAGATAATCGGCAAATGCCAGCTTATTCCTTCGAAGCCCTCGACGTCCAGGGCGAAACGCGCCGGGGCGTGATGGAAGCGGACACCGCCAAGGCGGTGCGCAGCCTGCTGCGGGCCCAGGCGCTGGTGCCGCTGCAGGTGGTGCCCGTGAGCTCGGGGGTCGCGGCCAACGAGCAGACCTTCGGCTGGAGCGAGCGCGCGTTCAGCCGCCCCGTCTTCAATTCCACCGGCCTTGCGATCTGGACGCGGCAGCTCGCCGGGCTCATCACTTCCGGCTTGCCGCTGGAGCGGGCCCTCACCGCCCTGACCGACGAAGCGGAAAACGAGCGCGAGCGGCATCTTGTCGCCGCGCTGCGCGCCGAGGTCAACGCCGGCTCGCCTTTCGCCAAGGCGCTGTCGCGCTTCCCGCGCGAATTCCCCGACATCTTCACGGCCGTGGTCGGCGCCGGCGAACAAAGCGGCAATCTCGGGCTGGTGCTGGAGCGCCTGGCCGACGACCTGGAGGAGCGGCAAGCCTTGCAGGCGAAGTTGCTGGGCGCCGCGCTCTATCCGGCGATCGTCACCGTGGTGGCGATCGCCATCGTGCTGTTCCTGGTGGCCTATGTAGTGCCGCAGGTGGCCAATGTGTTCGCCGGCACCAAGCGCGCGCTGCCCTTTCTCACCGTCGCGATGCTGGCCGTCAGCGGGCTGGTGCGCAACTGGGGCTGGCTGGCCCTGCTGCTGCTGGCGGCGGGCACCGTCATGCTGCGGCTGGCCTTGCGCAACGAAGCCACGCGCGAGCGGTTCGACGCGGGCTGGCTCAAATTGCCGCTCGTGGGCCGGCTCGCGCGCGGCTACAACGCCGCGCGTTTCGCCAGCACGCTGGCGATGCTGGCCGGCGCCGGCGTGCCGATCCTCAAGGCATTGCAGGCCGCCGCTGAAACCTTGAGCAACCGCGCCATGCGCGCGGACGCGATGGACGCGCTGGTGCTGGTGCGCGAAGGCGCGCCGCTCGCCTCGGCCATCGCGCAGAAGAAGCGCTTCCCCGGCCTGCTGCCGATGTTCGCGCGGCTGGGCGAGCAGACCGGCCAATTGCCGCAGATGCTGCAGCGCGCGGCCAACCAATTGGGCGCCGAAGTGCAGCGGCGCGCCATGCAATTGGCCACCATCCTCGAGCCGCTGCTGATCGTGGCGATGGGCTTTGTCGTGATGCTGATCGTGCTGGCAGTGCTGCTGCCGATCATCCAGCTCAACCAGTTCATCAAGTAGCCGGCCATGGGCGCATCGCTGGACAACAAGCTGGTGGTGGCGATCTCGTCGCGGGCCCTCTTCAATCTGGAGGAAGAGAACCTGGTCTACGAGTCCGGCGATCCGCAGGCCTATATGAAGCTGCAGTTCGAGCGGCTCGACCTGCCGGCCGGGCCGGGCATCGCCTTCTCGCTCATCAAGAAGCTGCTGGCGTTCAACGACACGACGACGCAACGGGTGGAAGTGGTGATCCTGTCGCGCAACGATCCGGTGTCGGGCATGCGCATCTTCCGCTCCGGCCTTGCCAACGAAATCAAATTGCAGCGCGGCGTGTTCACGCAGGGCCGTTCGCCGTTCCGCTACCTGCGGCCCCTGGGCGCGCACCTGTTCCTTTCGGCCAACGCGGAGGACGTGCGCGAAGCATTGGGCGCGGGCTTCCCGGCGGCGCGGGTGCTGACCGAATCGGTGCTGGCCGGCAACAACTACCCGCACGAGGTGCGGATCGCCTTCGACGGCGACGCGGTGCTTTTTTCCGACGAGGCGGAGCGCGTGTTCCAGGCGCAGGGCCTCGACGCTTTCCAGCAGCATGAGTCGAGCAAGGCGGCGCAGCCCTTGCCGGAAGGGCCGTTCAAGCCGCTGTTGGCCGCGCTGCACCGCCTGCAGCAGGCCGGCACGCCCGAGATGCGCATCCGCACCGCGCTGGTCACCGCGCGCAGCGCACCGGCCCACGAACGCGCCATCCGCACGCTGATGGACTGGGACATCCGCGTCGACGAGGCAATGTTCCTGGGCGGCCTGCCCAAGGGCGAGTTCCTGCGCGAGTTCGAGCCCGATTTCTTCTTCGACGACCAGACCGGCCACGTCGACCATGCCGCCCGGCACGTGCCGTCGGGCCATGTGTCCAGCGGCATCGCGAACACGCCGCGCTGAACCTGCGGCGCGGCGGCCCGCGCTACGATGGGCGCTCTTCCCGCAAAGGCCGTCCGAATGAGAACCTTTCACAAGCTGGCCCTGGTCGGCTCCACCACCCGCAAGGTCTGGGCGCTGACCCGCCCCTATTTCAGCTCGGAAGAGAAATGGAAGGCCCGGCTGCTGCTGGCCGCCATCGTCGTGCTCAACCTGGCCAGCGTGTACATGCTGGTGCTGATGAACGACTGGAACCGCCTCTTCTACGACGCGCTCCAGCAAAAAGACCAGGTGGTGTTCTGGTCCCAACTGGGCCGCTTCACCTACCTCGCGTTCGGCCTCATCGTGATCGCGGTCTACAAGTTCTACCTCACCCAGCTGCTGGAACTGCGCTGGCGCGCCTGGATGACCAACCACTACCTGCGCCGCTGGCTGTCGGACCAGGCGTTCTACCGGATGGAGCTGGCGCGCTTCTCGGGCCAGGCCGGCGCGCCCGACAACCCCGACCAGCGGATCCAGGAAGACCTGGGGCTGTTCACCAGCTACAGCGTGTCGCTCACCATGGGCCTGCTCAATTCGGTGGTGACGCTGTTCAGCTTCGTCGGCATCCTGTGGGGGCTCTCGGGTGGGTTCTTCTTCAATCTGGGCGGCAGCCAGTACGAGCTGCACGGCTACATGGTCTGGGCGGCAGTGGCTTACTGCATCGTCGGCAGCGTCATCACCCACTACATCGGCCGGCCGCAGATCGCGCTGAACTTCCAGCAGCAGCGCTACGAAGCCGATTTCCGCCATCACATGGTGCGAGTGCGCGAGTACAGCGAGGCCATCGCACTGGACAAGGGCGAAGCGGTTGAACGCGGGCATCTCGACCTTCGCTTCGCGAAGGTGCTGGCCAATTTCCTGGCTCTGCTGAAGGCGCGCAAGAACCTGATCTGGTTCAAC
Organism: Ramlibacter sp.; assembly: GCA_028292245.1. Lineage (GTDB taxonomy): Bacteria > Pseudomonadota > Gammaproteobacteria > Burkholderiales > Burkholderiaceae_C > Ramlibacter. The sequence continues at coordinate 14,425 of JAQGMS010000170.1, forward strand.
ACCTTCTTCGGCCAGGCGGCGATCATCTTTCCCTTCATCGTCGCCGCCCCGCGCTACTTCAGCGGCGCCATCCAGCTGGGCGAGCTGATGCAGATTTCCTCGGCCTTCGGCCAGGTCCAGGATTCGCTGGCCTGGTTCATCGACAACTACAGCACGCTGGCCACCTGGCGCGCGACGACCGACCGGCTGACCAGTTTCGAGGAGAGCGTCAATACGCAAGCCCATGCGCAGCGGCCGGAAGTCGCGCGCGGCTCGCCGGAACTAGCGGCGCACGAGCTGACACTGGCGCTGCCCAACGGCTCGGTCTTGCTCTCGGAGCTGTCGTTGCGCGTTGCGCCCGGCGACTCGGTGCTGGTCAAGGGGCCTTCGGGCAGCGGCAAGTCGACGCTGTTTCGCGCCTTCGCCGGCATCTGGCCGTTCGCCAAGGGCAAGGTCGAGATTCCGGCCGATGCGATGTGCGTCCCGCAGAATCCGTACTTCCCGGATGGGCCTCTGCGCGACGCGCTGGCCTATCCCGAACCGGCGAGCGTGTACAGCGATGACGCCTTGCGCCAGGCGCTGGAAGATGCGTTGCTGCCGCAGCTTGCATCGCGCCTGGATGACGAGGACGCCTGGAGCCAGAAGCTCTCCGGCGGCGAGCGGCAGCGGCTCGCGCTGGCGCGCGTGTTCCTCAAGCAGCCGGCCTGGCTGCTGGCCGACGAAGCCACCAGCGCGCTCGACGAGGACGCGGAGAAGACGCTCTATGGCAGGCTGCTCGCGATGATCCGGCGCAAGGGCGGCGCGATGGTGTCGATCGCCCACCGGCCGGCGCTGGACGAGTTCCATCAGCGCCGCTGGCAATTGGAGAAGATTCCCGAGGGCGGCGGCGCGGCGGCCGCCTATCGGCTGCGGCAGGCTTGAGAAGTGCGCGCTGCTAGCGAGGCGTCATGACGCGCGTTTCGCGACGCGCGATCCAGATCGTCGATGCGCAGATCACCACGCCGCCGATCAACGTCGAGCGGCTCGGTATGTCCGCGAACACCAGCCAGCCGAACAGCGAGGCCCAGACCAGGTCCAGGAACTTGACCGATTGCGTCGCCGATATGTCGGCGATGGCGAAGGAGCGCGTCAGGCAGTAGTGGCCGCTGCTGCCGAGAAGCCCGCACAGCAGGAACGTGAGCCATTGGCCGGCCGTTGGTGCGTGCCAGTTGGCGAGCGCGAGCGGCATGCTGATCAGCATCACGGTGATCGACTGCCAGACCACGATCACGGCCGGACGCTCGTAGCGCGTCAGGCCCTTGGTGACCAGGAACGAGGCGGCGAACACCGGCGACGACGCGAGCATCAACAGGCTGTACCCGCCGGCGCTGCCGGTCAGCTTGGGCGCCACCACGATCAGCACGCCGGCAAAGCCGATGGCCGCGGCGAGCCAGCGCTCCCAGCGCATCTTCTCGCCGAACACCAGCGTCGCGCCGATCATGATGAAGATCGGCCCGGTGAAGCCGATGGCCGTGGTGTCGGCCAGCGTGATGTGCGGGATCGCCGCGAACCACAGGGCCAGGCCGAAGGTGTGGATGGCGCCGCGCACGAACTGCCCGCCGATGTTGCGCGGCCGGTAGGCTGCCACGCCGGCGCGCGCGATCAGGGGCAGCATCACGGCCAGGCCGAACAGGTAGCGAAGGAACTGGGTCTGGAAGGGACTGAGTTGCAGCGCGAGGCCGCGCATCACGGTGTTCAGTGTCACGAAGATCAGGCCCGCGGCGCTCGACCACAGCAGGCCGCGCAGGACCGGATCGAGCCGGGACGCGCGCCGGTGCGCCAGCGCCGCATGCCGCAGCAACACATGGCGCTTGGCGCGCGCACCGTTCTCAACTGCCACGGCATGTCTCCATTGCCGCAGACTATACGCGGGCGAGTTGCCAGCTGGCTCCGGCGGCCGGCTTCAGTGGTGGCGCGTGGAAACGGGCAAGCCTCGCGTGGCCGCCTCGGCCATCGCCTCGTCGGGCTGGCTGTGCTTGACGACGGTGACCGGCACCGGGCATGCATGCGCCAGCACCTGCGACACCGAGCCCAGCAGCGAGCCGGTGAGCCCGCCCTTGCCCCGCGCGCCGATGATGACTGCGTCGCAGCCGTAGCGCTCGACGATGTCGATCAGCGTGTGGGCCGGGTCACCCGAGGCGATTTCACTTTCGTAGTTCGCGCCGGCGGCATCGCACAGTGACTGGGCGCCTTCCAGCAGATGCGCGGCGGCGCCGGCGCTCACGACTTCGAGGATTTGCGGATCGCGCGTCACCAGCATTTCATAGAGCGAGGGCGGTTCCTGGACATTGGCCAGGACGAAGCTCGCTTGCAAGCCTTGCCGGAGCAACCCGAGCGCGTGGCGCACGGCATCGAGCGACAGCTCGGACCCATCGACCGGAATCAGGATCTTCAGCATAGGCGGCTCGCTTTCCTGGGAAACCTGCGTTCACCATAGCCAGCGGCAGCGGCAAAGGCAAGCCAAGAAGCGCAGCAGGAATGATTAACTGCATGCCTGACCTTGAATAAGCCGGAAAAAGCCTTATCATTGGCACTCGATGGAGATGAGTGCTAACAGCAGAGCTCTCTCCTCAAGTTAACTAGCGCTAACTTCGTTGGCGCTTTTTGATGTCCCTCAGTTTCAAGTCAAGGAGATGCAATGAAACTTCGCCCCCTGCACGACCGCGTGATCGTCAAGCGTATCGATAGTGAGACCAAAACCGCCTCGGGCATCGTGATTCCCGACAACGCCGCCGAAAAGCCCGACCAGGGTGAAGTGCTGGCCGTCGGCCCCGGCCGCAAGAGCGACAAGGGCGAGCTGATCGTCCTGAACGTCAAGGTCGGCGACCGCGTCCTGTTCGGCAAGTACAGCGGCCAGACCGTCAAGGTCGATGGCGACGAACTGCTGGTGATGAAGGAAGACGACCTGTTCGCGGTCGTCGAAGGCGCTCCCGCCGGCCTGAAGAAGGTCGCCTGATTTCCGATTGATCCGCGAATTCCGCGATCCGTTCAACCAATTTATTGAGGTAGCAACATGGCAGCAAAAGACGTGATTTTCGGCGGCGACGCCCGCGCGCGCATGGTCGAGGGTGTGAACATCCTGGCCAACGCAGTCAAGGTGACCCTGGGCCCCAAGGGCCGCAACGTGGTGCTCGAGCGCTCTTTCGGCGCCCCCACCGTGACCAAGGACGGCGTGTCCGTGGCCAAGGAAATCGAGCTGAAGGACAAGCTGCAGAACATGGGCGCGCAGATGGTCAAGG
>JAQGMS010000183.1 GCA_028292245.1 Ramlibacter sp.
CCGAATCTGCATCTGCACAGCACGCAGTACCAGTTCGACGCGCCGCTGGCCCACGGCACGGCTTCCGCCAGCCGCACGCTTCCTACCTTCAGCCTGGACAGCGGCCTGGTGTTCGAGCGCGACGCCACCTATTTCGGCCGCAATTTCCGCCAGACGCTGGAGCCGCGCGCCTTCTACGTCTATACGCCGTTTCGCAACCAGAGCCTGCTGCCCAACTACGACTCGGGCGCCAACGACTTCAACTTCGCGACGATCTACACCGAGAACGCGTTCGGCGGCAACGACCGTATCTCGGACAACAACCTGCTGACGCTGGGCGCGACGACGCGGCTGCTGGACCCCGACACCGGCGCCGAAGCCGCGCGCTTCGGCATCGCCCAGCGCCTGCGTTTCAAGGACCAACTGGTAACGCTGCCGGGCGAGACACCGATCAGCGAGCGGCTGTCGGACATCCTGTTCGGCGCCTCGATCAACTGGACGCCGCAGTGGACCGTCGACGCCACCGTCCAGTACAACCCCAAGACCCGGCAATCCATCCGCGAAACCATCGGCGGGCGCTACAGCCCCGGGAACTACCGGGTGATCAGCGCCGCCTACCGCCTGCAGCGCGGCTCCAGCGAGCAGATCGACATGGGCTGGCAGTGGCCGATCAACGACCTGTGGGGCGACTACGGCCGCAATCTGGGGGCCGGCCAGGGCGAGGGCGAAGGCCGCTGGTACAGCGTGGGCCGCTTGAACTACAGCCTGCAGGACCGCAAGTTGGTCGATGCGGTGGTCGGCCTCGAATACGACGCCGGCTGCTGGCTGGGCCGCATCGTGGTCGAGCGCCTGCAAAGCGGCACCACGACATCGAACAAGCGCATCCTGTTCCAGCTCGAATTCGTGGGCTTCACCCGCCTGGGCACCAACGCCTTGCAGACGCTGAAGGAAAATATCCCCCGCTACCAGTTCCTGCGCGAGCAGGTCACGGCCCCGAGCCGCTTCAGCAATTACGAATGATGAGCATCATGAATCAACGCCCTTGTGTCCTGTGGCTGGCCTGTGCGGCGCAAGCCCTGGCGCTGGCCCTGCCCGCCGCCGCGCAAGGATTGCGGGCTCCGCCGTCCGGTGCTGTCCTGCCGCCTGCGCGTGTCGACAGCGGCCCGCGGCCGGCCGACTACATCGTGGCCGTCGTCAACTCGGAACCGATCACCAACAATGAAGTGCGTTTGCGGATGGCGCGCTTCGAGCAGCAACTGGCCCAGCAGGGGCAGCCGCTGCCGCCACGAGCCGAATTCGCCCGGCAGGTGCTGGAACGGCTGATCAGCGAGAAGGCCCAGTTGCAGCTGGCGCGCGACAACGGCATCAAGGTGGAGGAGGCCTCGATCGACATGGCCGAGCAGAACGTCGCGCGGCAGAACCAGATCGACGTCGCCGAACTGCGCCGCCGGCTGGCCGCCGACCGCGTCCCCTTGTCCCAGTTCCGCGAGGAGTTGCGCGACCAGTTGCTGCTGACCCGTCTGCGCGAGCGCGAACTGGAATCGCGCGTGCGCGTCAGCGATCTCGAAGTGGACATGTTCCTGCAAAGCCAGCAGGGCCGCGATGATCCGGCGGCCGTCGAGATCAACCTGGCGCATGTCCTGGTGGCAGTACCGGAAAACGCGAATGACGCGCAGCTGGCGGCCCTTCGGGCCCGGGCTCAACGCGTGCTGGAGCGGGCTCGCGCGGGCGAGGATTTCGGCAAGCTGGCGCGCGAATTCTCCGATGCGCCCGGGGCCGCCGCGAGCGGTGGGGTGGTCGGCCTGCGCACTGCGGACCGCTACCCGCCATTGTTCTACCAGGCTGTGCAGGCGCTGCCCGAGGGCGGTATCAGTGACCTCGTGCGATCGGGCGCGGGCTTTCACATCATCAAGGTGGTCGAGAAACACCAGGGCGGCCTGCCGGGCGCGCGCGTGGTGCAAAGCCACGCCCGCCACATCCTGCTGCGGACAACCCCGCAATTGAGCGAGGCTGCGGCACTGGCGCGGCTGGCCGATTTCAAGAAACGCGTCGAATCCGGCCAGGCCGATTTCGCGCAATTGGCCCGAGAGTTTTCGCAAGACGCCAGCGCGCGCAATGGCGGCGACCTGGGCTGGGCCGCCCCCGGGCTGTTCGTGCCCGAGTTCGAGGATGCGATGAACGGCCTTGCACCGGGAGCGATCGCGGAGCCGCTGGTTTCCCGTTTCGGCGTCCACCTGATCCAGCTGCTGGAACGCCGCCAGGCCGTGCTGAGCCAACGCGAGCAGCGCGAGGTTGCGCGCAACCTGGTGCGCGAGAAGAAACTCGACGATTCCTATGCCCAGTGGGCGCAGGATGTGCGCGGCCGCGCGTACGTGGAGTTCCGCGAGCCGCCGCAATAAATGGCCCCCGCGCTTGTCACTTCGTGTACTGCGCTGCCCCCCGAGGGGGCCTTCGCGCCTAGGGGCGGCCCGTCGGCGCTCATAGCCGTTTGAAACACGTCCCGCGCAAGCGCTTCGGCCAGCACTTCCTCGCCGACGCGGGCATCATCGATGCGATCGTGCGGGCCATCGATCCGCGCGCCGGCCAGGCGATGGTGGAAATCGGGCCGGGCTTGGCGGCACTGACGCAGCCGCTGGTGGAGCGGCTGGGCAAGCTCGCGGTGATCGAACTGGATCGTGACCTTGCCGCGCGCCTGCGCAACCACGGCCAGCTGTCGGTGACCGAGGCGGACGTGTTGAAAGTCGATTTCGCCGAGTTGGCCAGAGCGCAGGGCGTAGACAAGATGCGCGTCGTGGGCAACCTGCCCTACAACATCTCCACGCCGATCCTGTTTCACCTGCTGGGCTTCGTCGATTGCATCGAGGACCAGCATTTCATGCTGCAAAAGGAAGTCGTCGACCGGATGGTGGCGCGGCCCGCGACCAGCGACTACGGCCGGCTTTCGGTGATGCTTCAGTGGCGCTACGAAATGGAAGACGTGCTGTTCGTGCCGCCCGAATCCTTCGAGCCGCCGCCGCGCGTGGACAGCGCCGTCGTGCGGATGGTGCCGCGAAAGCAACCGGCGCCTGTCGATTCCGCGCTGCTCTCGGAACTGGTGCAAGTAGCCTTCAGCCAGCGACGCAAGATCCTGCGCCACACGCTGGGCAAGTGGCTGGAGCAGAGGAATTTCGCGGGCGGCTTCGACGCGCAGCGGCGCGCCGAGGAAGTGCCGGTGGCGGAGTACCTGTCCCTCGCGACGGCTGTTTCGGCCGCGCAATAAAAAAGCCCGTCCACCGGGGACGGGCTTTTACGAGTCGCGGATTCAAAAAGTAAGTGCAACACAACTCCAAAGCTGGTTGGGTGAGCAGTGATACTGCCACACCCTTTATCCGGCAAGAAGAAGGTTGCAGACATGAGATATCACCAGCTCACCCAGGAAGAAAGATACCGCATAACGGCGCATCGGATGGCGGGAAATTCGCAGGCGCAGATCGCCCGGCTGCTGCAGCGCCACCCCAGCACCATTGGGCGCGAATTAAGGCGCAATGCCACCAGGCACGACGGGGACTACCGTGCCGAGAAGGCGCACAGCTACGCCACCGCTCGGCGCAGGCGCAGCCGCAGGGGTGCGCGATTCAGCGCCGAGCAGATGGCGCGGGTGGCGGTTCTGTTGCGCCGCAAGTGGAGCGCCGAGCAGGTTTCGGGCATCTTGGGCAAGACGGGAGAGCTTGCCATCAGCCACGAGACGATCTATCGGCACATCCGCTGGGACAAACTCGCCGGCGGCAGCTTGTGGAGATACACGCGCATCATGAGCAACCAGCGGCGCAAGCACTACCGCGGCGCGGACTCACGCGGAATTCTGCCTGGCAAGAGGCACATCAGCGAACGCCCAGTGGAGGTCGAAGGACGACAGCGCACCGGCCATTGGGAAGGCGATACGGTGATGGGCAGTGACTTGCACCACTGCGTGCTCACGCTGGTGGAGCGCAAGACAGGCTTCGCGATCGTGAAGAAGCTCAAGTCGCGTACCAAGGTCGAAGTCATCCGGGCGGCAACTCGGGCCATCCGAAGCCACTGCCGCCAGTTCAAGACGATCACCTTCGACAACGGCACGGAATTCCATGACTACGTACTGCTCGAGGAGCGCTTCCCGGTGAAGGTGTACTTCGCCACACCGTACCACTCGTGGGAGCGAGGCAGCAACGAGAACTTCAATGGACTGCTGCGGCAGTATCTGCCCAAAGGAACATGCCTGCGCCCAGTGACCCAAGCTCAGCGTGATCGCATCGCAGATGACTTGAACAACAGACCGAGAAAGAGATCGGGATTCAACACACCAGCAAAGCTATATCATCGAAAATGATCAGCGTTGCACTTGCTCGTTGAAACTACGAGTCGTGTCGTCAGGCGGCCGCCAACCAGTAGCCCGCATTGAAGGGGCTGCTCATGCGCAGCGCCAGCGGCGAAACATCCACCAGCTTGTCGGTGGGCATCTTCTCGCCGTTGTCCGTGGTCACCGGCGCCGCCCCGGCGGTCTCGGTTCCCTGAGCCTCGTTCGCCCGTTCTGCTTGGCTGGTGTGTGCAGAACGGGCTACAGAAAAGAATAGAAACACCGGAACGGTATTTTTCGATCCGCCCAGTAGTCCGCGGTGTCGCGGAAGATGTCCAGCAGTTGCTCGCGCGCTTCCTTGTCGAACTTGGCGTTGGCCGGGATCTGCTCGAGCACCACGATGAAGCCGGGCTGCGGGCCCGACTTGTGCACCGGATCGGTCATGCAGTCATACAGCGCGTCGAAGTTCTTGCCGAAGTGCGCCGGCAACATGAACTGCTGGGCGATCAGGTCCAGCACGTCCTGCTTGCTCTGGGCGTTGGCCAGGTTGGCGTACAGGAAGTGCTGGCCGAGCGAGCGGGCCGCATCCTGCAGGTCTTGCACCCGGAAGGCCCGGATCGACTGCACGATGTTGGTCCGCACGCCTTTCAGCGCGTTCTCGGTGGTTTCCCGACGAAGTGGGGTATCCATCTCCGCGTCTCTTTCCATAGTCACAAATTCGTCCCGCATCATTTAGCGTTCACTCCACAATCTTTCGAAAATTGGCGTAATGGTCAGCGGTGTAATAACAGGCATGAGGCGCCCTCGGGGGTCCACCGCACACGATGCGCCGGGCGCCCCGGTCGCGCGATCCTGGTGTGGTCACGGTGTATTCGAGCCAGTAGCCGCGTCTTTCGACGGGCAGCTGCCGCTCGCGATTGCCGAACACCCCACCATCCTTGTCATACGGGAACGGCCCGCCCTGGCGGATCAGTTCGTAGGTCGCCCGGCCTTGCTTGGGCAGCTCAGCTACGAAGATGGTGGCTGATTTGCTTTCGGCGGGGCGGTCCGTACGGGTTCTGGCTTGTCCCGGGCTGGTGAAAGCTGCGGCCAGCAAAAAGCTAGTTAGCGCAAACTTGACAGCCGCGACGCGCACCATGAACGGACCTTCTTCGGTGACCTTGGGGACGCCATTCCGGGCCTTCCCGGAATCCTAATATCTCCGGGTAAACCCGGAAAAATTCCAGGCGGTAGTGTGACTTATCTGGTCCCAAAACGCAAGCGGCTGCCCAATTTTTGGGCAGCCGCAAAGGGCTTTATCAGCCCGGCAGTTACAAAAAAGTTAGTACCAGCTGTCTAAAACGAGCTTATCGCGCCGCATTCGCGTCCGCCACTGTCAGCGCGGTCATGTTGACGATTCGCCGGACGGTGGTGCTCGCCGTGAGGATGTGGACCGGTTTGGCGGCTCCCAGCAGCACCGGGCCGATGGCGATGTTGCCGCCGGCCGCGGTTTTGAGCAGGTTGTAAGAAATATTGGCTGCATCGATGTTCGGCAACACCAGCAGGTTGGCGTCGCCGGCCAGGGTGCTGTGCGGCATGATCAGGTTGCGCGCGTGGCCGTCGAGCGCGACGTCGCCGTGCATCTCGCCATCCACCTCGAGCCAGGGCGCCTGTGTGCGCAGCAACTCCAGCGTATCGCGCATCTTCACGGCGCTGGGCTGGTTGCTGGAGCCGAAGCTGGAGTGCGACAGCAGCGCGGCCTTGGGCTTCAGGCCGAACCGCATCATTTCCTCGGCCGCCATCACGGTGATCTCGGCCAGTTGCACGGCAGTCGGGTCGTAGTTCACGTGCGTGTCGACCAGGAACAGCTGGCGATTGGGCATCACGAGCCCGTTCATGCAGGCATAGGTGCAGACCCCGGCGCGCCGCCCGATCACCTGGTCGATGTAGTGCAGGTGGATGGCCGTGGTGCCCCAGGTGCCGCAGATCATTCCGTCGACCTGGTCCTTGTACAGCAGCATCGCGCCGATCAGCGTCAAGCGGCGCCGCATCTCGATCTTGGCCATCTGCGCCGTCACGCCCTTGCGCTCGGTCATGCGGTGGTAGGTCTGCCAGAAGTCGCGGTAGCGGTGGTCCTGCTCGACGTTGACGATGTCGTAGTCGAGCTCCTCCTTGAGGCGCAAGCCGAATTTCTCGACACGCTGGGCAATGACCTTCGGGCGGCCGATCAGCGTGGGCCGGCCGATCCCCTCGTCCACCACGATCTGGCAAGCGCGCAGCACGCGCTCCTCCTCGCCTTCGCAGAACACCACCCGCTTCTTGGCCGCCATCTTGGCTGCGGCGAAGATCGGCTTCATCGCGGTGCCGGACGCATACACGAAGCTCTGGAGCTTCTCGCGATAGGCGTCCATGTCCTTGATCGGCCGCAGCGCGACGCCGCTGTCGGCCGCCGCCTTGGCCACGGCCGGCGCGATCTTCATCATGAGGCGCGGGTCGAACGGCTTGGGTATCAGGTACTCGGGGCCGAACGCGAGCTGCTGGCCCGCGTAGGCCGCGGCCACCACCTCGCTTTGCTCGGCCTGCGCGAGTTCGGCGATGGCATGAACCGCGGCGATCTCCATCTCCACCGTGATGGTGGTGGCGCCCGAGTCGAGCGCGCCGCGGAAGATGTAGGGAAAGCACAGGACGTTGTTGACCTGGTTCGGGTAGTCGGTGCGGCCGGTGGCCATGATCGCGTCGGAGCGAACGGCCTTGGCTTCCTCGGGCGTGATCTCCGGATTCGGATTGGCCAGCGCCAGGATGATCGGGTTGGCCGCCATCTTGCGCACCATCTCGGGCTTGAGCACGCCGCCGGCCGACAGGCCCAGGAAGATGTCGGCGCCTTCGATGATCTCGGTCAGCGTGCGCGCGGCGGTCTTCTGGGCGAACGGAATCTTGTCCTCGTCCATCAGCTCCTTGCGGCCTTCGTAGACGACGCCGGCCAGGTCGGTCGCGAAAATGTTCTGGCGCGGCATGCCCAACTTGATCAGCAGGTTCAGGCAGGCCAGCGCGGCGGCGCCGGCGCCGGACGTGACGAGCTTGACGTTCCTGATGTCCTTGCCCACCACCTTCAGACCATTGATGATCGCCGCGCCCACGCAGATGGCGGTGCCGTGCTGGTCGTCGTGGAACACCGGAATCTTCATGCGGTCGCGCAGCTTGCGCTCCACGTAGAAGCAATCCGGCGCCTTGATGTCTTCGAGGTTGATCCCGCCGAAGGTGGGCTCGAGCGAAGCGATGATGTCGACCAGCTTGTCCAGGTCGTGCTTCTCGTTGATCTCGATGTCGAACACATCGATGCCGGCGAATTTCTTGAACAGGACGCCCTTGCCTTCCATCACCGGCTTGGCGGCCAGCGGGCCGATGTCGCCCAGGCCCAGAACGGCCGTGCCGTTGGTGATGACGGCCACCAGGTTGCCGCGGCTGGTGTACTTGAAGGCGTTGTTCGGGTCCTTGACGATCTCCTCGCACGGCGAGGCGACGCCGGGGGAGTAGGCCAGCGCCAGGTCGTGCTGGTTGATCAGCTGCTTGGTCGCGTGGATGGCGATCTTGCCGGGCGTCGGAAACTCGTGGTATTCGAGGGCGGCCAGGCGCAATTCGTCGCGCTTTTCGTCGGCGTTCGCCGAGTTGATCGGGGGCATGTTCTGATGGTCTCCTGGAGCGCAGCTTAAAGCGTTCGCAACCCGCTGCGTCGGTTTCTCGGGGCCTGCGATTGTAGTCGGGGTGCCGGGAAAACCCTAGTACGAGTTTGTGCGTAGCCGCTGCTCGAGGAAGCGTTCCAGCGCGCGTACCGGTTCGGGGGTGCCGAACAGCCGGCCGCGATGCTGCCGCATGTGGGACTTGATCGCCGCCCGCCGCCCTGCGTCCCAGGCCAGCGCAACGGCGAGCTCGACATAGCCGGGCTTGGTCGTGGCAACGCATTCGTCCAGCCCGATTTCCCGCAACACACCCGAGCCGAAGCGGCCTCGCAGCGAATCGCCTTCCAGTGCAACGATCGGCAACTCGCACTCGACGGCCTGCATGACGGTGTTGAAGCCGGAGAATCCCACCGTGTCCAGAAACAGGCAGGCGTCGCGCATCAGGCCGAAGAACTGGGGGCGATTGAGCAGCGGCAACCACGACACGTGATCGTCGAGAACCATGCCGCGAGCTTCGAAGCACAGCTTCAGCCGCTGGCGCAGCCCTTGGTGCAGCAATTCCGGGCCGCCCTTGAAGAACACCAACCGCGCTTCGGGCAATTGCTGCGCGATGTCCGCCCAGAGGTGGTCATCATCGCCAGCGTATTTGTAAGGCAACCCCGGGCAGACCAGCAACGGCGCGGCCGGCGGCAGCCCGAGCGCCTTGCGGTCGATCGGCGCCGGGACAACCTGCAGCGGCTCGTAGTGCACGCCCAGTCCCGGCAGGGCGACCAAGTGCTCGCTATAGTGGTCTTGCGCATCGGGCGGCTCGAACGCCGCCGCCGATACGAACGCATCGATGGTCGGCAGGCCGGTCGTCAGCGGATGGCCCCATGTCGCCAGCTGCAGCGGCGCCAGCCGCAAGCTGGCGAGCTTCACCGTCATCGCATCCATGCCGATCTCGGGGTAGATCAGCACGTCCAGTTCGCTCGCGCCGATGCGCGCCACCCACTCCTGCAGGCCGGCCGGGCCGGCTTCGAAATGAGGGACCAACTCGCGCGCGGCCCTGGTTTGCGCGTCGCTGGCCGTGCCCAAGCTGAAAACATGCACGTCGAAGCGCGACCGATCCAATTGCTGCACCCAGCCGCGCAGGATGGCGGTCCACACGGAGTGATCGCGGACCTGCGCGGACACGACCCCGATGCGGATTGCTCCACCCACCTCTGGCCGCCGAGCCTTCGGTTGCGGGCGGCCCGGCCACGCGGACATCAGCCGTTCGCAGAGGCGGCCGTAAGGCTGCAGCAGTTCCCGGTGATTGCCCGGCTGATACGCCAGGTAGAAGGGCTGCACCGAACCCACCGCGGCGTGGCCCCCGCCGGCGCGGCTCGCATCGAACCAGCGGTCCAGTTCGCCCACGCCTTGCGCAAACGATTCGCGCGACAGCGCGGCCTGGGCGGCATGTTCCACGACGGCTGGCACCCGGGCAACGACGGCCCCCCAACGCGAAACCGCATTGGCAGGATCGAGCTCGGACGCCTGCTCATGCGCCTGGCGCGCGCCTTTGGCATCGCCGCGGGACATGCGCACCAGTCCCAGCACATGGTGGGCCGGCGCCAGCCGCGGATCGATCCGCAGAGCCTGCTGCAGGGCCGCATCGGCTTCATCCAGCCGCTTCTGCGCCAGCCATGCGCGCCCTTGCAGGACATGCGCCTCGGCCGAACGCGGATGGTCCTTGAGGAGCGCTGCCAACAGCAGCTGCGCTTGCGCCGTGTCGCCCGACTCCAGCGCAAACAGCGCGCTGTTCAACCGCGCTTCGAACAGGCGCGGGTCGAGCTCGAGCGCCTTGCGCAGGCTGGCGCCGGCCAGTGCGAGCTGGCCGATGTCGCCGAGCAGCGCGCCCAGGTTGGCGTGCGCGCTGGCCAAGCCCGGGTTCTGTCGCACCGCCTCTTCGAAGCCGCGCCGTGCTTCATCGAAGCGGCCCATCCTGGCCAGCAGCGAAGCGCGGTTGTCCCAGGCCTGGGCGTAGCCGGGCTTGTGGACAACGGCCTGCTCATAGTGACGCAAGGCGCCCTCGAAGTCGCGGACACGCTCCAGCGCCACCCCCAGGTTGCTATGGGCCGACGCATGCTCGGGGCGTTGCAGCAGCAAAGCCTGCAATTCGCTCACGGCTCCGGCCGCGTCCCCGGTTTCCAGCAGGGCCGCCGCCAATTCATTGCGCAACTCCACGCTCGCGCCGGCGGCCAGCGCAGCGCGAAACCGAGCCGCCGCGGCCGCCGGCTCGCCCATCTGCAGCAAAGTGGTGCCCAGGGTGGCGGCGCTGCCGGGATCCTTCGGGTTGAGTGCGAGCGCAGCTTCCAGCGCGGCGCGCGCTTCGGGCAAGCGCCCGGAACGCAGCAGCACCGTCCCCAGATTGCTGTGGGCGGCGCCTTGCTTGGGATCGATGCGGATGGCATTCGCGATGTGCTCGCGGGCCTCGTCGAGCCGGCCTTCCTGCAATGCGATCACGCCGAGCAGGTGCCTCGCGCCAAAGTGCTCGGGCGCGCGCGCCAGCACCTTGCGGTACAGGTCCGCGGCCTGGCTCAACTGTCCGGCCTGGTGCAGCTGGAAGCCGGACGCCCACGCCTGCGCCAACTCGGCGGGCAATCCAGCGTCCCGGGAAACCGGAGCCGCAGTTGGGGCCGGGGCTTTCTTCCAACCGAAAAGCACGTGCTTCTAGCCTTTGCCTGCTGTGTTCGACCGCGGCGATTTTGGCACATGGGCCGGCGCCCGAATTGCGTGCGTCCAATGCCCTCAGATGGACAAGATGTAAGCGCCGGTACGGCCGAGGCATCCGATGCGTGCGCGAGGGGACGTCTTGCATCTGCTTTCGAAAAGAGCAGGTTGCTTACTTCGCCGAACCCAGATGCGGGAACTCTGCGCGCATCGCGCGCGCGTCACCGCTCAGCCAAGTTACGTGTTCATTCCCCAGCGGCGATGTGGCTCTGCGGTGTGCACCATAGGACCGGTCCTACGAGATGAAGTGTTACGCGGCTACGCGCACCGCGAGGGCCGCAGCTAGAGTCTGCCCATGCCACAGCTTCACGCGACCCAATCCATTCGCCTCGCGGCCCCCGCGACCTTGCTGGCCCAGAGCGCACTGCTTGCCGCCATGCCGCACGATGTGCACGAACGCCTGTTGCCGCACTTCAGCTTGGTGGAACTGGCTGCCGGCCAGCAACTGGGCACGCCGCACAGCGGACCGGCCCGCGCGCTGTTTCCCCTGTCGGGCGTCCTTTCGCTGGTGCAGCAACTGCCGGATGGCGACAGCGGCCAAGTAGCCGTGGTCGGCCGGGAGGGCCTATTGGGCCTGCCGCTGTTCATGGGCGGCGACGCGATGCCCTCGCGGGCCGTGGTCCAGTGTTCCGGCTACGGGTTGGCATTGAGCCGTGAGCGGCTGGTCGAGGAGTTCGAGCGCGGCGGGCCGTTCATGCGGCAGTTGCTGCGCTACACACAGGCCCTGATCACCCAGATTTCCCTGCTGGTGGTGTGCAACCGCCACCATTCGATCGAACAGCAACTGTGCCGCGTCATCCTCATGAGCCTGGACCGTGTGCAAGGACATGAGGTCCCGTTGACCCAGGAATTCGTGGCGCGCCTGCTGGGCGTGCGGCGCGAAGGCGTGACCGAAGCGTCGGGACGCCTGCGTGAAACCGGCGCCGTGGCGTGCCGCCGCGGCGTCTTCGCGGTGCAGGACCGCAAGGCGCTCGAAGCGCGCACCTGCAGCTGCTACCACGCGGTCAAGGCCGAATACGCGCGCCTGTTGCCGGTCGCCTGCGCTCAGGGCCACGCGACGGCGCCGATCTTGCCGCGTCCGGTGGCAGCGCCGTCCGCGCCGGCCTGGTCCCAGCTTTCCCCCGTCGCCGCCTAGCGCGCCCGGAACTGCTTCGGCCGCGCCAGCGGCGGCAGTATCATGGCCCGACATTCACGCGAGGAGCGGACCATGGCCCTGATGGACTTCATCAAGAAACAGTTCATTGACATCATCCAGTGGACGGAAGAGGGCGACGGCACGCTTTCCTGGCGCTTCCCGATGCGCGACATGGAAATCCAGTACGGCGGCTCGCTCACCGTGCGCGAATCGCAGATGGCGGTGTTCGTCAACGAAGGCAAGGTGGCCGACGTGTTCGGCCCCGGCATGTACAAGCTGACGACGCAGACCATTCCGGTCCTCACTTACCTGAAGAACTGGGACAAGCTGTTCGAGTCCCCGTTCAAGAGCGACGTCTACTTCTTCAGCACGCGCCAGCAGGTCGACCAGCGCTGGGGCACGCCGCAGCCGATCACGATCCGCGACAAGGATTTCGGCGCCGTGCGGCTGCGCGCCTTCGGCAATTACGCTTACCACGTCGCCGACCCGAAGCTGTTCCACACGAAAATCTCCGGCACCCGCGACACCTACACCGCCGGCGACCTGGACGGCCAATTGCGCGGCATGTTCCTGCAGCACATCTCGGACGCCATCGCGCAAAGCGGCATCCCCTTCCTGGACCTGGCGGCCAACCAGGTCGAATTCGCGCGCGCCCTGTCCACCGAGCTGACGCCGGCGTTCGAGGCGATCGGCCTGGGGCTCGACACGGTGACGGTGCAGAACCTCTCGCTGCCCGAGGAGCTGCAAAAACTGCTGGACCAGCGCATCGGCATGGGCATGGTCGGCAACGACATGGGCAAGTTCATGCAGTACCAGACCGCGCAGGCCATTCCCGAAATGGCCAAGGGCGCGGGCAGCGGTGGCGGCGGCATCGCCGGCGATGCGATGGGGCTGGGTGCGGGCATCGCGATGGGCCAGGTGCTGGCGCAGAACCTCCAGCAGGGCCTGCAAAGCGGGGCGGCCAACAGCGCCGCCCAAGCCGCCGCGACGGCGGCCTCCGTGAAGCCGGACGACGTGATGGCCACGCTGGAAAAACTCGGCGAGCTGAAAGCCAAGGGTATCCTCACGCAGGAAGAGTTCGACGCCAAGAAGGCCGAACTGCTGAAGAAACTCGTCTAGCCATTCGTGGCTGACACGAGCCCACAGCGCGCCTACCGGGCCGCCTGCCCGGGCTGCGGCGCGCCGGTCGAATTCCGCAGCGCACAGTCGGTCTACGCCATCTGCAGTTTCTGCCGCAGCACCGTGGTGCGCAACGGCGACACCCTGTCGCGCGTGGGCAAGATGGCCGAGCTGTTCGAGGACTACAGCCCGCTGCAGCTGATGGCCGCAGGGCGCTGGCAGGGCAAGGCATTCACGCTGCTGGGCCGGCTGCAATACCGCGGCGAGACCGGCGCCTGGACCGAGTGGAACGCGCTCTTCGACGACGGCACTGCCGGCGTGCTGGGCGAGGACAACGGCGCCTATGTGTTCTCGCTGCCCTCTGCGATGCAGCGCGAAGTGCCGCAAGCGTCCCAGTTCCGCATCGGCGCCACCACGGCGATCGACGGCAAACCCTTCAACGTCGCTTCCAACGAGCAAGTCACGCTGGTGTCCGCGCAGGGCGAGCTGCCCAAGCTGCCGCCGCTGGGCCAGTCCTTCGCGATGGTGGAGCTGCGCAGCAGCGATGGCGAGGTGCTGAGCATCGACTACGGCGCCCTGCCGCCGAACTTGGCCCGCGGCAGCGCCGTCCGGCTGGAAGACCTTCAGATGTCGGGGCTGCGCGAAGACGGCGCCAAGGAAGAGGGCGGCCGGCAGTTCTCCTGCCCCAACTGCGGCGCGCCGGTGGAAGTGACCCTGGCCACCAGCAAGAGCATCACCTGCCGCTCCTGCAACAGCGTGATCGACCTGACCCATGGCGTCGGCGGCGAGTTGCAGCACGCGCTGCAGGAGGAGGCCGTCGAGCCCGTGATTGCGCTGGGGACACTGGGCCAGTTGCAAGGCGTGCAGTGGCAGGTGGTGGGCTTCCAGCACCGCACCGGCCACGAGCCCGGCGAAGACGAGGAGTTCGGCTGGGACGAGTACCTGCTGTACAACCGCAAGCGCGGCTTCATCTTCCTGGTGGACTCCGAAGAAGGCTGGAGCGTGGTCAAGCCGACGACCGGCGCGCCGGCCCTGTCGCCGGGCGAGAAGACGGCCAGCTACCTCGGCACCAGCTATGCGTTGAAATACAGCTACGAAGCGCAGACAACTTACGTGGCCGGCGAGTTCTATTGGCCCGTGGAGCAGGGCCAGAAAACCTTCAACCGCGACTTCGCCAAGGGCGACAGCCTGCTGTCGATGGAGCGCGGACCGAAAGAGCTGACCTGGTCCAGCGGCAGCAAGATCGCCAGCGACGCGGTGGCCAACGCATTCAAGCTCGAGGGCAAGGGCGAGCTGCTCAAGCGCGGCGACGCCGGCCCCACCAGCGGGGGCTCGGGCATGGGCTGCGGCAGCATCATCATGATGTTCATCGTCATCCTGATCCTGCTGCTGGTGGTCCGCGCCTGCATCAACGAGGACGATGGCACCGGCTCGAACCTTTCATCGGGAGGCACCAGCCGCAGCAGCGGCGGCTCGTTCGGCGGGTATTCCAGTGGCGGCGGCCACAAGTAGCGCAACGGCATCTTTTTTTCTGGAGAGCAACATGGGCATTGAGTGGCTGAAACCCGGGGCCTTCTTCGGCTCCATCCTGTACGCGCTGATCGGCGTGGCGATGTTCTGGGTGAGCTTCGTCATCATCGACAAGATCACGCCCTACAACCTGTGGGAAGAGATCGTGGAAAAGCAGAACGTGGCGCTGGGCATCGTGGTCGGCGCGATGGCGCTGGGCGTGTCGATCATCGTGGCCGCCGCTGTGCACGGCTAGCGCCGTGACCGTGCTGGAAGAAGCGCGGCCACAGCGGGCCGTGCATCCGCCGCGCCCGGTCGAAGTGGCGCTGCTGGCCTCGGTCTTCGTGATCGCCGCTTGCGGGCTGGTCTATGAACTGGCGGCCGGCGCGCTGGCGTCGTACGTGCTCGGCGACTCGGTGCTGCAGTTCTCCACTGTAATCGGCAGCTACCTGTTCGCGATGGGCGTGGGATCGTGGCTGTCGCGCTTTTTCGAGCGGCAATTGCCCGCGCACTTCCTGCGGATCGAATTGCTGGTGGCGCTGGTCGGCGGCGCGATGCCGGCGCTGCTGTTCATGGCGAACGCGTATGTGCCGACGGTGTTCCGCGGGCTGCTCTACGGCCTCGTGATGGCCGTGGGCATCCTGGTGGGCCTGGAGATACCGCTGGTGATGCGCATCCTGAAACGCAATGTCGCGCTCAAGGACCTGGTGTCGCAGGTGCTCACCTTCGACTATCTGGGCGCGCTGGCCGTCTCGGTCGCCTTCCCGCTGTTGCTGGTGCCGCAGCTAGGCTTGGTCCGCACCGGCCTGCTGTTCGGGCTGATGAACGCGGCGGTAGCGCTGTGGGCGCTCTGGCTGTTTCGCCACGAGCTGCGCCGCCTGCGCGCGCATGTGGTGGCCTGCGTTGCCACATTCGGCTTGCTGTGCGCCGCTTTCGCGGGCGCCCAGCGCATCACGACGCTGGCGGAAGACAAGTTCTACCAGGACCCGATCGTGTTTGCCGCGACTTCACCGTACCAGCGCATCGTCGTCACGCAAGGACGGTCGGGGCACCGCCTGTTTCTCAACGGCAACCTGCAGTTCGCGGAGCGCGACGAGTACCGCTATCACGAGGCGCTGGTTCACCCCGCGATGGCTGCGCACGGCGCGGCGCGCAAGGTGGCCGTGCTCGGCGGCGGCGACGGCATGGCGGTGCGTGAAGTGCTGCGCTATCCCGGCGTCGAAAGCGTCACGCTGGTGGAGCTCGACCCGAACATGACACAGCTGTTCAGCACGCACGAAACGCTGGCACGGCTGAACGGCGGGGCGCTCGCCTCGCCCAAATTGAAGATCGTCAACACCGACGCGTTCCAGTGGCTCCAGCAGACGCAGGAGATGTTCGACGTCATCGTGGTCGACTTTCCCGACCCGACGAATTTCTCCATCGGCAAGCTGTACACGAACTCGTTCTATGCATTGCTGGAGCGGCGCCTAGCGGCCAGCGGTTATGCGGTGATCCAGACCACGTCGCCGCTGGTGGCGCGCCAGAGCTTCTGGACCGTGGTGGCGACGCTCGAATCGGTGGGCCTGAAGACCGCGCCGTATCACGCGCATGTGCCCAGCTTCGGCGAGTGGGGCTACGTGATCGCCGGCCACAGGCCGTTTCGCCAGCCTGATGAACTGCCGCCGGGCTTGAAGTTCCTGACCCTGGCCAGCCTGCCGCAGCTGTTCGAGTTTCCGCGTGACATGGCGCGGGTGCCGGCGGAAGTGAATCGCCTCTCGAACCAGGTGCTGGTCACCACCTACGAGCGCGAATGGGGCAAAGTGCACCCATGAAATTTGCTCGCGGCCCGGGACAACTCAGCCGGCGCGCCTTCCTGGGCTCCGCGGCGCTGCCGTTGGTGGGCTGCGCGCCCGAGCGCCAGATCGTCGGCGACTTCAACGGGCCCAGTCCCGCGCGCGGACACCTGCTGCGCCAGCCCCCGCGTTCCACGGCAGCGCCGATCGCGCGGCACTGTGACGTATTGATCGCCGGTGGCGGCATCGCGGGCCTGTCGGCCGCGCGCGCGCTGCGCCGCGCCGGCGTCGAGGACTTCGCGCTGCTCGAACTCGACGACAGAGCGGGCGGCAACAGTCGCGGTGGCCGCGTCGGCGGCCTGCCTTGCCCATTGGGCGCGCACTACCTGCCGGTTCCCGGCGATGGCGCACCCGAGGTGCGTGAGTTCCTGGAAGAAGTCGGCCTCGTGCGGCGCGTGGCGGGCCGCTGGGTCTACGACGAACGGCACCTTTGCCACAGCCCGCAAGAGCGCTTGTTCTTCAGCGGCCAGTGGCAGGAGGGGCTGCTTCCGGTGCAAGGCGTTGGGGCGGCGACGCTCGCCCAGTACCGCATGTTCTCGCAGCGGGTCGCCCAGGCGCAGAAGAAGGCACGGTTCCCGCTGCCGCTGCGCGGCGGTATTGCAGCAAGCCATCGTGCGCTCGACGCGATCACCTTTGCGTCCTGGCTGGATCGCGAGGGCCTGGCCGACGAGCATCTGCGCTGGTACCTGGACTACTGCTGCCGGGACGACTATGGCGCCGGCGTCGCCACGGTCTCTGCCTGGGCTGGCCTGCACTACTTCGCCAGCCGCCACGGGTTCCAGGCGCCGGGCGAAGCCGGCGGCCACGACGCCTTGCTGACTTGGCCGGAAGGCAACGGCTGGCTCGCGAGCCGGCTTGTGCAGCCGCTGGGCGAGCGGCTGCAAACCGGCAAAGTCGTGCTGCGCATTTCAGCCCTCAAGCAGGGCGTCGAAGTGGACGCCTGGGATGCCGCGGCCAACCGCATGGAGCGTTGGCAGGCGGCCCATTGCATCATTGCCTTGCCGCTGTTCGTGGCCACCCGCGTGATGAATGCGCCGCCACGTGCGCTGGCCGAGGCCGCCCTGCGCTTGCGCTACGCATCGTGGGTGGTGGCCAACGTGCACATCGAGCGGCCGTTGCAGGACCGCGAGGGCGCGGCGCCCTCATGGGACAACGTGATCTACGGCGCGCCCGGCCTCGGCTATGTCGATGCCGGCCACCAGAACCTCAACCCCTTGCCTGAGCCCACCGTCCTGACTTGGTACCGGGCGCTGGGCGACGCTCCGGGCGTGCGCGCACAACTGCTCGCGCGGCCTTGGGCGAGCTGGCGCGACGAAGCGTTGGACGAGTTGTCGGTGCCGCATCCCGACCTGCGCGCGAAGACCCTGCGCGTCGATGTGGCGCGCTACGGCCACGCGATGGCCATCCCCGTGCCGGGGACGCGCGGCAATGCGGCTTTGGCGGCCTTGCGGCGCGCGCAACCGGGGTTGTGGCGCAGGGCGCACTTCGCCCACAGCGACCTGTCGGGGTACTCGGTTTTCGAGGAGGCGTTCACCAACGGCCACGGCGCGGGCCAGGCGGTGCTGGCCGCGCTGGGCGTGGAAAAACGGGGCGGCTGAGCGCCTAGTTGAAATCTTGCGAGGCGAAGGTGGTGGTGTCGGCGCGGCAATTGGCCGGAAGCGCATTGCGCACCAGCAGCCAATCCGAGCCGCACATCCACCGGCTGACGTTGCGGCCCAGGTCGTCGGGCGTGGTCATCGGCGTGCTGCCGTCGGAGCGCAACGGCGCCATGTAGACATGCCGGCCGTCGACCAGCCGGTCCATGTTGGTGATGGAAACCCGGATCACGCCGTCGGAGGAGGTCTGGATCGCCCCGGTGTGCTTGGTGCTCGACCCGGCGGGCCTTTCACAACCCCAGCGGCCGGCGTCCGGCGCATCGAGCAGCACGGTGTAGTTTTCGGCGACCATGTTCTTGCAGGTGCTCAGGGCCAGGACCACCTCGGACATCGAGGCGCGCCGGGAGTAGTCGCGCATGGCGGAGATGGCGACGGAAGCCAGGATACCCATGATC
This sequence comes from Ramlibacter sp., assembly GCA_028292245.1. GTDB lineage: Bacteria > Pseudomonadota > Gammaproteobacteria > Burkholderiales > Burkholderiaceae_C > Ramlibacter. Next base: position 18,347 of record JAQGMS010000183.1, read on the forward strand.
GCGATGACGATCATCAGTTCGATCTGGGTGAAGCCTCGGGCGCGGTTGAAACGTCCGGTTTTCACAGGTGTCCCTCCATTGAGCCGATATGAAAACTAAATTCTCCACAGATTGGAACAGTTTGTCACCCAATCCGCTCCCAATGGTTGAGGCTGGCGTGAGGTTTTTCACGACAGGCACGGCAGTCCAGGGTCCGCCGGGCGTGGCCCGGCAAGCTAGACGCGCATCAAGGCCTCGATCTCGGCGGGCTTGACCGGCACCCCGCGCGAGATCAGTTCGCAGCCGGTCTCGGTGACGATCGCGTCGTCCTCGATGCGGATGCCGATGTGGTGGAACTGCTCGGGCACGCCCTCGGCCGGGCGCACATAGATGCCCGGTTCGATGGTCAGCACCATGCCGGGCTTGAGCACCCGGCTGGGTCGGTTCTTGATCACTTCACCCGACAGCGGGTCCTTGCGCTCGCTCACCTCGCCGACCTGGGACGGCTCCACGTAGCTGCCGCAGTCGTGCACGTCCATGCCCAGCCAGTGGCCGGTGCGGTGCATGTAGAACTGGAAGTAGGCGCGCTTGTCGATGACGTCGTCCACGCCGCCGACCTTGTTCTTGTCGAG
>JAQGMS010000499.1 GCA_028292245.1 Ramlibacter sp.
GTCGAGAAGCCGCCGAACCTGACCATTGCGGTGTGCGACAATGAGCGGTTCGGCGAGACCGGCATGCAGAAAACCCATACCGCCTTCGGCGTCGATCTCGCCGGAATGGCGCTGGCCGCCGGTATCAGAACCTCGCGCATCGTCAGAACAATGGAAGAGGTGACGGAGCTTCGCGAACTTGCCCATGCCGGCAAGGGACCTGCGTTCGCGCAGATCAAGATCAGCGCCGAGGCGCTGCCCTTTGTCATGCCGCCGGCGGATGGCGTCATCCTGACCGCGCGCTTTCGGCAATCCGTGCTCGGAGATGAATCGCTCTACAACTGAGCTGCAGGATCGATCAGCCGCATAGGGCTGACGAGGGGAGGGGTTGATGATGCGTCGCTTGGTTTCGCTCGCGCTCGCGTTGGCAATGGCTTTCCCCGCCGCCGCCGCGCAGGCCCAAACGTCCTGGCCGACCAAGCCGATAAAAATCCTGGTCGGCTATGCGGCCGGGGGAAGCACTGATGTGACGGCCCGCATCATCGCGCAGGCGCTGTCCGAGCGCCTCGGCCAGCCCGTCATTATCGAGAACCGGCCGGGGGCCGCCGGCAACATCGCCGCCGAAGCCGCGGCGAAGGCGGATCCCGACGGTTACACCTTGAACATGTCGACCAGCTCGACCTTCGCGACCAATCCGAGCCTCTACAAAAGCCTGCCTTTCAACGTCCAGACCGATTTCGAGCCGATCGCGCTGACCGCCTTCATTCCGAACCTGCTGGTGGTCAATCCATCGGTACCGGCGAACAATGTCGCCGAACTGATCGCCTATATTGAAGACCAACCCCGACAAGGTGAATTTCGGCTCGTCCGGCAACGGCTCCTCGCAGCATATCTCCGCCGCCCTGTTCAACGCGCTGGCCGGGGTGAAGATGGCCCACATCTCCTATCGCGGCGGCGCGCCGGCCGTGACCGACCTGTTGAGCGGGCAGGTCCAGGTCGTCTTCGCGCCGCTGGTCGAGGTGCTGCAGCAGGTGCGCGCTGAAAAGCTCAGGGCGCTCGGCATCACCACGGCGAACCGATCGTCGCTGTTGCCCGATGTCCCGACCATCGCCGAGTCCTTGCCGGGCTACGAGGTCCGGCTCTGGAACGGATTGCTGGCGCCGGCGAAAACCCCGCCCGACATTGTCGACCGCATCAACCGCGCGACAACAGACGCGTTGCGCTCGAGCGAAGTGAAGGCGAAATTGGCCGAGCAGGGCTCGGAGCCCGTCGGCAACAGCCCGGCGGAGTTCAAGGCCTTCATCGACGCCGAACTCGTCAAGTGGAAGCGGCTGGTGGAGATCTCCGGCGCCACGGCGCAGTAGACGGCCAACCCGGTCGGCGCACCTGCTCAATTTCAGAAATAATCAACGTCAGACGGCGTGCCCCTTTGCAAACAATCACGCATGGGCCATTTCCCGCGCCCCGCCCAAAAGGCTGACATTGAGCTTGCCACCCGCAAACAACATGTCGTCCAGCGCTTCGCTGATGTCGCCGGATTCGACGGACGTGCCGCCATCCCGCGCAATACTGGCCTGTGCGACACGCCGCATCAGCTCCTTGATGAAGGCGGCGCTGACGCCCTCGGTGCGCCCCGCGGCCTCGCCAATCACGGCATCGCCAAGCGGCAGGCCGCTGCCATAGAGTTGCACCAGCTTTCTGCGGCCCACCTCGTCCGGAAGCGGTACCTCGATCGCCTGGTCGATACGGCCGGGCCGGCCCGCCAGCGCGCTCTCCAGCTGCTCCGGCCGGTTGGTGGTGAGGATGAACAGGATGTCTGCGTCCTGCTTCAGCCCATCCATTTCGTTGAGAAGTCCGTTGAGCATGGATTCCTCGCACGGCCCATCCATGTCGTCGCGGCTGCGCGCAATCAGATCGACATCCTCGATCACCACCATCGCCGGCTGCAGCAGGCGGGCAAGGCTCATATAGTGCGGCAGCAAACCGACCTGCGCGGCAGTGATGATCAGGGTGGTGTGGCCGGGCAGGCTGCTGGCCAGATAGCGGATGGTGTGGGTTTTGCCGGTTCCCGGCGGCCCGTAAAGCAAAATGCCTTTGCGGGTCGATTGCCCGAGGCGGCGCAGCTTTGGCCGGTTACCTACAAAACTCAGGACGTTGCGATCGAGTAGCTTCAGCGTGGCTTCGGGCAGGATCACGTCCTCGCGTTGAACCGCGGGCAATTTGTGCACCATGACGCCGCGCGTGTGCCCGCGATAGTCCGAATCGCCGTCGAGCGAGAGCACCTTGCCGCGATAGCAACGCGCGGCGCTAACGGCGTTCTCCAGTTCGGAGAAGGTGCGTTGTACCAGCTCCGCGCCGTCAGCGCCGGTGGGCACGGCAATCTCGATCCGGGTGCCGGCCTCGTAGCCATACTCCCGATGCGAGGAGAGCACGACCGCGTAGCGCAGGCCGTCGTCGGTGCGGCAGAGCCAAAGCCCGTTGTGGAGACATTTCACCGGCGCCGCTTCGCCGACATCCACATCGTGATATTGCGCCGGCGCGATGGCATGGGCATTTTGGCCAGTGCGCATCAGCGACGTGAAGGTCAATGTCTCGTAGCGGTGCTCCTCGTGAATGCCGAAAAACCGGAGCTGCGATGCCGTGAACAGCCGGTCGATACCGGCTTGAACGTCCGCGCGCATGTGACCCGGGAACTGGCGCGAGGTCGACACCAGTCGATCGCGTGGAATGCCGGTGAAATGCAGCGCCAGCGCGTCGCAGGCCCGCTCGAATTCCTTGCTGCCGACCACTTCGGGCAGTTCGCTCGCGATCACGCCCACGCATTCGTCGCAGACGAGCGTGTCGACGCCCTTGATCGAAATCCAATCGTCGCAAGGCAACCCGCAGAGCTTGCAACACATATCAAGGTATTGCTGGTCCGACGGAGTTTCCCTGCTCGTGATCCGGAGCGGATGACCGGAGACTTCGATCCGTTGTCGCGCGGCTTCCAGCATGTCGCCGGCGACATCATGCGGATAGGTCCCGCAACTGGCTTTTCCGTCCCGGAGGATTGCATCGGTAAATCTGAACGCGTCGGCCGCCGGCTTTTTGAAGACCGAATGCAGCAATTCGATCAGGAACTGCAACGGCGTTTCATGGTCGTGGTGAAAGATGATCTCGCGGTGGCGGGCAGCGGCCTGAACATCACTCATTGAAATTACCCCCGATCGAATGGCGCCCTTTCGGCCCCTTTACGGTCGGGCAGACTAGAACAAAACAGAACCGTGTCACCACCCCAGCGTGTAAAAATATTCAAGGCCGGATGAGGTGTTCGGCTAGGACGCCCGTCTGGTGACCAACCGGCCTCGTTGTTCCAGCGGCCCCGGATTCAGGACGGCGCTCGCCACTTTCCCATTGAGCCCCTGACGAAGGTGATCCGCGTGTGGTCGGGAGAAGGGAAGAAGCCCACGGCCGTCTGTGTGATCCGCAGTGTGACTACCGACGAGCAAATCAGTCGCGTCATTCGGATTCCGCTTGTCCAGTCCTCACGCGAAAAATATTTCTGTTTTTCCGAAACGCAAATCAGCCTATATGATTTGCCATCCCGTCCCGCTCAGAGGGGCGTTGGCCATCGTCACGAACGTTGGACGGGTTGCAGTGGATGCGAGAGCGTCGGGCGCGCAAATGCGGTCGCAGGGCGAGATGAACCTCGTGAGCGATACGCGGCGCGTAAACGACCCACGCTCTAGCCCGGCGACGCCTCTTGGCGAAGACGGGTTGTCGCGTACGGCAAAACCGTGTGGTCCTGGCATCCGTTGCTGATGCCAAGTCAGCGGAGGTTTTTCGAGCCCAACCGGGCTCGATAAAACCGTTAATTCG
>JAQGMS010000187.1 GCA_028292245.1 Ramlibacter sp.
CCCCGGGCAACGCCGGGGCGCGCGTGAGTTCGGCGCCGGTGAACGGCGAGAAGAAGGGGACGCCCGCCTTGTCCGCCAGCGGAAGCACCGCTGCGCTGTTGGGCGTGCCCATGATGTTGAACAGCGCAAACACCTGGTCCTCTTCCACCATCTGCTGGACGTTCTTGACCGTGCTGGCGACCTGGTAGCCGTCATCGAGCGTGATCACTCTGACGCGGCGGCCGTGGATTCCGCCTTTCTCGTTGACCGATTCGAAATAGGCGCGCGAACCGCTGGCGATGTCCTGGCCGAGCTCGCCCAGCGGGCCCGAAAGCCCGAGCGACTGGCCCACGACAATCTCCTTGTCCGTGACGCCGGTCTCCGAAGCGGTGGCCGCGGCCCCGATCAGCAGCGCGGCAAGGCCGGCCGCGAGGCGCGGGAAACGTGAAATCAACATGGCTGTCTCCTTCTTGGTGAACCCGGCGCAAGACGGTTTGCGATTCGGTCCGGCCAAGTCTGGAAGGCCCCATTGACACTTGCAAAGCATGTCGCTACACAGACATGAGGTGTCGTCGCGGCGACAACGCTGCCGCCACCTGAAACAATGTTCCACGACATTTCCAGGCCGTCCTCCCAGTTCCTGCACATGCAACGGTGGTTTGCCGACCTGCCGCAGGAAACCCAGGTGCGCGTGGCCGACAAGGTTTTCACGTTGCAAGGCAGCAAGGGCGACGTCATGCTGCGGGCCGGCGAAGAGGTGCAGGGCTGGTACGCGGTGCTGTCGGGCCTGGTGAAATTGCAAAGCCAGTCGTCAGGGAGCCGCCGTTCAGCGTACCTGGGCATTCCCGGCGGCGAATGGTTCGGCGAGGGCTCGGCGATGAAGAACGATCCGCGCCGCTACGACGTGGTCGCGCTGCGCGACTCCGAGCTGCTATGCCTGCCGCGCGCCGAGTTCGCCGATCTGCGGGCGACCAGCCTCAAGTTCAACCAGGCCATCGCCGAGCAGTTGAACATGCGCCTGGGCCAGGCGATGGCGATCATCGAGACGATGCGGTTGCGTACGCCGGAGCAGCGCGTCGCGATGTACCTGGGGCGGCACCTGTGGCACGGCCCGCGCAAGCTGAGCCTGTCGCAGGAGGAACTGGGCATCCTGGCGGGCCTGTCGCGCCAGACCGTCAACCAGGTGCTGAAGGCGCTCGAGCATCAGGGCCTGGTATCGCTCGAATTCGGCCGCGTGAGCATCTTGAGCGACGAGGGGCTGATGGCGCTGGCGATGAAGCCCGAACCTGAGCCCGGCGACGACGCCGACTAGCGCGAAGGCCCCACGCCACCTCCAGTGGCCGGAAGCAGGGACAATCACTGGATGACAGACATCGCCGAAGCCGCCACAGCCGAGCTCCAGCTCGGCCTGCCATGGCGCAACAGCTTTGCGGCGCTGGGCCCGGCCTTCTACACCGAGCTGCAGCCCACCGCCCTTCCCGCGCCGTATGCCGTGTGCACCAACCGGCGCCTGGCCGCCGAAATCGGGCTGGACGCCAGCCTGGTCTCCTCCCAAGAAGGCGTTGAGGCATTCACCGGGAATCGTCCCATTGAAGGGGCGCGGCCGCTGGCGAGCGTGTACAGCGGCCACCAGTTCGGCGTCTGGGCCGGCCAGTTGGGCGACGGCCGGGCGATCCTGTTGGGCGAAGTGCAAACGCCCGCCGGTCCGCAGGAGTTGCAGCTCAAGGGCAGCGGCCTCACGCCCTACTCGCGCATGGGCGACGGGCGCGCGGTGCTGCGCTCGAGCATCCGGGAGTTCCTGGGTTCCGAAGCCATGTGGGGCCTGGGCATTCCCACGACCCGCGCCCTTTGCGTCACCGGCTCCGACGCACGGGTGCGCCGGGAAGAGATCGAAACCGCGGCGGTGGTCACCCGCGTCGCCCCCAGCTTCATCCGGTTCGGCCATTTCGAGCATTTCTCGGCGCGCGACCAGCACGCCGAGCTGGCGAAGCTGGCCGACTACGTGATCGACCGGTTCTATCCGGAATGCCGCACCACGCAGAAATTCGCAGGCAACGCATACGCCGCATTCCTTGAACAGGTCAGCGAGCGCACGGCGGCGATGGTCGCCCAGTGGCAGGCTGTCGGCTTTTGCCACGGCGTGATGAACACCGACAACATGAGCATCCTGGGACTGACCATCGACTACGGCCCGTTCCAGTTCCTCGATGCGTTCGACCCCGGCCACATCTGCAACCACAGCGACGAGCAGGGCCGGTACGCCTACAACAAGCAGCCCAATGTCGCCTACTGGAACCTGTTCTGCCTCGGCCAGGCGCTGTTACCGCTGATCGGTGACCAGGAGCTGGCCCTGGCCGCGCTCGAGTCGTTCAAGGCGGCCTTCCCGCGCGAGCTCGAATCGCGGATGCGCGCGAAGCTGGGACTGGGCGGCGCGCAACCAGGCGACCGCGAGCTGATCGAGGACGTGCTCAAGCTGCTGGCCAAGGACCGCGTCGACTACACCATCTTCTGGCGCCGCCTTTCGCATCTTGCGGCCGGTGCGAGCGCGGAGCCGGTGCGCGACCTGTTCCTCGAACGCGAAGCCTTCGACGCTTGGTCAATCCAATATTTGGCGCGGCTGGACACCGAGGGGCGGTCCGCTGCGGCCGAGCTGATGCTCAAGTCCAATCCCAAATACGTATTGCGCAACCACCTCGGGGAACTAGCCATCCGGCAGGCGAAACTTAAGGACTATTCGCAGGTCGAAGCCTTGCTGGCGCTGGTCCAGGCCCCATTTGATGAACATCCGGCCCACGAAGACAAGGCCGGCTTCCCGCCCGACTGGGCATCCCACATCGAAATCAGCTGCTCCTCATGACCTACAAGATCGAAAAGACCGACGCCGAGTGGAAGGCCCTGCTCGCGCAAAAGGGCGCCGAGCGCGGCGCATTCGAAGTCACGCGCCATGCCGCGACCGAACGGCCCTTCACCGGCAAATACGAAGCCGTGTGGGACGACGGCAGCTATCACTGTGTGTGCTGCGGCGCCAAGCTGTTCGACTCCACGACCAAGTTCGATGCCGGCTGCGGCTGGCCGAGCTTTTCGCTGGCGGTGCCGGGCGCGATCAAGGAGATCACCGATTCCACCCACGGCATGGTGCGGACCGAAACCGTGTGCGCCCAATGCGGTGCGCACCTGGGCCACGTGTTCCCGGACGGCCCGACCGACACCGGGCTGCGCTATTGCATGAACTCCGCCTCGCTCGATTTCAAGCCTGAAGAAGGCAAGTAACCCGCTCATGAAACTGCTTCTCGATTTCTTCCCGATCATCCTGTTCTTCGTCGCGTTCAAGTTCGCGGGCATCTATGTGGCTACCGGAGTGGCGATCGCCGCCACGCTGGCCCAGATCGCCTGGCTGCGTTACCGCAACGGCAAGGTCGAGCCGCTGCAGTGGGTCAGCCTGGGCGTGATCGTGCTGTTCGGCGGCGCCACCATCGTGGCGCACAACGACACCTTCATCAAATGGAAGCCCACCGTGCTCTATTGGCTGATGGCCGCGACGCTGATGGCCGGTCAGCTGATATTCAGGAAGAACCTGCTCAAGACCCTCATGGGCTCGCAACTGGAACTGCCCGACGCGGCCTGGCGGGTCACCAACTGGAGCTGGATCGCTTTCTTCACGGTGATGGGCGTCCTCAACCTGTGGGTGGCCTTCAACTTCGACACCGACACCTGGGTCAACTTCAAGCTGTTCGGCGGCCTCGGGCTGATGGCGCTGTTCGTGGTCGGCCAGGCGCTTTACCTGGGGCGGTACATGAAGGCGGACGAGGCAGCCGAACCTTGAGGAACGGCCGATGACCACCGGCATCACCGCCCTGGCGCTGCGCGAGCGCCTTGCGGAACTCCTGGCCCCCACGCAACTCGAAGTGATCGATGAAAGCGCCGCGCATGCTGGCCACGCCGGGGCCGACGGCAGCGGTTTTGGCACCCATTTCCGGGTGCGGATTGCCTCACCCTTGTTCGCCGGCCGCTCCCGCGTGG
>JAQGMS010000453.1 GCA_028292245.1 Ramlibacter sp.
CCTGCTCTGGCCGTTGCTGCCCACCTTCGAGACGGTCCGCCACCTGGTGGTGGTCGACGACGGGGGACCGTTCGACACCACCACCGCGGTGCCCGACGGCATGGTGGTCCACGACTACGAGGAGCTCCTGGCCGCGGCGTCGCCCGTCGAGTGGCACGTGGAGTCAGAGGACCAGGCCGCGTCGATGTGCTACACGAGCGGCACCACCGGCAACCCGAAGGGCGTCGTCTACAGCCACCGCTCGACGGTGCTGCACACCATGGCCGCCCAGTTCGCCGACGGATTCGGTGCCCGCGAGTCCGATCGCATCCTGCCGGTCGTTCCCATGTTCCACGCCAACGCCTGGGGCCTGGCCCACGCTGCGGTCGCGTGCGGGGCCGAGCTGATCATGCCCGGGCCCGACCTCAGCCCCGCCGGCCTGGCCTCCCTCATCGAGGAGGAGCGGGTCACGGTGGCGGCCGGCGTCCCCACCATCTGGATGGGCGTGCTCCCCGCCCTCAAGGGCCGCGACACGTCGGCCCTGCGGGTCATCCCCTGTGGCGGTTCCGCGGTGCCCAAGGCCTTGTCGGAGGCGTTCCGCGAGCAGCTCGGCCTGCCGATCTACCAGGCGTGGGGCATGACCGAGACCAGCCCCGTGGCCACCGTCGGCGCCATCAAGTCGAAGTTCGCCGACCTCCCCGAGGACCAGCTGGCGGACCTGCGGGCCACCCAGGGCCTGCCTCTGCTCGGCGTCGAGCTGCGCATCCAGGACCAGGCCACCGGAGAGCCGGTGCCGTGGGACGGGGAGACCCGCGGTGAGCTCCAGGCCCGCGGGCCGTGGATCGCGCGGGAGTACTACAACGACCCCCGCTCCCCGGAATCCTTCACCGAAGACGGCTGGCTCAAGACCGGCGACGTCGCCACCTTCGACAGCGAGGGCTACCTCCGCCTGGTCGACCGCACCAAGGACGTGGTGAAGTCCGGCGGCGAGTGGATCTCGTCGGTCGAGCTGGAGAACGAGATCATGGCCCACCCCAAGGTGGCCGAGGCCGCCGTGGTCGGGATGGCCCACCCCAAGTGGCAGGAGCGCCCGGTGGCCTTCGTGGTCGTGCGCGACGGGGACGAGCTCACCAAGGACGACGTTCTCGAGTTCCTCGACGGCCGCGTCGCCAAGTGGTGGCTCCCCGACGACGTCGTGTTCATCCCCGAGGTCCCCAAGACCAGCGTCGGCAAGTTCTCCAAGAAGGACCTGCGCGAGCAGTTCAAGGACTACGTCATCCCGGGCGCCGAGGGCTGAGACCCGTCGTCTGGCACAAGACCGCCGACCGGATCCTCGACGGCCTCGAGAAATGCTCGACGCACCTCTGACGCAGGTCACCAAGAGATCTAGGAGGTGTGGTGCGCCGGCGGAACCGGCCGAGCACCGCGCCCTGCGGCCTTACCGGCCGAGGAGGGCGAGGAGGTCTTGGGCGATCCACCAGCGGGTGGGGCGGCCGGGGCCGGTGGAGGAGCGTTCGACCTCGACGAGGATGCCAGCGTCGGCCAGCGTCGCCAGCGCCTGACGGGCGGCTTGGGTGCTGATGTCGAGGAGGTCCGCCGCTGCCCGGGCCGACAGCACCGGCTGGGCCGGCAGATGGGGGAGGAGGCGGCGGGCCGCGGCATCGGACCGCAGGTACGCTGACGCGCGCTCCCATGCGGCGCTGAGCTCTGCGATGGCGCCGAGGACCGCACCGGTGCGCTCGGCGGCTGTGCGGACCGCCTCGGCGAACCAGCTGACCCACGGTGCGGCTTGGCCTTGGCGGTACAGGGTTAGGCCAGCCTGGTAGCCGCCGATGTCGCGGGCGAACACCTGGGAGACCGGTGGCGGAACGGTCAGGTCGAGACGGTGGGCGAGGATCCGCCCGATGAGCACCCGCCCGAGGCGTCCGTTGCCGTCGGCGAAGGGGTGGATGGTCTCGAACTGGGCGTGGACGATGGCGGCCTGGCTGACCGCATCGACATCGGTGCGCGCGGCGTAGGCGAACAGGTCGCCCATCGCCGGGGCGATCAGCTCGGGCGGCGCGGCGACGTGGGCGGCCACCATCGGGTTGGACCCTCCGACCCAACCGAGGCGATCGCGGTACGCGCCACGGTGGTGGTCGTCGAGATCGGGCGCGTGGAGCATCAGGCGGGCGTGCCAGCGAAACAGCCGCTCCGCATCCAACCGTCCCGGTTGCTCGAGAGCATCGTTGACGACCGCCAGGTTGTCGGCCACCCAGTCGGCCACCTCGCCATCGTCGCCGTCGCCCGCTCCGACCTGGGCGAGGGCCACGCTGGCTGCCGAGGCCCGCAGACCCTCGATGGCGCTCGACGCCAGCCCCTCCGACCGCAGGAGCAAGCGGGCAGCGACCTCCGCGGGCCCGGTGGCGAGGGCACCGGCGAGCCGGGCGGCCGCAGCCGCCCGCTCCGTGAGCCGGACGGTCGCCGCCGGCACGTCGAGATCCAGGTCGGCAATGGGCGCGGGACGGGTGGCGGCGACGCGGCGTCCTTGCCACTCCACCGCGATCGGCTCGGCCATCGTCATGCGCGCAACCTTGCACAACCCCCCCGGGTTTCGCAAGGTTAGGCGGTTAGCCTTGTTAAATACACGGGCGGCCCGCGACCGGGGGGATGCCTTCAGAAGGAAACAGACATGGCCGAGTACAGGTCCTCACCGAGCGCGACGTCCGCCTGTTGGGCAGCTTCGATCCGGAGTCGCTCGAAGCGATCCTGACCAGCTACGCCACCGGAGGATGGCGGCTCGCAGAAGGGTTCGTCGCGACGAACGTCTGGAAGAGCCTCGAGGCAGCGGTGGGGGGCGTGCCGTAGTCGGGCTGAGCCGGTGCCGGGATCACCTGTCTCGACTGCATCGCGGTGGGGTCGTCGCCGTAGCGTGGGAGCGATGTCGCGGTATCGCTTCGCCCTGGGCCCCAAGTGGATCGTGTCGCACCTGTTCGTGCTGGCGATGATCGTCACGATGGCCCTGCTGTGCAACTGGCAGGTCAACCGTCTGCACGAGAAGCGCGAGCGCAACGATCAGATCACCGCCCGGGCGGCCGAACCGGTGGCCGAGATCTCGTCGATCATCGGAGTCGGCGAGCGGGACGGGAGCGACGCCGTGCGGTTCCGGCGGGCCCGGGCCGCGGGGCACTACCTCACCGACGAGGAGGTGATCGCCGGCTCGCCCAGCCTCGACGGGGCTCCGGGGTCATGGGTGCTCACCCCACTCCGGACCGACGACGGCGCCACCGTCGTGGTCAACCGGGGTTGGATCCCCAACGGCGGCGGGCTCGAGGCCGTGCCCGAGGCCTACCGGGCACCGTCAGGTCCGGTCAGCATCGTCGGCCTGGTGCAGCCCAGCCAGACCGAAGGCAACTTCGGACCCAGTGACCCGGGCGTGAAGGACGAGCCGTCGTTGGGTCGCCTGGCGCGGATCGACGTGGGCCGGCTCGACGATCAGGTCCCCGGGGACCTGTTGCCGGTGTACCTGGAGCTCCAGTCGCAGGACCCGGCGGTCGCAGCCGGCGATCCCAGCCTGCCGGTCGCTCCGGCGCTCGACGAGGGCCCACACCTGTCGTACGCGTTCCAGTGGGCCGCGTTCATCGTCGGCACCCTGGTCTTCTATCCGCTCATCCTGCGGCGCCGGGCCCGGGAGATCGAGCGCGAGGCGCTCATGGCCGAACTCGACGAGCCCGATCCCGCCGACGAGCCGGCGCCGGGAGATCCCCGGCTGGATCCCGTCACCGGGACCTGACCGGGCCGATCAGTCGGCCTGGGTGTCCTCCAGGCGCATCACCAGGACGGGGCAGGGCGCGTGGTGGAGCACGTGGTTGCTCACCGACCCGATGAGCACCCGCTGGAGCCACCCGTGGCCGTGCGAGCCGACGACGACCACGTCTGCGCCGATGCGGGCCGCCACCTCGCAGATGACGGCTCCCGGCTCGCCCGTCTCGACCAGGACGTCGGCCTCGACCTCGAGGATCTCGGTGAGCCTGGCGATGTCGAAGGTGCTCTCGACCCGGTCTTCGGCCTCGATGGCGTCTTCCAGGGCCGGACCGATGACCAGGCCATGGCTTTCCATCGGCCCGATGGCCGCCGCCGGGACGAACGCAGGCGGGACGACGGAGACGGCGACGAAGCGGTGCGCCCGACCGAGCAGCTCGACACCCTTGGTCATGGCCGCCGACGCCAGGTCGGAGCCGTCGGTGGTCAGCAGAACGGTGGCCATGCGGGCCATGCTCGCACAGCGACCATCCGATGGCGGACGCGGCCATGACCGCCTATCCCTCCGCCCCCGCACCGGCGGACGAAGGACCGCTCAGGTCTCGGGGTCGCCGGGGTCGCCGGGGTCGCCGGGGTCGCCGGGGTCGGCCAGGATGCCGACCAGCAGCTCACCCCGCACCAGGCGGCGGACGTCGGCCGGGTCGGTGAGGGCCCAGCGGCCTTCGGCGAGGATGAACGACAGGCCCATGCGGGCCAGCCAGTCGGCGGCCTCGCCGCCGGTCACGCCGGGCCGCAACCTCTCGTGGGCCAGGCGCTCGGCCAGGTAGTCGCGCAGCACGGCCTGGACCTGAGGTGCGGACTGGGTCAGCTGGGGGAGTAGGCGCTCGGGCTCGGTCTCGAGGACCTTCTGGAGCACGACGTGCTCCTCGACGGCCCGGTGGGCGTGGATGAGGGCCTGTTCGAGCAGGGTGGCGAAGTCGGGGGCGTCGGCCACCGCCTGGGCCAGTTCGGCGAAGAACTGGCCCACCGCCCACGTGATGGCCTCGGCGATGAGCTGGTCCTTGCCATCGGGGAAGTGGCGGTAGACGGTGGCCCGCGACATGCCTGCCTCCCGGGCGGCATCGTCGACCGTGGTCTTGGCGATGCCGTAGCGCCCGAGGCAGACCACCGTGGCGGCCAGGAGGCGGCTGCGCGCGTCTTGCATCACGACGACACGGTAGGGGCCCCGGCAGGCATGTCGGACGTCACATCCCAGGTGGTTGACGATGAGACAGAAAGCATCTTAGTGTCTCATCCATGGGGAACGCAGCGACGCAGCTGAGCGTCGCGACCAGCGTCGGGCCGGAAGCGGCCCTCGACCTGACCGACGGGGCGGCCGGACGCGGGCCCGATCCCCGGGAGGGCAGCGAGGTCACCGAGCGGATCCTCGATGCCGCCGTGGTGCTGGTGGCCCGCTGGGGGGTCACCAAGACCGCCCTGGCCGACATCGCCAAGGAGGCGGGCTGCTCGCGTGCCACCGTCTACCGGGCCTTTCCCGGCGGCAAGACCCACCTCTTCGAGTCGCTGGGCCTGCGGGAGCTGGGCTCCTACCACCAGGCGATCATCGAGGTCGTGGACCTGGCCGAGGACCTCGACGACGCCCTGATCCGCGGGCTGGTGGTGGCCACCCGGCTCCTCCACGACCACGACGCCGCCCAGTTCATCCTCCAACACGAACCCGAGCTGCTGCTGCCGTTCCTCGGATTCAACCAGGTCGAGGTCGTCTACCGCCTGACCGCCATGACCATCGGCCCGCACCTGGAGCGCTTCGTGGTGCCCGAACGGGCGGCCTGGGCCGCCGAGTGGTGTGCCCGGCTGTTCATCACCTGTCTGTTCAACCCTCCGGCGGACACCGATCTGGCCCGTGTCGCCGACGCCCGCCACCTGGTCACCACCTTTCTCTCGCCCGCCTTCCAGAGCGTCCGCGCCAGCTGACCCCAACCCCCGTCCGGCCGAGCCCCGCGCCGGACCCCACAAGGAGCAACCCCATGTCGACCAACGAAGAGATCATCGGCCGAGCCGACCTCAACGACCTCGAGGCCATCCTCTCGGTCTCGACGGCGGACCAGGACGAAGCCATCCGCGCCGTCAAGGACAACGCCGACGCCATCTTCACCTGGGACTACGAGAAGGGTTCCCGGCCGGCGCTGAACAAGCTCTACGAGAAGGCCAAGGTCTCCATGTGGAACGGCGAGACCGACCTGCGGTGGGACACCGTCGTCGACCAGGAGAAGGTGGCCAAGGACAACATGGCCTTGAGCTCGTTCGGTGACATCGACCTGTCGCACACGCCGTTCGCCAAGTGGGGTGACAAGGAGTGGACCGACCTCGGCATGGAGTTCCAGAACTGGAGCCTCAGCCAGTTCATGCACGGTGAGCAGGGCGCCCTCATCTGCACCGCGAAGATCGTCGAGACCGTGCCGTGGATCGACGCCAAGTACTACGCGTCGACCCAGGTGATGGACGAGGCCCGCCACGTCGAGGTGTTCGCCAAGTACCTCGACACCAAGCTCAACGGCCACTACCCGTTGAACGCTCACCTCGGGCTGCTGCTCGACGACATCATCCAGGATTCCCGCTGGGACATGACGTACCTGGGCATGCAGATCATGGTCGAGGGCCTGGCGCTGGCGGCGTTCGGGTTCATGCACCAGCTCACCAACGAGCCACTGCTCAAGCAGCTCCTGCGCTACGTGATGAGCGACGAGGCCCGCCACGTGGCCTTCGGTGTGCTCTCGCTCAAGGAGTACTACGCCGACCTGAGCGAGGCCGAGCTGTTCGAGCGCCAGCAGTTCGCCTACGAGGCCGCCGTGCGCATGCGTGACCGCTTCATGCAGCAGGAGGTGTGGGAGCGCATGGGCCTCAAGCCCAAGGAGGTCCTGCCGCTGCTCATCGAGAACCCGAACCGCCTCTTGTTCCAGCAGATGCTGTTCACCAAGATCGTGCCGAACTGCAAGAAGCTGGGCCTGCTCGATGCCAACGACAAGTGGCTGCGCCACAAGTTCGAGGAGCTGGGCGTGATCCAGTTCGAGGATCTCACCGACACGAGCGACGAGTACGAGGCCTTCGCCCTGGGCGGCGACGAGGTCCTGTCCTCGGCCAAGGGCGCCTGAGCCGCTCCGGTCCTCTGCCGGTCCGATCGGGTCCGGAGCCTTCGGGGTCCGGCCGGTAGGGTCGGGACATGGCCGTCACCCCACCTGACATTCGCTGATGGCGCGCTTCGGCACGGTCCTGACCGCCATGGCCACGCCGTTCCACGCCGACGGATCGCTCGACACCGAGGGCGCCGCGTCCTTGGCGCGATGGCTCGTCGATCACGGCAACGACGGTCTGGTCCTGGCGGGCACCACCGGCGAGAGCCCGGTGCTCAGCGACGCCGAGCGGATCGAGCTGTTCCACGTCGTGCGCGCCGCGGTCGACGTGCCCCTGATCGCCGGCTCGACCACCAACGACACGGCCCACAGCATCGAGATGACCCGGGCCGCCACCGACGCCGGCATGGACGCCATCCTCGGCGTCGTGCCGTACTACAACAAGCCGACCCAGGAAGGGCTCGCCGCCCACTACCGGGCCATCGCCGAGGTCACCGACCTGCCGGTCATGCTCTACGACGTGCCCAGTCGCACCGGTCGAGCCCTGGCACCGGAGACCACGCTGCGCCTGGCGCGCGAGGTCCCGAACATCGTGGCGCTGAAGGATGCGGGCGGTGACCCGGCTCGTACCGCCGCACTCATCGCCGAGGCGCCCGAAGGCTTCGAGGTCTACAGCGGCGACGAACCGCTGAGCCTGGCGTTGGCCGCCTACGGCGCCGTCGGCGTGGTGGGCGTGTCGAGCCACTGGACCGGGCGCCAGCAACAAGAGATGTTCGCGGCGTTCGCCAAGGGCGACGTCACCACGGCTCGGGAGATCAATGCACGCCTCCTCCCGAGCTACCGCTACATGAACAGCGAGACGTGCGTGTTCTCCCAATCCGTGAAGGTGGCAATGAACGTGCTCGGAGTACCTGTCGGCGAATGCCGGCTCCCCCTCGGACCCCCGCCTGACGGCACGGACGCTGCAGCTCGCACCGTCCTCGCCGAGCTCGGGTTCGAGCTCTGATGGCCAAGCCCGTTTCGGTCACGTTCCTCGGCGGCCTCGGCGAGATCGGCCGCAACTGTGCGGCCATCGAGATCGGCGGCCGCATCATGCTGCTCGACTGCGGCCTGATGTTCCCCGACGCCGACATGCTCGGCATCGACCTCGTGCTGCCCGACTTCACCTGGCTGCTCGAGAACGGCGACCGCATCGAGGGGTGCATCGTCACCCACGGCCACGAAGATCACCACGGCGGGCTCGCCTACCTGCTGCGCGAGCTGTCGTTCCCGCTCTACGGCTCCGCGCTCACGCTGGGCCTGGCCCGCAACCGCATCGAGGAAGCGGGCCTGCTCGACCGCACCGAGCTGATCACGGTGACGGACAACGAGCGGCGCGAGATCGGCCCGTTCGACTGCGAGTTCATCCCGGTCACCCACTCGGTGCCCCACGGCTTCGCCACGGCCTTCCACACGTCGCAGGGCACGATCCTGCACACCGGCGACTTCAAGCTCGACCTCACGCCGGTCGACGGGCGCCTCACCGACCTCGGGGTCATGGGGGCCATCGCGCAGAACGAGGGCGTGCGGCTGCTGCTGTCCGACTCCACGAACGCCGACCAGGCCGGCCACTCGCGCTCCGAGCGCTCGGTCGGCAAGGTGCTGCACCAGCTGTTCGCCGAGCACAAGGGCCGGCGCATCATCACCGCCTGCTTCGCCAGCCACATCCACCGCGTCCAGCAGATCGCGGACGCTGCCATCGACAAC
>JAQGMS010000223.1 GCA_028292245.1 Ramlibacter sp.
GAGGCGCCGCATGAGCTGGCCGCCCTGCTGGACGTGCACCTGATGCTGCTGGAGGACGAGGAGCTGATCAGCGGCGTCAAGCACTGGATCAGCGACCGGCTGTACAACGCCGAATGGGCGCTCACCACGCAGCTGGAAGTCATCGCGCGCCAGTTCGACGACATGGAGGACGACTACCTGCGCGGCCGCAAGGCCGACCTCGAACAGGTGGCCGAACGCATCCTGCGCTACATGAAGGGCGTGGCGTCGCCGGTTGCGCCGCCCAGCGCGGGGCGGCGCAAGACGCAGCAGGACCTGCTGCTGGACGACAGCATGGACGTGCCGCTGGTGATGATCGCGCACGACCTGTCGCCGGCCGACATGCTGCAGTTCAAGCAGAGTATCTTCGCGGGCTTCGTCACCGACGTCGGCGGGCGCAATTCGCACACGGCCATCGTCGCCCGCAGCATGGACATCCCGGCCGTGGTCGGCGCGCGCAGCGCCAGCCAGGTGGTGCGGCAGGACGACTGGGTCATCGTCGACGGCGACGCGGGCGTGATGATCGTCGACCCCTCGCCGATCATCTTGGCCGAATACGGCTTCAAGCAGCGCCAGGGCGAACTCGAGCGCGGCCGGCTTTCACGGCTGCGCCATACGCCGGCCGTGACGCTGGACGGCCAGAAGATCGAGCTGCTCGCCAACATCGAGTTGCCGGAAGACGCGCCCGCCGCGTTGAAGGCCGGCGCAGTGGGCGTGGGCCTGTTTCGCAGCGAATTCCTCTTCATGGGCCGGCGCGGGGATTTGCCGGATGAGGAAGAGCAGTACCAAGCCTATCGCCGCGCCGTCGAAGGCATGGAGGGGCTGCCGGTGACCGTGCGCACGGTCGACGTAGGCGCCGACAAGCCGCTGGACGATTCCGTGCGCGACGAGGCCCACCTCAACCCCGCGCTGGGCTTGCGGGCCATCCGCTGGAGCCTGGCCGACCCCGCGATGTTCCTCACGCAGCTTCGCGCCATCCTGCGCGCCGCGGCGCATGGCCAGGTCAACATGCTGATCCCGATGCTGGCGCATGCCACCGAAATCCGGCAGACCTTGTCGCTGGTCGATTTCGCGCGGGCCGAACTGGACAACCGTGGCATCGCCTACGGCCCGATCAAGCTCGGCGCGATGATCGAGATTCCCGCTGCCGCGCTGACGCTCAAGATATTCCTGAAATACTTCGACTTCCTGTCGATCGGCACTAACGACCTGATCCAGTACACCCTGGCGATCGACCGCGCCGACGAGTCGGTGGCACATCTCTACGATCCCTTGCACCCGGCGGTGCTGCGGCTGGTGGCCGAAACCATTCGCGAGTGCAACGCGCAGGGCAAGGGCGTGAGCGTGTGCGGCGAAATGGCAGGCGACATCACGCTGACCCGCCTGCTGCTCGGCCTGGGCTTGCGCAGCTTCTCGATGCACCCGGCGCAAATCCTGGCGGTGAAACAGGAAGTGCTGCGTTCCGACACCGTGCGGCTGGCGCCCTGGGCGCAGCAGGTGATGGACGCCGAAGACCCGGCCGACTTGCTCGGCGCCTAGCCAGCTACTGCGCCCGGGTGCCCAGCACCGCGGCGCCGATGATCAGAATCGCCGCCACCACGATGCTCCATGTGAGCGGCCGCCCGCTGACCAGCAACAGCAGCACCGTCGAGGCCAGCGGCGTGATGTAGCTCAGGATGCCGATCTGGCGCGGGTCGCCGCCCTTGAGCGCCTTGTCCCAAAGAAAGAACGCGGCGCCCAGAGGCCCCAGGCCCATCAGCGTGATGAGTACCCAGTCCGTGCCTCGCAAGGTGATTGCCGGCTCCATCAACCAGTGGCACAACAGGGACAGCAGCCCTGACACCAGCCCGAACAGGCCGATCGCCGCGGTGGAGAACGGCTGCACCCGGCGCGTGAGCAATGAATAGCTGGCCCAGATGAACGCCGAACCCAGCGCCGGCAGGTAGCCCCACGACCAGCCACCCGCGCCCGCCGCGCCGCCGCCGAGGATCGCGATGGCGGCACCGGCGAACCCGACCAGCGCGGCCACGACCTGGACGGCCCGCAGTCGCATTCCGGCAAGGAACAGCGGCGCGAGGACCACGATCAGCAGCGGCCAAAGGTAGTTGACGAGGTTGGCCTCCACCGGCGGCGCGTGGCGCAGCGAGATGAACAGCAAGAAGTGAAAGCCGAACAGGCCGTACACGCCCAATGCAAGAGTCGAGGCCGGCACACGCCATTGGCGCAGCAAGGGCCAGGCGGGCACGCTGCCGATCACCAGTGCGAGGCCGGTCAGCAGGAAGGGCGGCACGTGCGAAAGCGAGACGCCGAGCGATGCCAGCGTCGCCCACAGCGCGATCGCGCCCAGCGCGTAGAGATTGGCGTGCAGGGGCTTGGCGATCAGGTGTTGGCGACGCCTGCGGCGTGGGCCTGTTCGTCCGCGTGATAGCTGGACCGCACCATCGCGCCGACGGCGGCATGCGAAAAGCCCATCTCGCGCGCCTTCGCTTCGAACATCTTGAAAGTGTCGGGATGGACGTAGCGGCGCACCGGCAGGTGCGACATCGACGGCGCCAGGTACTGGCCGATGGTCAGCATGTCGATGTGGTGCTCGCGCATGTCGCGCATGACTTGAAGAATTTCCTCGTCGGTCTCGCCCAGGCCCACCATCAGGCCGCTCTTGGTCGGAACGCCGGGATGCAGCGCCTTGAATTTCTTCAGCAGGTTGAGGCTGAACGCGTAGTCGGAGCCGGGCCGCGCTTCCCTGTACAGGCGAGGGATGGTTTCCAGGTTGTGGTTCATCACGTCCGGCGGCGCGGCCTTCAGGATTTCCAGCGCGCGGTCGTCGCGGCCGCGGAAGTCCGGCACCAGCACTTCGATGGTGGTGGCGGGCGACAGCTCGCGGGTGGCGCGGATGCAATCGACGAAATGCCCGGCCCCGCCGTCACGCAGGTCGTCCCGATCGACCGAGGTGATCACCACGTACTTGAGCTTGAGGCGGGCGATGGTGCTGGCGAGGTTCCGCGGCTCGTTCACGTCCAGCGGGTCGGGCCGGCCGTGGCCGACGTCGCAGAACGGGCAGCGCCGGGTGCACTTGTCGCCCATGATCATGAAGGTGGCCGTGCCCTTGCCGAAGCACTCGCCGATGTTGGGGCAGGAGGCTTCTTCGCAGACGGTATGCAGGTTGCTCTCGCGCAGGATCTGCTTGATCTCGTAGAAGCGGGTGGTGGGAGAGCCGGCCCGGACGCGAATCCAGTCGGGCTTCTTGAGCACTTCGGCTTGCACGACCTTGACCGGGATGCGAGACAGCTTCGCCGCAGCCTTCTGCTTGGCGTTGGCTTGGTAATTCTCGGGGGTCTGTGCGTCGCGAACGACTTCCGAAGAGCTCATGGATTCCTTCACGGCGCGAGGTGCGAGCCGAGCTTGCTGCCCAGCACCCGCGCCGTCTCGTCCCAGGTGGTAGATACCCCGATTGTAGAAAGGTCCACCGTTTTCAGCCCAGCGTAGCCGCAGGGATCGATGCGACCGAAGGGTTGCAGGTCCATGTCGACGTTCAAGGCCACGCCGTGGTAGCTGCAGTGACGGCTGACTTTGATCCCGAGCGCAGCAATCTTGCCTAGGCCCTCGAATCGACTCCCTCCCCCTTTGGGGGAGGGTAGGGGTGGGGGCAGGCGGGCATGCGAAAACGGATCGTCCAGCCGCACGTAAATACCCGGGGCGCCCGCCACCCGGTGCCCGGTCACGCCGAAATGGATCAGCGTCCGGATGACGGATTCTTCCAGCCGGTAGACGTATTCCTTGACGAAGTAACCGGCGCGGCGCAGGTCCAGCAACGGGTAGGCCACGACTTGGCCGGGGCCGTGGTAGGTCACTTGGCCGCCCCGATTGGTGGCGACGACCGGAATGGCGCCGGCATCGAGCACGTGTTCCGGCCTCCCGGCCAGCCCTTGCGTGAATACCGGCGGGTGCTCGCACAGCCATAGTTCGTCAGCGGTGGTTTCGCTGCGCGCGGCCGTAAAGGCCTGCATCGCCTCGTAAGTGGGCAGGTACTCCACGCGGCCGCGGACGACTGCCTCCATCGCTACAGCACGATCTTGACCATGGGATGGGTGGACAGCGTGCGGTACAGCTCGTCGAGCTGCTCGCGGCTGGTCGCGTTGATCGTGATGGTGATGCCCAGGTAGTTGCCGGCCTTGCTGTCGCGCAATTCGACGCTGGCCGCGTCGAAGTCCGGGTCGAACTGACGCGCGATCGAGGTGACGGCGTGCACGAAGCCGTCGACGTTGGCGCCCATCACCTTGATCGGGAAGCGCGAGGGATAGTCGATCAGCGATTCCTTGCGCGAATCCGCCGGGTTGGAATCTGGGCTGGGTGAGGGGGTCGAAGTGGTCATGTCAGGAGTTCTGCTTGGCACGCTGGTAGCCGGCGTACAACTTCTCGTAAATGGGGCCGGGCTTGCCGGTTCCAATGGGCTGGCCGTCCAGCCGCGTCACTGGGAGGACCTCCTTGGTCGCGTTGGACAGCAGCAGCTCGTCGGCGGCGAAGACCTCATCGCGCGTGACACGCTTCAGTTCGAAGGCGACGCCGGCTTCGTTGCACAGTTGTTCGATCAGGCCGTAGCGGATTCCCTCGAGCACCAGGTTGTCCTTGGGCGTGCCGATCACGGTGCCGTTCTTCACCATCCACACGTTGGCGGCCGCGCCCTCGCTCAAGCAACCATCGCGGAACATCACCGTTTCGGCGGCGCCCACGTCGGCGCTCAGCTGGCGCGCCAGCACGGAGCCAGCCAGGCTCAGGCTCTTGATGTGGGCTTTTTTCCAGCGAAAGTCGTCGGCGGTCACGCAAGCCACGCCATTGGCGCGATCGGCGGGCGACGGCGGGTTGATGCGGTTGCTGGTGGCGAACACCGTGGGCTCGATGTCCGGCGGCATGACGTGGTCGCGCATGGCGACGCCGCGCGTGATCTGGAGATAGACCAGCTGGTCGGTGTCGCCCGGCTTCTTGGACAACGTGCCGGCGTAAGCCGCGATCAGCCGGTCCGCCAGTTCGCGCCATTGCGCATGATCCATGGGATTGGCGATCCGCATTTCGGCGAGGCTGCGGTCCAGCCTCGCCATGTGCTGCGCGAATCGGAACGGCCGGCCGGCGTAGACCGGCACTACCTCATAGACGCCGTCGCCGAAGATGAATCCGCGATCCATCACGCTCACCTTGGCTTCACGCAGGTTAGTGAATTCGCCGTTGAGATAGCAGGGGAGCGCGGGCAGGTCGTTGGGGTTCATGGGGGGATTGTGCCGAGCGCGCAAAAGACCTTTGACATCGCACCAAAGCCGAGCGTGCCGGTGGGAATGGTGAAGCGCCAGGGGTTTCTACTTATAATGGGGAGCTTTGTGAAAATCTCGGGACGAAAAGTGGGGCAGGATATTAAGAAAACAATAGCCCCGCTGCCTGAATTGATGGAGGAAGAGCTCCCGTTCAAGCAGCTCACGGCGCAAGAGGCGCGCCGGCTGCGCGAACAGAACCCACCGGTTTCCCCCTGGTGGGTTGTGGCGGGGCAGGCTGTGGTGGGTCTCGTGGCGGCGCTGGCTGCCTGGGGCATCACCGGGAGGCAAAACGTTGGGTGGTCCGCCGGATACGGCGCGCTGGCCGTGGTGATCCCCGCGGCCATTTTTGCGCGAGGGCTGACCAGCCGGTTTTCCTCCTTGAACGCGGGCAACGCGGCGGCCGGTTTCATGTTGTGGGAAATGGTCAAGATCGCCTTGACGGTCGCCATCCTGGCGGCGGCGCCAAGGCTGGTGACGGCGCTGAGCTGGCCCGCACTGCTGGTGGGGCTGGTGCTGGCGATGAAGGTGTATTGGGTCGCGCTGGCCTGGGTGCCGCGCAAACGCAAACTGAAAACTGAGTAAATACAGATGGCTGCTGAAGAACACGGACTGACGGCGAACGACTACATCGTTCACCACCTGACGCACCTGCGAAATCACGACCTGCGCAACGTCGTCGATTTTTCCGTCTTCAATTTCGATTCGCTGTTCTGGACCATCGGCCTGGGTGCCCTGGGTTGCTGGCTGCTCTGGCTGGCCGCGCGCAAGGCCACCTCGGGCGTCCCCGGCCGTTTCCAGGCCGCCGTGGAAATCCTGGTGGAAATGGTCGATTCGCAGGCCAAGGGCATCGTCCACAACGCGGAAAGCCGCAAGTTCGTCGCGCCGCTGGCCCTCACGCTGTTCGTCTGGATCATCCTGCTCAACACGATGGACCTGCTGCCGGTCGACAGCCTGCCGTGGCTGTGGGGCCATATCTTTGAAGCGGCCGGCCATGAGCGCGAGCACGCCTACCTGCGTGTCGTGCCGACCGCCGACCTGTCGATCACCATGGGCCTGTCGGTCGCCGTTCTGCTGATCTGCCTCTACTACAACGTCAAGATCAAGGGCCTGGGCGGCTGGGCGCACGAATTGGTGACGGCTCCGTTCGGCACCAGCAAGAACCCGGTCTTCGCGCTGATCCTGGGTGTGCTGAACTTCGCGATGCAGATGATCGAGTTCGTCGCCAAGACCGTCTCGCACGGCATGCGGCTGTTCGGCAACATGTACGCCGGCGAGCTGCTGTTCCTGCTGATCGCGCTGATGGGCGGGGCCTGGTCGATGTCGGCCACCGGTATCGGCCTGGCGCTCGCGCACATCGCCGCAGGCTTTGTCTGGTCGGTGTTCCACATCCTGATCATTGTCTTGCAGGCCTTCGTGTTCATGATGCTGGCGCTGGTGTACATCGGCCAGGCGCACGACCACCACTAGACCTCCTTTCCCGATTTCCCGTTTTCTTTTTCTCACCAACCAAAGACCTTTAGGAGTCATCATGGAAGTTATCAGCTTTGTCGCACTGGCCGCCGGCCTCATCATTGGCCTGGGCGCTCTGGGCGCGTGCGTCGGCATCGGCATCATGGGCAGCAAGTTCCTCGAATCGGCCGCCCGCCAGCCCGAGCTGATGAACGAACTGCAGACCATGATGTTCCTGCTGGTCGGCCTGATCGACGCCTCGTTCATCATCGGCACGGGTATCGCGCTGTGGTTCACCACCGCCAACCCGTTCCTGGCCCAGATCGCCAACCTGCCGAAGTAAGCGCAGCCATCCTCCGACCCCAGTCATTCCCCGGTGCGTTTTGGCGCCGGGGTGAAGGATGAAAAAGTGAGCATTACCAGTACCCTCATCGTTCAGATCATCGTGTTCCTGCTCCTGGTGGCGTTCACGATGAAATTCATCTGGCCTCCCATCGCGACGGCACTGGACGAACGCGCCAGCAAGATCGCCGAGGGCCTGGCCGCCGCCGACAAGGCCAAGGCCGAGCTGTCCGCCGCCAACCAGCGGGTGGAAGCCGAACTCGCCAAGTCGCGCGACGAAACCGCGCAGCGCCTGGCCGATGCCGAGCGCCGCGCCCAGGCCATCATCGAAGAGGCCAAGGCCCGCGCCACCGAGGAAGGCAACAAGATCGTTGCCGCCGCGAAGGCCGAAGCCGAGCAGCAGGCCGTCCGCGTGCGTGAAACGCTGCGTGACCAGGTCGCCGCGCTGGCCGTCAAGGGCGCCGAGCAGATTCTCCGCAAGGAGGTCAATCCCGGTGTCCACGCCGAGCTGCTCGACCGCCTGAAGACCGAGCTGTAAGGAAGGCACACATGGCCGAACTCGCCACCATTGCCCGTCCCTACGCCGAAGCGCTGTTCAAGTCCGCGAAGGCCGACCTCGACGGCACCGCCGGCTGGCTGGACGCGCTCGCCGCGGTCGCCGGTAACGCGCAATTGCAGCAATTCGCCGGCAACCCGAAGGTCACGTCCGAGCAGGTGTTCGACGTGATCGGCGGCGTGGCCAAGACGACGCTGTCCGACCACGCGAAGAACTTCCTGCGCACCGTGATCGAGAACAACCGCCTGTCGGCGCTGCCCGAGATCGCCGCCCAGTTCCGCGCGTTGAAGAACTCGCAAAGCGGGTCTTCCGATGCGACGGTGTACAGCGCCTTCCCGATCGACGCCAACGCGCTGTCCGGCCTGTCGCAAGTGCTGGAAAAGCGTTTCGGCCGCAAGCTGAACCTGACGGTGCAGCAAGAGCCCGCCCTGATCGGCGGCATTCGCGTGGTGGTGGGCGACGAGGTGCTGGACACCTCGGTCAAGGCCCGCCTGGAACAAATGAAAACGGCATTGGCGGCGTAAGGCCTCTTCCGCCCCCGACCAACTTAAAGAAAGGAAAGAGTCATGCAACTCAATCCCGCAGAGATTTCCGAACTGATCAAGAGCCGCATCGAGGGGCTCTCCGCCAGCGCCGACATCCGCAACCAGGGCACCGTGGTGTCGGTTGCCGACGGCATCTGCCGCATCCACGGGCTGTCTGACGTGATGCAGGGCGAAATGCTGGAATTCCCGCCCACCGCCGACGGCACGCCCACCTTCGGCCTGGCGCTGAACCTCGAGCGCGACTCGGTCGGCTCGGTGATCCTGGGCGAGTACGAGCACATCTCCGAAGGCGACACCGTCAAGTGCACGGGCCGCATCCTGGAAGTGCCGGTCGGCC
>JAQGMS010000382.1 GCA_028292245.1 Ramlibacter sp.
CTCGTGCCGGCGCTCAAAGGCGCGGGCTCGTCACTCGCGAACGTGGTCAAGGCGCAGGTGTATCTCGCGGACATCAACGACGTGCCCGCCTTCAACCAGATCTGGCGCAAACATTTCGGCGAACGCCTGCCTGCCGTGACGTTCGTGCCGACACTGGATCCCGGCTTCGCGATTGCGGATGCGCGCTGCGAGATCAATCTGATCGCGCTGCGTGATGGCGGGGCGCTGATCGGTGAGGGGATCGCCCCCTCAGGCGTGACACCCACCTGCGACGGCTCACCGGTCGCGGTTCGCGCAGGCGACCTGTTGCTGTTCTCGGGCATGGTGGCAGCCGATGCCGACGGTCTCGTGCAGAGCGCACGCATCGACCCGCGTCAGCCGCACTTCAGCAGCAGCATCGAAGCGCAGATGGATTTCCTGCTCGATGCAGCCGAGAAAACGTGCAACGCCGCGGGGACGTCGCTCGCGAACGTCGTTCGCATTCAGCAGTTTCATACGAATCTCGACGACTTCTACCCGGCGTGCAAAGTCTGGCAGCAGCGCTTGCCCGCTCAGCCGCTGCCGCTTTCAGCGGTGCAGGTGCCGGCGCCGCTGCTCGTGCCGGGATGCACCGTCCAGCTCGATCTGTGGGTGTATGCGCCGTGATCGGCGGATGAGCTGACGCACTGCCGTGACCAGCAATGGGTGCGTGCCCCAAGTCGCGCCGAACGCGGCTCTGGTGAACGGCACCGCGTGTCACGCGCTGGAACTCGACGACTTAGGCGGCTGCGGGCGTGAGATCATTGCGTGCGTGGCCGGCCTCGAGGACGTGCGCGACTTTCGCGATCTCACGCGCCTGCTGTCTTCCAACATCGAATGGGAAACCTCATGTCCGTCAATGCCATGCATCCCGCCGGGGCGCACTACTTCTACATGGTCACGTTCGAGATCGACGCCGCGGACGAAGCGTTGTTCAACGAGATTTACGATACCGAGCACATCCCGAACATCCTGAAAGTGCCCGGCGTGCTCGGCATCACGCGCTTTCGTGACCATGCGCCCAACGAGCGCGGATGGCTGGTGTATTCCGCGATGTACTTCCTGTCGCAGGCCGACCTGCCCGACACGCCCGAGTGGAAAGCGGAATCGGACAAGGGGCGCTGGATGCCGCTCATACGGCCGAAGGTCAAGTCGCGCCAGCGGCGCCTGGGCAGAATCGTCGAGGCGCCATAACCGGCGTGTTCGGTAAAGCGTCCGAGTTGTGCGGACGCTCCCACTACTCCGGCTTGATGCCGGCCGCCTGGATGACCTTGGTGTACTTCGCGAGCTCGCTGCGAACAAAAACGGTCAGTTGCTCTGGCGTGTTGTTGGCGACCGTCTCCGTGCCGAGCTGACGCAGCCGCTCCTGCACGTCGGGCAGGGTGCCGATGCGAACGATTTCCTTGTTGAGCTTTGCGGCAATCGCAGACGGCATGCCGCCGGGTGCATGAATCGAATACCAGCCGTTGGCGTCATAACCGGGCAGGCCCGCTTCGGCGAAGGTGGGCAGGTCCGGCATGTCCGCCAGCCGGCTTTTGCGCGCGACGGCGAGGCCGCGAACCTTCCCTGAGCGCACCAGGGGGAGCAGGGCCGCGGTGGTGTCGATCGCGAGATCGACTTCCTGACCGAGCAGAGCGACGTAGCCGGGACCCGCACCCTTGTACGGCACGTGCAGCATCTCGACACCGGCGACCTGGCTGAAGACCATCGCGGAGGTATGCATCACCGACCCGACGCCCCCCGAGGCATATTTGAAGTTCCCGGGTTTGGCCTTGGCGAGCTTGATGAATTCCGAGACCGATTTCGCGGGCACGCCCACGTTCACACCCATGACCACCGGCGCGATTCCGAGCATGGCGACCGGCGTGAAGTCCTTGAGCGGATCGTAGCCGGGCGCCCGGTAGAGATTCGGGCTCACCGCATGGCTCGCGATCGAAGACAGCAGCAATGTGTAGCCATCCGGCGCAGCGCGTGCCGCCATGGCGGTTGCGATCGTGGTGCCCGCGCCAGGACGGTTATCGACGATCACCTGTTGGCCCCACGATTCGCTGAGCTTTTGTCCGAAGATCCGCGCAAGCGTGTCGTTGCCTCCGCCCGGTGCGAATGGCACGAGCAGTCGGATCGGCTTGCTCGGATATTCCTGCGCCTGCACGACGGACGCGGCGCAGCCGAGCACCACGGCGGCGAGCGTGTACACCACACTTCTAACTGTCATTCACTTGATCCTTGAATCGAGGGGTTGGCGGTTCGGCAGGGCGTCGACGCCGCATTCGCTGCCGCGCTCGAGTGGCTGAGCGCAGCTTGTCTCGGCAGCTTATACACGCCTATACGCGATGCGCATCGACGTGTCGCTGCACTTTGTGCGGCGACTCGCTCGCAAATAGCGCGCCAGTTTAGCGTGCGGATGTCCGCATAGTCTGTCTGCTGCGTCTGCGGTGTGGTGGCGCCCTGCAGGCGCATCGAGCCGCAAGCTCGTGATCGAGGCGAGGCAATGCGTCGACCGCGCGATGCGCCACGCAAGTGCACGTGCGACGCGCGACGCCTCAGCTTTGTGCACGCGCGGCCCCATTACGCAGGGGCCCCTCGATGTATCGCGGAATGGTGCAGTTCTTGCGTAGCACAGTGGCGCGCTGCAGGTTCGCGCGCGACCTGCCAGAGGCACGCGATGTCTCTGAGAATGCGCACACACATAACCTCCGGGGACACATGAGCTCAGATATTGCACGCGCCTGCGGCGCGATGTTCGCTGTACATTCGAGAAAGCAGGGCATTCACTCATCGCTCGCGCGCTCTTCGTTCACATGCAGGCGGCTCTGGCCGTGCGTGATCGCAGTGGTGATGAGCGGGTCGAGCGCGGTGCACGCGGCGGCGAGCGCCTGGACGCCCGAGCGCGCGGTCGAATTCGTTATCCCGGCGAGCGCGGGCGGTGGACAGGACCGTACCGCCCGCATCATCCAGAAAATCCTCCACGAGGAACGGGCGCTCT
>JAQGMS010000519.1 GCA_028292245.1 Ramlibacter sp.
TCGATTCCTTCGTTTTGGGAACTGATCCCGGCGCGGAGCGTTACGCGCCGGGACCGATCAAGCTGGCATCACGGAGGCCGTTACAGCGCTTCGCTCCATTTTGGATCGGCGCCTTCGACGGGCTTCATCTTGCGGATGTGTCCGTTCAGTTCGATATGCAGTTCGGTCAGCCGATCATTGCGCCGTCCCAACACTTCGAAATGCTTGGGCTTCCGGCGCGGCTCCCCCACTGGCTCAAAACCGGCTTCACGCGCGGCCTTGAGTGCAGCGCCCGGTTCGGCATGCGGATGGTGATCGTGTGGCTTCTTCTTGTGCTCGATGGTGATCGTCGTCTTGCCGGCTGTGAGGTGTGAGACCTTCAATTCCGAAGGCTTCATCTCGCCGCGCAGGTTGACGACTTCGCCGACACGAAGGCTATGTTGCTCGGCACCTTTGGGTGTCAGGTCGGCGAGCACGGCGCCCCGGTGGGTCTCGATCACGAAGCGATGGCCAAAAACGTGGGTAACTTTGCCGGTAATGGCAGTGGTGTGATGATCGGGCATCTTGAGTTCCTTGATTTCCAGGTGTGGATAAGAAGGCGGACCTGATCGCTCAGGTCCGAAGCTGGCGAGCCTTGATTCATCGCGGCGGAGGCGGCGGCGCATCGTCATCCGGGCCGTCGTGATCGGGCGGCGGCGGCGGGCCGCGATCGGCACGCGCGCCGGGACCGTCCTTCGGGCCTTTGGGACCTTTTGGACCCTTGGGTCCTTTGGGCCCATGGTCAGGCGGCCCGAAAGCCTCGTTACGCCCATCTGCATGCGCGAGCACATCGGCGTGCACCACGCCACGGTCAAACCGTCCCTGCACGGTCACGGTCTCGCCCTTGGCAACGATCGCGCGCCCCTCGCCCTGCGGTCCGGTATCGACCAGCGCACGGCCGCTGCCGTCCTGCACCACGAACTTGTTGCCGAACACCTCGGCGACGTCACCCTTGATCGCGACGGGACTTCGCTCGGCCATCTTGTCGATAGGCGCGGGCTGCAACAGCAGCACGCTCCGCGGTTGCCAGTACTGGGCGATCCGCGTTCCGCCAGCCCCAAGCGCCGCGCCGGCGATCAGCACGACGGCGACGGCGCCAATAACGCCGGTGCTGCGTGAGAATGGCAGGCGGGGGCCTGGCGGGGGCAGCGCTTTCGGTTCGGAGGTATTTTCGGTGTCGGCCATGATCGGGTGTCCTTGTCATCGTTGTCGATGCAGGGACAATACAGGGTGGCGCCCAATCCACCCTGAACCGAACCGTTCAGCTTGAGTTAAGCTACGCCGCATAGCTCCATATGCGTTCAGGAGACATCGATGAAAATACTGCTGGTCGAGGACGACGCGCTGCTCGCCAGCGAGATTGCCGCAGCCTTGCGCCGGGAGAATTTTGCCGTCGATACCGCGGCGGATGGCGAAGAAGGGCATTATCTCGGCGACACCGAAGCCTATGACGCTGCCGTGCTCGATCTCGGCCTGCCGAAGATGCCGGGCGCGACCGTGTTGCGCGCCTGGCGCAAGCGCGGCCGGCAATTACCGGTGTTGATCCTGACGGCGCGCGACGGCTGGACCGAGAAAGTCGACGGGTTCAAGGCCGGTGCCGACGACTACCTGACGAAGCCGTTCCGTGTCGAGGAGTTGATCATGCGACTGCGCGCGCTGGTTCGGCGTTCCGCCGGACATGCCGCGCCGGAAGTCGCTTGCGGGCCACTTACGTTCGATGCGCCCACCGGCGTCTTCGAACTCGACGGCCTGCCACTGAAGTTGACGGCACTGGAATGGCGTGTGCTGCAGTCGCTGATCATGCGCAAGGATGTCATCTTCGACAGACTCGAACTCATGGAGAAAGTCTATGAGGGCGATGCCGGGACCGATTCGAACTCGCTGGAAGTGATCATTGCCCGGCTGCGCCGCAAGATCGGCCGTGGCATGATCGAAACCGTGCGCGGTCGCGGGTACCGGTTGACGGCGGGTCAGGCGTGATGTGGCGGGATGCTTCGCTCAGCCGGCGACTGCTGACGGCGGCCGGCGCGTTCATCGCAATGGCGTTGATCGTTGCCGCCGTCCTGATCGGTTTCGTACTGCATCGTTTCGTTCAGGGACAGATCGATCAGCGGCTCGACACGCAGATCGTGTTTCTTTCGTCCATGCTGCGTGCCGACAGCAGTGGAACAATCAGTCTCGCCGGCAATGCCGATGGCCCGCCGTTCGAACGGCTGCGCCGCGGCTGGTATTGGCAAGTTACCGGACCGAACAACACGTTGCTTTCCGCCTCGCTGGACGGCACCCGTCTCGACAACTCCGCCCTGAGGGAGCGCGATGAAAGACGACCTCCACCGCCGAAAAAAGACAGGAATGAGCGAGAGGATCGGCCGCGGCCCGCGGACGGGATCGGCCCCGACGACGAGCATCTGCATTACCGGCTGAAGTCGGTCAAAGTCGGGGCGATTGACGTCACGATCATTACGTCTGCCCCGCGCGCAGCCGTGCTCGGGCCGCTACGTGAGGCAATGACCACGCTCGGCATTTCGCTGGCTCTGCTCGGTCTGGCGCTGGTACTCGCGATCGTACTTCAGGTCAGGCTCGGTCTTCGGCCGCTGGAACGGTTGCGGCAAGCGCTGACGGATGTACGGACCGGCTGCAGCGCGCGTGTCCCGTCGCGGCAGCCGCATGAGATCCAGCCGATGGTGGACGAACTCAACGCGCTGCTCGACCAGAATGCCGCCAATCTCGAGCGCGCGCGTCGTCACGTCGCCAATCTGGCCCACGGCCTGAAGACACCGCTGGCAACACTCGCCGTCGCGACGGCTGCGGACAGCCCGCGTGACCCCATCGTGGTGCAGCAGCTGGTCGCGCAGATGGAACGCCGGATCAGGCACCATCTGGGGCGCGCACGCATGGCGGCCCTGAACGGCCCGGTACGGGTGCAGACGCAGATCGCTTCGCGGCTGCGGGACCTTGGCGATGTGCTCGGCAAGATTCACACCGATCGGTCAATTTCATTTGCCATGGACTTGCCGGCCGACCTCACCGCGGCCTGCGAACCGCAGGATTTCGACGAGATGGCGGGCAACCTGCTCGATAATGCCTTCATGTGGGCACGTACCAGCGTCGTCGTGCGCGCGTCGAGCAACGACGGGACGGTGCGCATCGTTGTTGACGACGACGGTCCCGGCCTGACGCTCGCGCAGCGTGAGGAGGTCTTGAGGCCGGGCAAGCGATTGGATGAGGCCGCGCCCGGATTTGGCTTTGGACTATCGATCGTAAGCGAGCTGGCAGAGCTCTACGGCGGCAGTATTGCTTTGAGTGAAGCTCCACCGGGAGGGGTGCGTGCGGCGCTGGAACTCCCGGCGACGGCGCAGGTCTCGCGCGTTTCGACGGTGGTGCAAAGACTTGAAGATTGATTACCTTCAAGCGCAGGTCCGCCCGCGCCAATTGTGTTGAAGAACCCGGCGGACGAGTTGCTCGGGATGGTACGAAGAGGCGGGCGCGCGTCAGTTTGTTTACGGTCAGGCAGGCATTGGGGTGGGGAGCGGGACCAGCTTTACCAGCTTTCTGAGGTTTTGAACGGTTGCAGCGGGTAGGGACTCGTCTCGGGCACCAAACGGACCTCTCAGCCTGAGCCGATCTAGGCGCAGGATGCGCTTGAGATGTGCAAACAGCATCTCGATCTTCTTCCGTTCACGCCGCGATGTCACATAAGCCTCGGTCTTGGCGATGTCGCGGGCCACGTCTCGGGCGTTCTCGTAAATTGAACGTGGGACCTTGCGGGCGGGCATCTTCGGACAACAACGCGGCTTGAGCTCGCAGGCG